>CADBOO010000056.1 GCA_902796225.1 uncultured Ruminococcus sp.
ATATGGTGCGCTGGAAGGGACTCGAACCCCCGACCTTTTGGTTCGTAGCCAAACACTCTATCCAGCTGAGCTACCAGCGCAAAAGAACAGTAAGATTACTGCCGTAATATGTATATTACCACATTCTTTTGAAAAATGCAAGTAAAACATTAAAGTTTTTTTATTCCGATCCGAGGAAGTTCTTTCTGATCGGTTTTTTGATGATTCTTACGGTGATTTTCTTGACTTTTTTTGAATCGTATTGTATGATGATGACAGTCAAAGAATCAAAACTTCAGGGGCGCTGTCGCAAAAGCCGGCTGAGAGTAGGATGGATGTTTCCTTAACCCTTCAACCTGATACGGATAATGCCGTCGTAGGGAGCATAGCAACGCGCCATACGATATGTGTGGTGCTTTTTATTATGCCGGAAAGCCTTGCTTTTCCGCGTAATACATATGATACTAAGCGTCAGCTTGGTATAGGATGCCCTCAGAAGATAGCGTGTACCGCCCGTTCAACGGGTTCTGAGGGCATCTGTTTTTTTGATAATCTTTTTTTGGAGGGATACATATGAACGCAAGTGTAGCGATCCAGACGCTGCCTGAGGCAAAGAACGACGAGGAGCTGATCCGCATCGTCGACGAAGTCATCGCTTATATCAAAAGCACGGGGCTGAAATGCTATGTCGGTCCGTTCGAGACCGCGATTGAGGGCGACTATGACGAGCTGATGGATATCGTCAAGGAATGCCAGCATATCGCGATCCGTGCGGGTGCGCCGTCTGTATTGGCATATATCAAAGTCGATTATCGGCCGGAGGGGGATGTGCTGACCATTGAGCGCAAAGTCACGAAGCACCATCAGTAAGGTCGCGCTGCCGATCTTGGCGCTGCTGCTGTTGTTCGCGGGGTGGCAGATGATCTGCAGCTTTACGAACGTGCCGAAGTATATGCTTCCGTCGCCCGCAGACGTCGCGAAGGCCTTCGAAAAAGACTGGCGGCTGATGTTCAGCCATGCGCGCGTGACGCTGACAGAGACCTTTATCGGATTATTCTTCGGCGTTATCATCGGCTTTCTGATGGCGGTCGTCATGGACAGGTTTTCCGTCGTCCGAAAGATGATCTATCCGCTTGTGGTCGTCAGTCAGACGATCCCGACCGTCGCGATCGCGCCGCTTCTGGTCATATGGCTCGGCTATCAGATGCTTCCGAAGATCGTACTGATCATTCTGGTGGTATTTTTTCCGATCACGATCAGCCTTTTGGAAGGCTTTTCGTCAGTCGATCCGGACACGATCAATCTCATGCGTTCCATGGGCGCAAGCCGTATGCAGATATTCCGCTTTGTCAAGCTGCCGAATTCGCTGGGGCATTTTTTCTCCAGTCTGAAGATATCGGTGTCCTATGCAGTCGTCAGCGCGGTCGTATCCGAATGGATCGGCGGCACCGAGGGACTAGGCTGTTATATGACCCGCGTCCGCAAATCCTTTTCTTCCGATAAGATGTTCGCGGTGATCATCCTGATCTCCGTGATCAGCCTGATTCTGATTTGGCTGACAGGCGTGCTGCAGTATGCGTGTATGCCGTGGGAGAAAAGCAAGCATCAATCTCGTTCACACTTACATTAGGAGGAATCAATATGAAAAAACTCATCGCTCTGATTCTCGTCTGCGCGTTGGCGGCAGTTTCATTTGTCGCTTGCGGCGAGGAAAAATCCGAAGACAAAACACAGATCTCTTTTGTCCTTGACTGGACGCCCAATACCAACCACACCGGTTTGTATGTCGCACAGGAAAAAGGCTATTTTGCCGACGAAGGCTTAGAGGTCGAGGTCGTTCAGCCGCCCGAAGACGGCGCTGAGATGCTCGTCGGTTCCGGCAAAGCGCAGTTCGGCGTATCGTTCCAGGATTCCATGCTGCCGGCGATCGTCGGCGACGATGCGATGCCGATCGAGGCGTGCGCCGCGCTGATCCAGCACAACACGTCCGGAATCATCTCGCTCAAGGGCAAGGGCATGGATCGTCCCAAGGGCATGGAAGGCAAGAAGTATGCAACATGGGATCTTCCGATCGAAAAAGCGACCCTCAAGCAGGTCGTAGAGGCAGACGGCGGCGATTTCGACAAAGTCGAGCTGATCCCCTCAACCGTTACCGACGAGGTCTCTGCACTTCAGTCGGGAACCGTTGACGCGATCTGGATTTTCTACGGCTGGGCAGGCGTTGCGACAGAGCAGGCAGGACTGGAAACCGACTACTTTGCGTTCAAGGATATCGATCCCGTATTCGACTACTATACCCCCGTTATTATCGGCAACTCCGATTGGATGAAGGAGAACCCCGACGCGGCAAAAGCCTTCCTCTCCGCCTTGAAGAAAGGCTACGAATACGCAATTGAGAATCCCGAAGAAGCGGCTGAGATCCTCTTGAAATACGCACCCGAGCTGGACAAGGATCTGGTCGTTGCAAGTCAGAAGTATCTTGCGAAGGAATACAAATCCGACGTCGCCCGCTGGGGATATATCGATCCGACCCGCTGGAATGCGTTCTATAACTGGATCAACAAGAACAAGCTGTCCGACGCCGAGATCCCCGAGAACACCGGCTTCACCAACGATTATCTGCCCGAGTAATGGCAGCATTGGAAGTCAAGGACGTGACGTTCTCCTATGACGGCGTCACGCCCGTCATCAAAGATATCAACCTTACGCTGAACGACGGCGAGCTGGTCTGTCTGCTCGGTGTCAGCGGCGGAGGAAAAACCACACTGTTCAATATCATTGCGGGGCTTAACCGCCCGCAGCAGGGAAAGGTACTGCTCAACGGCGAAGACGTCACCGGTCAGTCCGGCAGGATCAGCTATATGCTCCAGAAGGATATGCTCCTGCCGTACCGAACCGTCCTCGATAATGTCGCGCTGCCGATGCTCATCAAGGGCGTAAAGAAAAAAGAAGCGCGCGAAAAGGCGAGCGGCTATTTCGCGCAGTTCGGCATCGAAGGGACACAGCATCAGTATCCCGCAGAGCTATCCGGCGGCATGCGTCAGCGTGCGGCGCTGCTGAGAACATATCTGTTCTCCGGCGACGTTGCGCTGCTTGACGAACCGTTCAGCGCGCTGGATACGCTGACAAAGGGCGAGATGCACCGCTGGTATCTGGATGTGATGGACAACATCAGGCTGTCCACCGTTTTTATCACCCATGATATCGACGAAGCGATCCTGTTGTCCGACCGTATCTATCTGCTCACGGGCAATCCCGGCACCATCACCGACGAGATCGTCATCAAAGAGCCGAAGCCGCGCAGAAAGGACTTTAACCTCACCGATGCATTCCTCGCCTATAAGCGGGAGATCATCTCAAAAATCGGTGCGTAACGGAAAGGAACGCCTATGAAACGCTGTATCATTTTCGGGGCGCTGCCGGTCGGAAAACCGATTCTTCAGCCGAATGCAGACGACCTGATCATCGCCGCGGACAACGGCTACGCGGTCGCCTCATCGCTGGGGATCACGCCCGATATCACAGTCGGCGATTTTGATTCGCTCGGCAGCGTTCCCGATGCGGATAACCTGATCCTGCTGGATACGCATAAAAACGATACCGATCTCGAGCACGCGGTCAACCTCGCGCTCAAAGAAGGCTGTGACGACTTCATCGTTTACGGGGCGGTCGGCGGTCGGCTTGACCATACGCTGGGCAATATCGCCGTAGCGGAGCAGATCGCGCTCGCGGGAGGGCGCAGTCTGTTTATCGGCGACGACAGCAGCTTTACCGTGATCCGCAACGCATCGTTCACAGCACCTCTCAAAAGCGACGGCAGGATATCGGTATTCTCGCTCAGCGAGGTTTCCCGCGGGGTGAGCATCAGCGGACTGATGTATGAAGTCGCTGACTTTGAATTGCCGCGAGCGGTCACCCGCGGCGTCAGCAATGAATTTGTCGGCAAACCGGCACGGATCTCCGTCGATGACGGAACGTTGCTGATCGTATATGACACATAATCTGTCAGGGGCTGTCTTCGGACAGCTCTTGTTTTATGTCCGATGGTCCGGCGACAACGTCATATAATTCTTATTCGGAATTATATCGGGATCCGGCTTCTGTCAAAAATCGGTTGAATTCCTCGTTGATTTGCGGTATACTATTCAGAGAAGCAAAGGAGGTACCCTATGAGCAAAGCAGTTCTCACCGAGTACCAAGTGAATATCCCGTATCCCGTTCCGCAGGAGCTTGTCATCGCCCATGTATCGGATCTGCATGAGCGTATCTGCGACGACGTCCTCAGGCTGCTCAGCCGGGTCAAGCCGGACTTCATCGTTGTCACCGGCGATACCTTTGAACGCTACGACAACCGTCCCCAGTACGACTTTGAACACCGACCGGTCAAGCGCCTGATCATCAACGCGATCCACTATACCAATTACCTGCTGACCATGCTGCAGAGCAGAAAAAAGAAGCCGAATTCCGAGAATTCTTACAATTTCCTCAGAAAAGCAGCGCGGATCGCCCCGGTCTATCTCAGCCTGGGCAATCACGAACAATTGCTGCGCGACGAGGATTATGCGTTCCTGCAGGAGAACGGAATCGTTCTGCTCGATAACGCCTCTGTGACCATCCGTTATAAAGGCTGCGAGATCGATCTCGGCGGCATCTCGACCTGGGATTATGAAGAATTCATCGAAGCATACAAGGCGCAAAAGGGATTCAAACTTTTGTTGTGCCACAACCCTCAGTTCTATGTAGACAATCTCACCGACTCCGATATCGCGCTCACGCTCAGCGGTCATACCCACGGCGGACAGGTGCGCATCGGCAAAAAGGGCAGAGGCTTCTTTGTCCCCGGACAGAGCTTGTTCGGTAAGTACGCCCACGGCAGCTTTTTTGACAACAGGCTGATCGTATCGGCGGGCTGTTCCAATACGGTCGCCTGTCCGCGATTCGGCAATCCGCGCGAGCTGGTGGTGATCCGCCTGAAAGGAAATGCCAATGAACACGTTTGACATCAAATCAGCGCCGCTGGAGATCGAACGGCGGTTTCTGATCGAATATCCCGATCTTGACGCGCTGCGGCAGATGCCCGGCTACCGCGTCCGGCATATTTCACAGACCTATCTGCGAAGCGACGATAACTTTGTCGGCGGCAGGATCCGCCGGATCGTCGAGGACGGCAGGACAAGCTATATCTATACATATAAAGAGCGTCTGACAGATATGACGCGGCGGGAATATGAAAAGGAAATTTCTTATAAAGAATATTCAGACCTACTGACATATCGGAAAAAACATACGATCACGATCGAAAAAGACCGCCATATGTTCTCTTACGCGGGACTTGTCTATGAACTGGACGTTTATGAATTCTGGGACGACAAGGCAAGTCTTGAGGCGGAGGTCGACAGCGAGGATACGCTGATCCCAATCCCGCCCTGCGTGACGCTTATCAAAGAGGTCACCGACGACCGGCGCTATAATAACTCGCGGCTCGCGATAAATCGGGGAGTGATCGAATGAAAACCGATATCGTCAATACGAACGGCATAGAGATGGCATATTTCACGTTCGGCGAGGGCGAGAGATCGTTTGTGATCCTGCCCGGCATCGACGTCAAAAGCGTGCTGACCGCTGCGAAAGCCGTCGAAAACGCATACAAAGTGTTTGCCGACGACTACACGGTCTATGTCTTTGACCGCCGCAGCAATCTGCCCGAAGATTACACGATCCGTCAGATGGCTGACGATACCGCCGCCGTGATGACGGCGCTGGGGATCGGCGACGCCGACGTCTTCGGCGCGTCGCAGGGCGGCATGATCGCGATGAGCCTTGCCGTGAATCATCCCGATGCGGTACATGCGCTGGCGCTCGGCTCTACCGCCGCGTATTGCTCAGAGAAGATCCGCGCGACCTGCGATACGTGGCTCGGTTATGCAAAAGCGGGTGATATCACGGGACTGACCGCCGATTTTATCGACCGTCTGTATTCCGCGAATACGATCCGTCGGTACCGCGAATTCCTCATGCACATGAACGACGCCGTCGGCGAGGAAGGTCTGCGCCGCTTTATCGTCCTCGCGCAGTCGATCACGGACTTCGATCTGCGCGGCGAGTTGAAGCATATAACCTGTCCGACGCTTGTCATCGGCGCCGAGAACGATCTTGCGCTCGGCGCGGAGGAGTCGCGCCGGATCGCCGACGCGCTCGGCTGTGAACTGTATCTCTACGGCAGCGAATACGGTCACTGCGTCTTTGACGAGGCGCCCGACTACAAACAGCGTTTGCTGGATTTCTTCCGAAGAAACCGGTGAACGATCAACAACGATCGCTATGAAACACACAAAACAAACCCAGTATGATAAAATGACAAAAACGCCGGTATCGCGCCTGATCCTCGGGCTGTCGGTGCCGACGATCATTTCCATGCTGGTCACCAATATCTACAATTTAGTCGATACCGCCTTTGTCGGTCAGCTGGGTACCAGTGCTTCCGGCGCAGTCGGTATCGTATTCGGATTCATGACCGTCATCCAGGCGGTCGGTTTTCTGTTCGGTCAGGGAGCAGGCAGTATCCTGTCCCGCGCATTGGGCGAAAAAGACAGGGATAAGGCGTCTGTCCATGCGACAGCGGGATTTTTATCCTCGTTTTCGGCGGGATTGCTGGTTGGGATCCTCGGTCTGATCTTTCTGGGCGGCATGGTTCGGCTGCTCGGCAGTACCGAGACCATCGCGCCCTATGCCGAGACCTACATCACCTATATCCTGATCGCCGCGCCCTTCATGTGTTCCTGCCTGACGCTGAACAATCTGCTGCGCTATGAGGGCAAGGCGGCGCTGGGCATGATCGGACTGATGGTCGGCGCGGTGCTGAATATGGCGGGCGATCCGATCCTGATGTTCGGACTGGATATGGGGATCGCCGGCGCGGGCTTATCCACCGCCGTCAGCCAGTTCATCAGCTGGCTGGTGCTGCTGTTCATGTTCCTCAGCGGCAGGACGGAATCGAAGATCAGCTTTTCCTGCATGAAAAAGATCCGTCCCGCGATGCTGGCGGATATCTTTGCGACAGGTTTTCCGTCGATGCTCCGTCAGGGCCTCAACAGCCTTGCGACCGTCCTGCTGAACGCGCAGTGCGCGGTATACGGCGACGCGGCAGTCGCGGCGATGAGCATCGTTTCGCGCATCATCTTCTTTGCATTTTCCATCGCGCTCGGTATCGGTCAGGGGCTGCAGCCGGTCGCGGCGTTCAACTACGGCGCACGCAAATTCTCGCGCCTGAAAAAAGGTTTTCTGTTCACCGTGGTGACGGCTGAGAGCATCATCATCGTCGGCACGATCCTGCTGATTGTGTTTTCGGGCAGTCTGATCGGCTTGTTCCGCGACGACCCCGACGTTATCGAGATCGGCACGCGCGCGCTGATCCTGCAGGCGATCGCGTCGATGGCGCTGCCGCCCTGCATGACGACCGAAATGCTGCTCCAGAGCACCGGTAAACGCCTGCACGCGTCGCTGCTGTCGTCGCTCAGAAACGGTCTGCTGTTCATCCCGCTGCTGCTGATTCTCGCACAGCTCAGAGGACTTGCCGGCATCCAGGAAGCCATGCCGATCGCGCTGTGCCTGTCGCTCCCGATCACCGCTCCGTTTACGGTCGGATTCTTCCGGAGATTGCCGAAAGAGGATCGGGAAGAAGTTGAGGATAATTCTTTAGAAGAATAAAATCGCGGCGAGATTGTCGATATAATTCTAATTTAGAATAATAACACCGTCAAAGAAAGGCTGTCGCAACTGCGGCAGCCTTAGCTGTTATTTTGCAGAAAAATCCAGCGACCAGAACCCGAGCTTTTTCATGTCGGCGGGACTGCCGACGGCGATCATCAGCGCGCCGCCGATCCCTTCGAATCCTTCGGCAATGAACAGGTGGATGCTCTCGCGGTTGATACTCCATTCGGACGTCAACACGCATGCTTTGCAAGCGCTGCACTTCTCGCGCAGGCGATTGTAGATGCTCATGATCCAAAGGTTCTCGATCTCGTAGCCCTCGATGGGTTTTCGGCTGACGCCGCTGACGTCGGCGTTCAGCGCGTCGTGCTTCAGCGGCTTGCGAAAACGGAGCTGTAGGGTTTCGCCGCCGACAACGCTTTCGCACGCACAGCTCAGCGTTCCCTCGCTGTGCAGATAGGAGCGATTCGTCAGTGTATCCATCCCGTCGCAGAAGGCTTCGAGAAGCTGTTTTTCTTCGTCGCTCAGCACTTTTGATACCGTCCCCGCGTTATCCGACCCGCTGAGCCGTTCGGCGTTTTCGATACAGCGGTTGTAGTCGCCCGGTTTCATATCGCCCTTATCCAACTCTTCGAGCAGCCTGCGATTGAATTCATCAAAGCGCAGCGCGCGGCTGTAGGACAGGTCAAACTCCCGTTCATGCTCGGGATAGCGGTGCCAGCGGCGGCAGGTCAGCCTGCCGTCTTTGTCGGCGCCGTACACGCGGTATTCCTCAAAAATGTCGTTGCGCTCGCGGCGCTCGATCCCGCCGCGCGTCGGTGTGCGGAACCATTCGTCAAAGCCGTCGCCGGGCTCTTTCGGTTCGGGTTCGACGGTCTTTTCGGGCACCGGCTCTACCGGTGCCGGCTCCGGAGCATGGATCGCAGGTATGACCTCCGGCTCAGGCGAAGGCTTCTTTCGTTTGAACGGAAATTTCATAAGGAACTCCAATGGCTGTTTGATGGATGCATTATAGCACATCCGACTCAAAAAAGAAAGAGAGGGAAAGAAATTCTTCCTTCCCTCAAATTGTTTGAGTATTTGCTTTTCGACCCCGCCGTTGATGTTACGTCAGATGATCACTGTGTTTGCAATAGGCGGGACAGGGTGCGGCGTTGATTGTTTTTAGTGCGTCTGCATTGATGTTTCCGAATACCGCGCCGTGAATAAACCAGCACATAGTAATCCTCCTATAAAAAAGAGCCGCATTCAAGCGGCTCTTTCAAAACAATTGATTAAGCTCAGCCGAAATATCTCTTCAGCAGTCCTTTGAAGCCTGCGCCGTGTCTTGCTTCATCCTTCGCCATCTCGTGGACGGTGTCGTGGATCGCGTCGAGATCGGCTGCCTTAGCGCGCTTTGCAAGATCAAGCTTGCCTGCGCAGGCGCCTGTCTCTGCCTCTACGCGAAGCTCAAGATTCTTCTTGGTGCTGTCGGTCAGAACTTCGCCCAGCAGCTCTGCAAACTTAGCGGCATGCTCTGCCTCTTCAAACGCATACTTGGTGAACGCGGCTGCGACTTCGGGATAACCCTCTCTGTCGGCGACGCGCGCCATCGCAAGATACATTCCGACCTCGCTGCACTCGCCTTCGAAGTTCGAGCGCAGATCCGCCTTGATATCCTCCGCTACATCGGCGGCGATACCGACAACGTGCTCACATGCAAAGCCTGCGTCCTCGGTGACTTCGTTGAACTTCGAGCCGGGTACTTTACATACGGGGCATTTCTCGGGGGGCTCGGGACCTTCGTGAACGTAACCGCATACGGGACAAACCCATTTTTTCATAACAAAATCCTCCTTTTAAAATGTGGAAATTCTCTGTTATCAGATTAACTGAATCATAGCATAGAACCGCTGTTTTAAATTTCGATTAAGGAATATACCGTGAATTTTTTGAATATATTTTTTGACATCCGGCGTAGTATCCGAACACGCTGAAAACGGCAATCTTTTGGCTGAATTCGACATATCAATCTTGGCAGGCGCCAGCCTGCCTGCGTTTTCTGCACCGAATTTTGCACAAAACCTTATTTGTTTTCAGTCCTATAGAGTTTTGCCGGAGCAGATTTTCGTCTGATCGCGGCAAAACCACAGCTAATACTGACGTATTAGCGAGGATTTTAACAAAGAGTGGGCGGAAATCTGCCTGTCAAAACCGCGTTCGGATATTGCACCGGATGCCAAGTCTTTTACAGGAGTGATGATTTATGCCGTCAGTCTTTTTGAGTCCGTCTTTGCAGGAGTGGAATCCCTATGTCAACGGCGGTAACGAGGAGTATTTCATGAACCTGATCGCGGACGCTGTTGAGCCGTATCTCACCGCGTCGGGAATCAGCTTTGGCCGCAATTCGCCGACACAAACGCTGTCGCAGGCGATCGCCCAGTCGAACGCCGGAAACTACGACCTGCACCTTGCGATCCACAGCAACGCCGCAGGCGAGCAGAACAGCGGCAGGGTGCGGGGGACAGACGTCTATTATTATCCGACCAGCGCCCGCGGCAAACGCGCTGCCGAGATCATCGCAGAGAACTACAGGGACATCTACCCGCTTCCCGATAAGGTCAGGACGGTAGCCTCGACGAATCTGGCGGAGCTGAGGCGAACCAAAGCGCCCGCGGTGCTGATCGAGACCGCCTACCACGACAACCTCGCCGACGCGGAGTGGATCCAGGAAAACATCGCCGAGATCGGCAGAAATCTTGCCCGGAGCATCGCGGAATATCTCGGCGTACCGTTTGTCGACATACCGAAGTGATCGTCGTATCAAAAAAAGCTCCGGCGCTTTTGCGGCGGAGCTTTTGTCGTCAATGGCTTATGCGGCGGGTTTGCCGATTCCCTCATAGGCAGGCAGATCGGCGAGATAGCGCTGGACGGAGGTCGCGTCGAGGATTGTCAGATCGCCGTCGCCGTCTGCATCGACTTTTTTCAAAAAATCTTCCGACGGTCGTTCCATCAGTTCTGCGATGATGTTTTGTGCACGCGTTGCATCCAGAATGGTGACGCTGCGATCTTCGTCATAATCGCCGCACAGGACAGTCCCGGAAGTCGCGTAGTATGCGTCGAACCCCGCGTTAATGGCGTCAATATCATAAAAGCCGTCGTAGTCGGATGCGGCTCCCGGAAGGGACGCGTCGGGTACTGCGCCGCCGTCGACGTCTGCGCCGCTTTTACGGAGCATCACGGTCGACCCTGAGATCGCGTACAGGCTCCCGTCGGGATAATAGTGCACGCTGATATCGCAGCATCCGCCGCCGGAGGTTTCGCCCAGGATCGCGACGCCGTTATCCTGTGCAAAGCAGGGCATGAGATTAGCGCACGAAAAGGAGTATTGTGAGGTCAGAATCGCACAGTCGAAGCTGTACTGTACCTCGTCGTCTTTTTCGTCGATCACGCCGTCGAGGTTTTTATCGATCTTCAGGAGCAGGGGGTAGGTGTTTGAGGACGCCTCGCATCTGGCAAGAAAGTTGTGGTCAACATGCATCAGCGACAGCATGAAAGCCGCTACCGTCGTTGTACCGCCCCCGTTGGTGCTCAAATCAATAATGAATCGCTTTGCGTGATGCTCTTCGGCGTAGTCCATTGCCTGTTTGAACGGTTCAGCGACAGTAGAGTCGAAACTGTCAAAGTCAAAGAAATAGGTATCGCCGGCTCGGCTGAAGGTGATTTTGCCCCATGTACGAATCGTTTCGAATTCTGCATATGCCGCATATTTCTGTGCCCAAAGCTTTGATTTTGCTTCGGCCTTCGCCTGCTTGGCGGCTGTTGCTGTCTCGATGTTTTTCAGTTCCTCAGCTTCGGAATCGCCAAAGGCGCGCTTAGCTGCCGCTGCCGCATCCGTCAGTCCGAAACGCGCCGAAACCTTTTTCAGAGCGTAACCGAGCGAGGTGTGACCGCCGTCATCCAGATAGTAATCCAGCAGCTTGACGCCGGCACAGTATTCTTCCGTGCTTTCGGAAAGCAGCAGCTCTTTGACGCGCGACGTAGCGCTGCTGTATTCGGAGAGCGTCCGATCCAGCCCTTTTTTGCGGATGCTGTCGGAAAGGATCGCTTTTGAGGGCTTGCCGTAGAAGTTATCTGTTACGAAGCACAGCTCATCATATGTGAACTGTGCCATCGCTTTGTCGCGGGAGTCGGAGTATTTCGCAAAATCGGTCTCACCGATGTAGCGCAGGTAGGTGTTGACAAAACGAAAACGGTTGCTTTTGAACACGACCCCGCAGTAGGTCTCTGCGAAAATATCGTTGAGCGTGACGTACGGCAGATAGGCTCTTTTGCCGTCGGTGACGATATCGATTCCGTAATTGCCGAGATCGAGTCTTACACTGCGGGTCTGGTAATCAAACGACGCGGGATCGATCTCATAATAGTTTTCCTGATCGCCTGCGTAGTCGGAGAAGAGGTTCTGTATTGTGAACGCTTCATAGCGATCGAACGATACGATATCGTTGACCGTGTCAACGACCATGTGATATTCTCCGTTGGTATAGGTGAAAACACCGTCGCCGTTGTTGCTGACGCCGACGTTTACCGTGAGGATATGATTCAGAAAATCCTCCGGAGAGAGATAGGGGACTGTCGGAAGATCATCGCGGAACAGACAGGTGATCGTTTCGGGATCGGTGTTTTTGTTCATCGCATATGTATCGATCTGCTTTTCTTCAAAGCCGATCGGAATGTGCTGCGATGCATTTGCCGGAATGATTGACGTCAGAGTCAATACCGTGATGACGGCGAGCAGAATGGATAAACCTTTTTTCATAATCGCGCCTCCTTGTTTCGGCATCAGTATAGGACGGCTATCTGTATTTTATCTGTAGTCAACCGTTCGAAAACGCATTTTATCTTGCATAAATTGGCGAAAAATTGCGGTTTCATCTTGCATAGAATACGGGCTGTATGCTATAATATATCCATCTATCGGCATAGTGATTCTGTATGCTTCGGCATACAGCCCGACGCCGAAATAATGAATGGGAAGTGTTACGATGGAAACCAAAGACCAACGCAGAATCGATATGACGATGATGAAGCTGAGAAAGAACAACATGGCGGCTTATTATGTAGAGACCGCCGCCGACGTTGTCCCGCTGCTCAAAACGCTGATCAAAGAGGGCGAGACCGTCACGCACGGCGGTTCTGTGACCCTGAAGCAGTGCGGCGTCATCGATATGCTGAACAGCGGCGCTTATCACTATATCGACCGATCCAAAGCGCAGACGCCCGAGGAGATCAACGCGGCGTACCGCGCGGCATATACCGCCGATACCTATCTGGGCAGCTCCAACGCCGTCACCGAAAACGGCCTGCTCTATAATGTCGACGGCAACTCCAACCGTGTTTCGGCATACCTTTACGGTCCCAAACAGGTCATCCTGATTTGCGGCTGGAACAAGATCGTCAGAGATCTTGACGAAGCGACCTACCGCGTCAAGGCGTTTGCGTCCCCGCAGAATACCCAGAGACTCGGCTGTGATACCTACTGTTCAAAGGCGGGCGAATGCCTGTCCGTCGGCACCGACGCTTCCTATATGTGCGACGGCTGCCGCAGCGAAGGCCGTATCTGCTGCAACTATGTCATCTGTGCCAGACAGCGCCACAAAGACCGCATCAAGGTCATCATCGTCGGAGAAGAGCTGGGCTACTAATAAAGACGCTCATATGTAGAGCGGACAAGCCGCTCTTATTCGCAATGATCTTTTTTCTGATCACTGTTCTGCTTCTTGGAATCGTTCTCGGGGCAATTCTGTGAATCGTTCATGCTCTTCTTGTTCTGATCCTGAGAATTGCTCTGATTCTGATTCTGCTTATTCTTCTTGCTCATGTGATGACCTCCTTTTAAAAGAATTACTACTATTATGTACCGACCGGGGTGATTTTATGATGATGAACGCGTTTTTCGAGAGAATGAAGGAACTGCTCGGCGATGACTTCGAGAAATATCTCGAAACCGTTGACAAAGAACCCTGCCGCGGCATCCGCGTCAATACCCTCAAGATGACGGCGGAGGAACTGCTGCCGCTGTTGCCCTTTGCGGGTGAACAGACGCCGTTCTGTGAGGACGGATACTATGTCAGCGCAGAGAAGCTCGGCAAGCATCCGCTGCATCACGCGGGCGCGTTTTATGTACAGGAGCCGTCGGCGATGTCCGCGGTCACCGCGCTGGACGTCCGCCCCGGAGACAAGGTGCTGGATATGTGCGCCGCACCCGGCGGCAAAAGCACCCAGATCGCCGCGCGCCTCAGCGGTACGGGACTTCTGTGGGCAAACGAGGTCGTCCGTCCGCGCGCCCACATCCTGCTGTCAAACATCGAGCGTATGGGCGTCAAGAACGCCGTTGTCTCCAATATGGATGCGGACAAGCTGGCGTCCCGGCTTGCGGGCTTTTTCGACAAAGTCCTGGTCGACGCGCCCTGCTCCGGAGAGGGGATGTTCCGCAAGGACAAGGATGCGATCTTTGAGTGGTCGCCCGAGCATTCCGCCTCCTGCGCCGAACGTCAGAAAGCGATCCTGGACGCATCCTCGGCGGCAGTCGCGCCCGACGGCGTGATGGTTTACTCCACCTGCACCTTCTCGCGCGTCGAGAACGAGGGAGTGGTCGAGGACTTTCTCAAAAACCATTCCGAATTCGAGCTGATCGATACCGGCTGCCGCTTCGGCGAAGCCTCCCGCTTCGGCGAGGGGATGGATCTGTGCCGCAGGGTGTTTCCCTATCACGGCGGCGAGGGTCATTTTGTCGCGAAGTTCAAAAAGAAAGGCGGCAAGCCCTATAAGGGCGGCGATTATACCTACGTTGAGCCGTCCAAAGACGATCGCCTGCAAATCGACACATTTATCACCGATATCCTCAGAAATCCCGCGTTCCGCCACTATTATGTCATCGACGACCGTATCCTCAACCTGCCCGATCCCGAGCTGCTTCCCGACACGACCGGCATGAACATCCTGCGCGCAGGCATGAAGCTCGGCGATTTCAAGAAGGGCAGGATCGAACCGCATCATAACCTGGCGACCGCCCTGACGCCGGATCAGTTCAAACGCAGGCTGATCCTTCATTCGACCGACGAGCTTGCCGCCCGCTATATCAGCGGCGAAGAGCTTGAGATCGACCGTTGGATCAAAGGCTGGGCGGTGGTCACTGTCAACGGCATCACCCTCGGACTGGGCAAGGCGTCCGACGGCAGACTGAAGAATAAATATCCGAAAGGATTGCGCACCCTCCCATGGAAAGACTTACAAATATAAGCACGGTGCGCGGGATCCTCTCGCGCCACGGGTTCACGTTTTCAAAAGCGCTGGGACAGAATTTCCTGATCAATCCCTCCGTATGCCCGAGGATGGCGGACAGCGCCGTGACCGACGACAATACCGGCGTGCTGGAGATCGGACCCGGTATCGGCGTGCTGACAAACGAGCTGTGTACCCGTGCGAAGAAGGTCGTCGCGGTGGAACTCGACCGCCGTCTGATCCCCGTGCTCGGCGAAACGCTCGGCGAATATGATAACCTGAAGGTCGTCAACGCCGACGTTATGGAGCTGGACCTGAACAAATTGATAGCCGAAGAGTTTCCCGATATGCGGGTCGCCGTATGCGCGAACCTGCCGTATTATATCACCTCGCCGATCCTGATGAAGCTGCTTGAGGACCGTCTGCCGGTCGAGAGCATCACCGTAATGGTGCAGAAGGAAGCGGCGCTCAGGCTGTGCGCCGAAGAAGGCGCGCGCGAAAGCTCCGCGATCACCTGCGCAGTGCGTTACTACGCCGCGCCGGAGCTGTTGTTCCATGTGTCCGCAGGCTCGTTCATGCCTGCGCCGAAGGTGGATTCGGCGGTGATCCGGCTGACCTTGCGCGAGCCGGAGTACAAACCGCTTGACGAAAAGCTGATGTTCCGCATCATCAAGGCGGCGTTTTCACAGCGGCGCAAGACCGTGCTGAATGCGATCGCATCGGGAATGTCGCTTGACAAGCGCGAATTGAGTGGTATACTTGAATCAGCGGGCGTGGCTGAGACCGCCCGCGCCGAAAAACTGACCCTGCGCGATTTCGCGCAGATCGCCGACGCGATGGATGCGATAAAAAAAGGAGGAAATGATGGATAAGAAAAACTTTATTTTTCTGATTGTACTCATGGCGCTGCTGATCGGCTGTATCGCGCTCATGGGCATTTCACTTCTCGTAAAAGAACGCACCTTCGGTCAGGTGTCCGGCTATCTCGCGATCGGCGCGATCGTGATCACCCTCGTCGGCGTGATCATCATCATCCGCTCGAACAAGCATAATAATGACGAGTGAGAACTCGGATGATCTGCAGGGGACGGCTCCGATGTCCCGCAGATCCTCAGTTAGCTTACGATTATTCAATTATCCATAAAGATGCTGATGTAACTGTCAGCATCTTTTTTTGTTTTTATGCAGGATCGGGCGATAACGTATTCCACACACCTGACGGTTAAGTCATATTTCCCTGATGCGCTTCATACATTGAGAGTAGCAAAATGTGCGCCGCTCATACGGCGAAAGGAGCGAAAAGAATGGAATACAATCTGGTCAAAAAGCATGTGTCCACGGCGGGGAGGCTCCTCGATACGGTCGCCGAGGAGCCGGTGGACGTCGATCTCACCCTGCCGGACTACTGCCCCGATATCGAACGGATCCTCAAATGCACCATGGATCCGCAGATCTTCAAGGCGAATATCACCGGAGATTCACTGAACGTCGACGGCAATACCGTCATCCGGGTGATATACCTCGACAGCGGCAAGGGATGCCTGCGCTGTCACGAACACACTGTGCCGTTCTCTCACAGCTTCGAGTTGAAGGACAGCCCCGAACGGTATGTGATCGATGTCAACGCAAAACCGGAATACATCAACTGCCGCGCTCAAAGTCCGAGAAAGCTCAGCCTGCACGGCGCTTTTTCGCTGTATGCGCGCGTCATGGGCGAAAAACCAATGGAATACTGCGGCTATGACGGCGGCGACCTGCAGGTCAGATCCGTACCGGCGACCGTCAATACCCTCAGCGGCATGTGCTGTGATCTGTTCAGCCTGACAGAGGAGGTGCCGATGAACGCGAAGCCGCCGGTGAACGCCGTGCTCAGCCGCCGCCTGACGATGCGGATCACCGAACTGAAGGCGATCCGCAACAAGATCATGATCAGCGCAGAGGGCAGGCTTGAACTGTTGTATACAAGCGGCGAGAATGCCGCGCCGGAATGTATGAACTACGCCTTTCCGATTTCTCATATCGCGGACTGCGAGGGGGTAGAGGACGGCGATCTGATTGACGGCAGGCTGGAAGTGCTGTCGTGCGATATCACATCCAGCGACGACGCCTTGGGTAATTCGGCTGTCCTGAGCATCGATATGAAGCTCTGCTTCAATGCATTTTGCCGCCGGAACGAAGAGATCACCCTGATGGAGGACGTGTTTTCCACCGACGTTGCGGTACAGCCGAGGGTCAGCCCCATGACCTTTTGTACCTCGCGCGAATGCCTGCGCTTCACGGACATCAAAAAGGAGAATATCTCCCTTGACTCCGATACCTTCGCCCGCGTGATCGACGTTCACTGCGACGGCGTCCGTGTCAGCGCGGCGGTATCGGGCGGCGCGCCGATGCTGAGCGCAAAAGCGCAGATCAGCATTCTCTACGAAAATGCCGACGGCGAGATGAACCACCTGTCCCGCGACATAGACTTCGACTATAATCCGTCCGTTGAAAACTGCGACAGCGTTGAGAACGCGGCGGGATGTATCGACAGCCTGAGCTACCGGATCATCGACGAGCGCACGATCGAACTGCGCGCAGAGATCACCTACCGCATGACCGTCTGCTGTCAGCAGACCCGCAGCGCCGTGACAGGCGTCAGCGCCGACGACGACGCACCGCAGATCGAGCACGACAGCGCCTTGATCCTGTACTACGCCGACAGGGGAGAGCAGATCTGGGATATCTCCAAGCGATTCTGTTCCCGTCCTGCGGATGTTTTATCCGAAAACGAGCTGGAAGACGATACATTGAAAGAGGATCTCATGCTGTTGATCCCGACTGCCTGATATGCAGATCGGCATTTGAATGATGATAAAGCGATCCGGTGAGGATGATGTCCTCCCGACGCCATTCACCGTTTACCATTTACCAAATTATTCGGAGGACATATGGAAGAAAGAAGCATCTATAAGGATATCGAGTGCCGTACCGGCGGCAATATCTATATCGGCGTGGTGGGGCCTGTCCGTACCGGCAAATCCACCTTTATCAAACGGTTCATGGACACCCTTGTCCTGCCCCATATCGAGGATGCGCATCTCAGAGAGCGCGCCAACGACGAGCTGCCCCAGAGCGCTGCGGGACGCACCATCATGACGACCGAGCCGAAGTTCGTGCCGGAGAACGCCGTGCCGATCACCCTCGACGGCAACGCGCGGCTGAGCGTCCGCATGATCGACTGTGTGGGTTATATCGTCGATTCGGCGGTCGGCTATATCGAGGATGATACCGAGCGCATGGTCAAGACCCCCTGGAGCGACGAAGAAATGCCGTTCCGACAGGCTGCGGAGACGGGTACCGCGAAGGTCATCAACGAGCACAGCACCATCGGCGTCATGGTCACTACCGACGGTTCGATCGGCGACATCGACCGCGAGGATTACGTCCGTGCCGAAGAACGCGTTGCAAAAGAACTGCAGGCGACAGGCAAGCCCTATGTGATCCTGCTCAACACGACGTCGCCCGAGAGCGCCTCAGCGTCTGCGCTGGCGGCGTCGCTGGCGCAAAAATACGCGGCGCCCGTTATTCCCGTCGACTGCGCGTCGCTGGACGAAAACACCGTAAAAGGGATCCTTGCGTCCGTACTGTTCGAATTCCCGATCCGCGAGATCCGTGTGGAGATGCCCGGATGGGTGAGAGGACTGGAGAAGGACAACTGGCTCAGGCGGTCGGTGTTCGACGCGATCCGCACCCGCGCTTCACAGATCAAAAAAATCCGCGAGGTACAGGACGCAGTCGGCGATCTCAGCGATGCCGAAAATATCAGCGCCGTCAGCCTCAAGTCGATGGACTTAGGCTCGGGCAGGGCGGATATCAGCCTCGCCGTGGAGGACGGACTGTTTTACCGCATCCTGTCGGAGAAATGCGGCATTGATATCAGCTGTGAGCGCGAGCTGATGGATTCCATCTGCGAGCTTGCCGCGGCGAAATCCCGCTTTGACCGCATTGAGGCGGCATACGACGACGTTCTCGAAAAAGGCTACGGTATCGTCATGCCGACGATGGAGGAGCTGAAGCTCGAGGAACCCGAGATCGTGCGCCAAAGCGGCAAATACGGCATCCGGCTGAAAGCCTCCGCGCCTTCTGTACACATGATGCGGATCGAAACTACCGCTGAGGTCACGCCCATCGTCGGCTCGGAACAGCAGAGCGAGGAGCTGGTGAACTACCTTTTGAAGGAATTCGAGGAAAGCCCCGTGAAGATCTGGGAATCCGATATCTTCGGCAAGTCGGTCAGCGACCTTGTCAATGAAGGGCTGCACAACAAGCTGTACCGTATGCCCGAAAAAGCCCGCGCGAAAATCGGCGAGACCATGGAGAAGATCATCAACGACGGCTGCAACGGTCTGATTTGCATTATTCTGTAGTTATTCTTTGTAGGGGACGGCTTCTAAGCCGTCCCTCAGAATGACGGGTATTGTCGGTATCGAAAGCGTAAGATATAGGATATCAATGCTCCTTCCGTACGGGACGCAGCAGGCGTCGACCCCTGCTATTGTGATACTGCATGCTGTTCAAGAGAAATTTCCTATTGAATTCCTTCTTGATTTGCGCTATAATATATCCTGAGATAAGATGGACATACAGACGGATAGAAACAAGGTATTCGCCGTGTGTCGGGTATCCCGCAAAGGATACTCAGGATAGGAGGTATAGTATGGGCGACAAACTGACGCTGTCGCTGACGGTTCTGCTGACCGGCTTCGCGGTCGTATTTGCGGTGCTGCTGATCCTGATCGGCATCATCAAGCTGTACGGAACCATCATTTACAATATCCAGAACAAGGGATTGAAGAAAAAGAACGCCCCGCAGGCAAAGAGCGCCGTGGTATCGGACAAGGTCATGGAACCGATCCTGACGGTCGACGCAGAGCCTGAGACAGATGACGACGAGCTGATCGCCGTCATTTCGGCGGCTGTTTATTCGATGTACGCGTCATCAGAGGTGCGCATCAAGAGTATCCGCAAGGCAAAGGCGCCGTCAAACGCATGGCGTAATGCGGGACTGCGCGATAACCTGAGACCGTTTTAAGGAGGGCTATGATGGACATTTGGAATGGATTTGTTGAAGCCCTCAAGGGACTTTTGGATCAGTCGGGATTTCTGGCGCTTTCGTGGCAGAACTATGTAATGATGGCGATCGCGTGCTTTTTGATGTACCTCGCTATCAAAAAACAGTACGAGCCTCTGCTGCTGCTGCCGATTGCTTTCGGCATGCTGCTGGTCAACCTTTACCCGGATATCATGGGCGCACCCAATATCAACCTTGTAGAGATCGCCTCTGCGGATGATCCGGCGGCGAAAGGCCATGTGATCCGCGAGATCGGCGAAAAGATCTACTATGAAGATCCCACCTACGGCGGACTTCTCTACTACCTCTATCAGGGCGTCAAGCTGGGTATCTACCCGCCGCTGATCTTCCTCGGCATCGGCTGTATGACCGACTTCGGCCCGCTGATCGCCAACCCCAAGAGCTTTATCCTCGGCGCTGCGGCGCAGATCGGTATTTTCATCACCTTCATCGGCGCGATCTTCCTCGGCTTTACTCAGGCGCAGGCAGGCGCGATCGGTATCATCGGCGGCGCGGACGGCCCGACGGCGATCTATGTCACCTCAAAGCTCGCTCCGGAGCTGCTCGGCCCGATTGCGGTAGCGGCGTATTCCTATATGGCGCTGGTGCCGATCATCCAGCCGCCCATCATGAAGGCGCTGACCACCAAAAAAGAGCGCTCCGTTGTTATGGCGCAGCTCAGACCCGTATCGAAGCTTGAGAAGATCATGTTCCCCGTGATCGTTGTCATCATCGTCGCGATCGCGCTGCCCTCAGCAGCTCCACTGGTCGGTATGCTGATGCTCGGCAACATCTTCAAGGAAAGCGGCGTTGTGGAACGCATCTCCAAGACCGCGCAGAACGAGCTGATGAACATCATCACGATCTTCCTCGGCGTGACTGTCGGTGCGACGGCGACCGGCACCGTCTTCCTGACGCCCAAGACTCTGGGCATCATCGCGCTGGGACTTTTCGCGTTCTGTATGGGCACCGCGTTCGGCGTGCTGTTCGGCAAGATCATGTACAAGGTCACCGGCGGCAAGGTCAATCCGCTGATCGGCTCTGCGGGTGTATCGGCTGTTCCGATGGCGGCGCGTGTCGCCAACAAGGTCGGTCAGGAGGAGAACCCCGGCAACTTCCTTTTGATGCACGCGATGGGTCCGAATGTCGCAGGCGTTATCGGATCTGCGGTCGCTGCGGGCGTACTGATGAGCATTCTGGGCTAATTACGAACCATGAACAGCTTCTCTTCGGAGGAGCTGTTTTATTATGGAGCGAGGCGTCGGGAGAAAAAAGGGAACAGCGACCGACTGCATTTCCTGCTTTGCACTTTTAATTCGATTTTCGAAAATTACATTCTTTTAATATTCTGATACAGAATAATAAATTGTTCCTGTGCGTTATAATATACTCTGTAGCATTATAGACATAGGAGGTTTTTATGTCTAAACAAATCACTATCAGCGATTTGCTGAAGATTTTTCTGGCACATATCAAGCTGATCATCCTGCTGGTCATCCTCGGCGGTGTGGTTGCGTATTCCTACGTATCGTTTCTGGTAACGCCGACCTACTCCACCAGTTCGCTGATTCTCGTCCAGAACAGTTCGTCTTTCGATTCCGATATCGCGAAGAATCAGACCGGCAACGAGAGCAGGGTCAATATGAGTGATATCACCTCGTCCGTGACCCTCGCCAACACCTGTGCGACACTCTTTACGGTCGCTCCCGAAATGAAGGGCGTGATCTCCGGCGCGAGCGTTACCATCGCTCCGATTCAGGACTCCTACTTTCTGCGCGTAACGGCTGTTTCGTCCGACCCCCATACCGCCGCGAATGTCGCGAACACGGTTGCCGATAAAGCACACGACGTCTATAAGGATTACTTTGACGCGGGCAAGGCGGAAGCAGTCGAGTACGCCGACGTCCCGTCGTCCCCTTCATCTCCCGACAAAATGCGTTTTCTGATCATCGGTCTGCTGGCGGGGCTGGTTCTCGGACTGGTCATCTCGTTCCTTCTCGAGATCATCGATACCACCATCAAGCCCGGCGACGATCTGTATAAGCAATATGATATTCCGGTATTTGCCGAGATCATCGATTTTGAAGCGGAAGGCGGTGCGAAGAAGAAATGAAGCTGAGTCTGAAGAAAAAGGCCGTAGATTCCGGTACGGAAAAGGCAAAAAATGTTATCAGCAACGATTCCAAATTCGCCATCGTAGAGGCGTACAAGATCGCTCGTACCAACCTTGTTTTTTCGCTGACCGCCATGAATAACAACTGTGTGGCGATCACCTCATGGTCAAAGGGCGAAGGAAAAAGTACCGCGACCGTCAATCTCGCTATCTCCTTTGCTAAGATGAACAAACGCGTCCTGCTGATCGATACCGACCTGCGCCGTCCGAACCTGCATAACCTCTTGAAGCTCGAAAACGAACGCGGCGTATCCGACGTCATCGCGGGCATGGGCGAATTCGAAAATGAAGTCCACCGCAACGTGATCTCATATCTTGACGTTCTGACCTCCGGCGCGATCCCGCCCAACCCCTCCGAACTGATCGCTTCGCCGAATTTTGCACAGCTGCTTGAGCGCGTCAAGGAAGAATACGACTATGTCATCATGGATACCCCGCCGCTGGGCGTTGTAGCCGATACCCTGCTTCTCAAGGATTATGTCGGCGGTTATGTGATGGTCGTCCGCGAAAAGGTCACTACACACGGCGATATCGAGAACGCCCTGCAGAATATCCATCTTGCGGATTCCAAAGTGCTTGGTTTCCTGAAGGTCGGATGCGCGCTGCGCTCCAAGGGTTACAAGGGGCGCAAGTATAACTACGGATACAACAATTATTACTACAGCAGATAATGCTGAGAACAGCTTCTCATACGAGGGGCTGTTTTTTATTTGATCGAAAACAACTGCAGATTGTATAATAAAAGATCAACATCCGGTGCTTGAATCAAGCAGAAATATGACACAACTCCTGTCAAATAAAACGATTGATAGCGCCCGCGGGCAGCGCGCTTGATATGCGCACGGGCGATGACTGTGCCAATTGCACACAGAGCGCGCTTTCTTACAGCAAAACCCCCGAGCCATAACGGTTCGGGGGCGCAGTGTATCGCTCATTCGAATGTATCACGAATCGAAGAACTGCTGTCCGTCGTCTGTGACGAGGCGTTCTGTCCTGGGATACTCAAAGATCTTGCTGTCGGAGGCGTTTGCTTCCAGATACGCTGCGAATTCCGCGGCGTACCATTTTGCCATGCCGAGATTGTGCATGAGATAATGACCGCAGTTCTCCGGTTTAGTACCGGGAACAGCGTCGGTATTCTCTACCGATCTGAAAGCGGCTAAGATCAGATCATAGATCTCCTGCGGCGCACGATTGCCTTTGAGGATCAGATAAAAGCCGGTCAGACATCCCATCGGACCCCAGTAGATCACCTCGTCTTTCCAGTCGGGATCGTTTCTGAGGAAGGTTGCGATGATGTGTTCGAGCGAATGCATTGCGGCTGCGTCGATCACCGGCTCTCTGTTCGGTCTCTTTAACCGGATATCATAGGTCGTTACCAAACCTTCGCCGACCGTATCCACACGGCTGGTAAAAATGCCCGGGACGATGTATCTGTGATCTACGGAAAAGCTCTGTATCAATTCCATGTTCATTTCTCCTTTTGTGATATTGCTGCGTGATATGACGGGGATTATTCTCTGAACGCTGTCAGTATATCATAAACAGACAAAAAGTGCAACCGTTCAAATGCGATCTCGGCGCAAGGGAATCCGGATCGTGCCGTTTTCCGGGCGGACATCGGTTCGCTGATTCCCGCACAATGATAAATTATGTGCAAAATATATAAAATATAAAGCATGAATTCTGTTTGCAGAGGGTGGCGGGATATGATAAAATATAATTGGGATAATACTTTTCAATACTATTCTTCACTACAATTCCGAAAAGGCTTTTCATCCTCCGCACAGCCGCTGCAAATCGATCGTATTTGAAAAACGGGTCAATCGGATCTGAGGTGTTAGTATGTCTGACAAATCGTTTGAACTGAATAAACTGGATTCCCCGCTGATCAATGAATTCTGCGAACAGATGCCGGGGGGATATTTTGTCTATCAGGCAGAGGGCGACGAGCGTCTGCTGTATGCCAACGATGCCGTCTTTGAGATCTTCGGCTGCCGTAACGAAGAAGAGTTCCGCGAGCTGACCGGCTATACGTTCCGCGGCATCGTTCATCCCGACGACTATATCGATGTATCCGATTCGATCATTCGTCAGATCAGGGAAGACGCCAAGAAGCGCGACTATGTCGAGTATCGTATCATCCGCCGGGACGGGACTGTTGTCTGGGTCAATGATTACGGCCATTATGTCGAAACCGAGGAATACGGCGGCGTCTATTATGTGTTCATTTCCGATATCACCAAAAAACGCGTGCAGCGCGAAAAAGAGAACAGCATACGTGAAACGGTCATCAAGACCCTGACGTGTTTTTATCATACGGTCTGGGTCATCCACGATATAGAGACCGAGAGCTGGTCGCTCTATTACTCCGAAGGCGATAATGCGCCTCTCTGGTCGAAGCCGTTCAAAAACAGAGTCAATAATGGCCGCTATACCGATGACAGAGAATGGATGATCAATACGATGGTCGCGCCCAAGGATCGTGAAATGATCCGGACGGAGTTGTCGATCAAGCGTATTCGCGAGCAGTTCGAAACGAAGAATCAGTTTTCCGTGACGTTCCTGCGTCAGTTTGACGACGGAACTCCTTCGCGGTATTTTCGTGTCGACGTCGGAAGACTGGTACTGCCGGATTCCCGGGTCGGCGTTACCATCGGCTTCAAGGACGTAGATCTTCTGTATCGGGCGCTGCAGGATGCGCAGCGTACGAAACTCGAGATGGAACGGGCAAAAGAAGAAAACAAAAAGCTGTCGGAACAGCTTGAAACGGTAAACAGCTTTGTATCTCTTATCGAATCGTTTTCATCGATCCTGTCCAATATGCCCGCCATGAACTTTACCAAGGATGCGGCTACGGGCAAATACCTGACCTGCAACGAGGCGTTTGCAAAACATGCGCAAAAAGCTTCTCCCGATGATGTGATCGGACTGACGGATTATGACATCTTTGACAAAGAGACCGCCGACCGTTTTGCGGAAATCGATCAGAAGGTCGTCTTGATGGATAAGCCGTATATCTACTACGAAGATGTACGCATAGGAGAAACAGCCGAGCTGCGCAATCACCAGACGACCAAGGTAAAATATATCGACGGCGCAGGAAGAATCTGCATTCTGGGTATGTGTATCGATATTACCGAGATCACGCGCATCAAAGCCGACGAGGCGACGGTTTATGCCCGCCAGCAGGAGCTGGAGGCGCGCCTGCAGCTTCAGGGGCAGCTTTTGGAGGAAACAAAGCGCCGCGAGGAACAGGAAAGAACGATCACCGCGCTTGTATCGGATTACCGCAGCGTCTATCATGTCGATCTGGATCAAAACGACGCCGTGTGTTTCAGATCCGATCCGACAGCGCGTGATCAGCACCCGGAGGGCGTTCATTTCCCGTATTATGAAATCTTTGCCAACTACGCCAAATTAAATGTCGATAAAACCTACCTCGACAGCTTTTTGGACTTTATCGACCCTAAGACTATCCGCAGGAACCTTGCGGACAGTAAAACAGCCAACTTCCACTATCTTGTCAGAAGAGCAGGAATGGAATACTACGAGAGGATCAGTCTGGCTAAAACGATCCGCCCCGACGACAGCGACGATCATACCGTTCACAGCGTAGAACTCGGTCTGACGATCGTCGACAAAGAGATGCGCGATACGATCTCAAAGAACGAGGCGCTGGCACAGGCGCTGTCGGCGGCGGAAGAAGCAAACAAAGCAAAGACCGCCTTCCTCTCCAATATGTCGCACGAGATACGTACCCCGATGAATGCGATCATCGGCCTTGCCAGACTCGCGCTGCAGGACAGCTCCGTCAAAGCCAAAACCCACCGGTATCTTGAAAATATCAACGCCAGCGCGCATCATCTGCTGTCGCTGATCAACGATATCCTTGATATGTCGCGCATCGAATCCGGCAAGCTCGTTCTGCAGAATGAGGAATTCTCATTCAAGTCGATGCTGGAGCAGATCAACACCCTTGCTTTGTCACAGTGCGCCGACAAAGGGCTGCATTACAAATGCCGTATCATCGGCAGCGTATCGGAGTATTACATCGGCGACCAGATGAAGCTCAAGCAGGTGCTGATCAACATCCTGGGCAACGCGGTCAAATTCACCGATCCGCCCGGCAGTGTAACGCTGACGATAGAATGCACAAAGCAATATGAAGATCGCTCCACCCTGCGATTCGTGATCAAAGACACGGGTATCGGAATGGATCCCGCGTTCATCCCGAAGATCTTTGATTCCTTCTCGCAGGAAAACAGCACCATTAAGAACCAGTACGGCTCCACGGGACTCGGCATGGCGATCACCAAAAACATCCTTGAACTGATGAACGGCGCAGTGACGGTGAAGTCCGAGAAAGGCGTCGGCAGCGAATTCGAGGTGATCGTGACGCTGAAGACCGGCGCTCACGCACAGATCCATACCGGCAGCATCAAGCCGACCGAGCTGCGCGTACTGATCGTCGATAACGACCGGATCGCGGCGGAGCATACGCGCCTGACACTGGGTGAGCTGGGAATCCATGCAGATGTGAGCAGCAGCGCAAAAGAAGCGCTGCGCAAGCTGCGGCTGCAGCATACAAAACACACGTCGTACAATCTTGTGCTGATGGACTGGATGCTGCGGGGGATAGACGGGATCGAAGCGACCCGCCGTATGCGCTCGCAGTACGGGCGGGATGAGCTTGCGATCATTCTGACGTCATACGAATGGGACGAGATCATGCCGGCGGCGGAAGCCGCGGGAGCAGACGGATTCATTGCAAAGCCGATCAACGGGACAGAAGTGCTGCAGGAATTCGAACGGCTGGCGCGCAAGAACGACATCGCGCTGCTGCGAGAGAAGCGGCGGGTAGAGCTTACGGGCAAGCGGATCCTGATGGCAGAGGACGTAGAGATCAACGCAGAGATCATCGAAGAGCTGTTGAAGCAAAAGTCGGCGGAAGTGACACACGCAGTCGACGGCGCAGATGCGCTGCGGCAATTCAAAGCGAGTCCGACCGATTACTTTGATGCGATCCTGATGGATGTGCGCATGCCGGTAATGGACGGCTTAGAGGCGACGCAGGAGATCCGATCACTGCCGCGTGAGGACGCGAAGCGGATCCCGATCATCGCGATGACGGCAAACGCGTTCGACGAAGACGTCCACCGCTCGCTGCAGGTGGGGATGAACGCCCACCTGACAAAGCCGGTCGAGCCTGAGCAGCTGTACCACACACTTGAGGAGCTGATCTGGGAGGCGCAGCAGCCATAAGTCACGATCACATATTCCGCAAGGCTTTTAGATCATAACGCAAATCAAAAAAGAACGGCATACACGCTGTATTCGTTCTATGCTATAATAAAAATCCACCCGCCCGGTGAACTGCCCCAAATTGTACGGACAGCACAAAAAAGCCCCTTAAGGCAGAGTATTAAGTTTTAAGCAACATACTGACGTCGGTATTCAATCGGCGTCAGTTTTGTTTTGAGTTGAATGCGTTGATTGTTGTAGAAGTA
>CADBOO010000057.1 GCA_902796225.1 uncultured Ruminococcus sp.
GAGTCATATGGGGTGGGATACCGGATTCGAACCGGTGGTCTCCAGTGCCACAAACTGGCGCGTTAACCGACTACGCTAATCCCACCATACATGGCGCGCCAAAAGGGATTCGAACCCCTGACCTACTGCTTAGAAGGCAGTTGCTCTATCCAACTGAGCTATTGGCGCATAAGACTGCTTGATTTATATCAGCCCTAATATTATATAAAATGAATGTGGTTTTGTCAAGTGTTTTACTGATTCTTTTCTTTTCATTTTTTATGCGCTGTCAAAAACTTACCGTTTATTGACAATAATCATGATTTGTATTAAAATAAAGCTAGCATGGAAACATGTGCTATTTTGATATTGGCAAATATTGTGAGGTTATACGATGACTAAATTATATCTGGCAATTCCTTGCTATAACGAAGAAGAGGTCCTCAGAGATTCTGCCGGAAAACTGCTGAATAAATACAACTCGCTGATGGAACAGGGTAAGATCACCGCCGACAGCAAGATCGTATTTATCGACGACGGATCGAAGGACAAAACGTGGGAGATCATCAAAGAACTGCACGAAAAAAATCCTGTTTATCAGGGAATCAAGCTCAGCCGCAACAGAGGTCACCAGAACGCGCTGCTCTGCGGATTGATGACCCTCAAAGACAAGGCTGACGCCGTCATTTCCATCGACGCCGATCTGCAGGATGATATCAATGCATTCGACGCTATGATCGAAAAATACGAGGAAGGCTGCGACGTTGTCTACGGCGTACGCTCCAAGCGCGAGACCGATACCTTCTTCAAACGGTTCACTGCCGAGGCTTTCTATAAGATCCTCAACAAAATGGGCGCAAAGGTCATATTTAACCACGCGGATTTTCGTTTGATGAGCAAACGTGCTTTGGACGCTTTTTCCCAGTACAAAGAGACCAATATCTTTCTCAGAGGTATGGTGCCGCTGGTTGGCTACAAATCCGACGTCGTTACCTATGAACGCTTTGAGCGTCTGGCAGGCGAGAGCAAATATCCGCTCAAAAAGATGCTGGCGCTTGCCTGGGAAGGCATCACCTCGCTGAGCGTTCAGCCGATCCGCATGATCACATGGCTCGGCGCCTTCATTTTTATCGTCAGCATCATCATGATCATCTATTCGTTGATCAGCCTGATCGTCGGTACCGCCGTCAGCGGATGGACAAGCCTGCTCTGCTCGATCTGGGCGCTCGGCGGACTTCAGCTTCTTGCGATCGGTATCATCGGAGAATATATCGGAAAAATCTATCTGGAGACCAAACGTCGTCCCAGATTCATCGTTGAAGAATATATCGAGGATTAAATGAATTCAAACAAAGCTGCACGCGTATTAAACAGAATATTTCAGGTCTGCTTTTTCGTCTGCATGGCAGTGGTGTTTTTTGGAACGTTCTTCTACGGCTATGCAAAGCGCATGGATACCAACACTTTCGAGGATTTGAATCCGAAGAGAGTCCTGTACAGTCCTTTGATGCACATACTCATCTATCTTGCGGCGCTCCTGCTGTTGGTTTTCTTCTGCGTGCTGTATCATTTCGCTTCAAAAAAATATCGACTTAAGAACCGCAGCAAAATGAGCGACGAAAAGAAATACCGCATCATTCTGTTCGTGGTTGTCATCCTCATGCTGGCAGTTGAGCTTTACTTAGGCTGGGAGATGCGGATCTATCGTTCCCACGATCTGGAAAAAGTCGGAGTCAATTCGGACGTCTATGCAAAAACCGGCAGTTTTCAGGAGCTCAGAGATCGAGTTGCTAACGGCGTGAACGAAGGCATCTATATGGCGCGTTATCCCAACAACTTCGCCATCATGTTCTTCCTTGCGCTGCTGTACAGAGTTTGGTATCTTATGTTCGGTACGATCCCGCTTTATGCGCCGGTCGTCGTCAACTGTATCGCGATCTCTGCATCGGTGCTGTTTACGGCGCTGATTGCAAAGCAGTTATGGGGCAGAAGAAAGTCGCTCTTTGTACTCGGGATGATGGTGATCTTCTCACCGTTTTATCTCTATGTCCCGCTGTATTACACCGATACCCTGTCGATGCCGTTCGGTATTATTGCGCTGTACTGGATCGTCCTTGCGATGAAGAAAGATAAAAGCCAGCGTGTCAAGAAGTATCTGCTGCTCTTTTTCGCGGGAGCGATGCTCCTGATCGGATACAAGGTCAAAGGCAATCTTGCGATCCCGCTGGTTGCGGCGATCATCTATGCGTTTGCCAAATGCAAGATCAAAGAATTCGCCTGTATCGCACTGGCGCTGGTTCTCGGATTCGGCTCCTTTATGGTGATGTTCAAAGCAGGATACAATTATCTGAATCTTGTTTCCGAAGAATCCGTCGAGCACTATGAGTATCCCTATACGCACTGGGTGATGATGGGTCTGAATGGACTCGGCGGATACAACAAAAGCGACAGCGTTTTCACTGCCTCGATCGACGGCAAAAAGAACAAGCAGGAAGCGAACATCAAAGTCATCAAGGAAAGAGTATCCAATCATCTCAAAGAGCATACGATGCTCGATCACCTGACGACAAAAGCGCTCTGGATGTGGACTGACGGAACCTATACCATCCCCGGTCACCTCAAGACATATGTCAAGCGCAGCTTTTTCCACCAGATCTTCTTGAGAAACGGCAAATACTATAAGTATTATTTCGGGTACGCCAGCGCCTATCAGCTTCTGCTGACGTTCCTGATGATGATATCCGCAATCAAGGGGATCATCAAATCAAAGATCGACTTTACCGTTTTGCTCAAACTGATCGTTTTCGGCATCTTTATCTTCCTGCTGATCTGGGAAGGCAGGTCGCGCTATCTGTTCAATCTGACGCCGATATTCATCCTCGTATCGGCAGACGGCGTATTCTGTATCACAGATACGACGAAAAAGCTGTTCTCCAAGATCCGCAAAAAGTCTGCTTCTTCAAAACATGTTGCTGCGTATAATGAAGACGATTCTCCGGAAGATCTCATTGATGACGAGGACGTTTCTGCCGATCCTGTTGAAACTGACGACTCCTATGAAGAAATCAGTTTATCTGAAACAGCTCTGCAAACTTGATTCAACGATATAAAAAAATCCCCTCGA
>CADBOO010000058.1 GCA_902796225.1 uncultured Ruminococcus sp.
CCATTATACTCGGGTTTGCTTAATGAGTCTATTTATTTTCTACTGTTGCACTTGTATTGTAAATCCATCATTCCTAATTTCTAATTCCTAATTCCTCATTGAAACAGGGTGATAGTATGACGCAGGAAATCAGCGATCTGTCAAAAAAACAACTGGAGATGGAGGTCAGCCGCGTTGCGCTGAAGATGAAATCCGTCCACCACGGCGACGCGGTGAAGGTACAGCACTTTGTGCGTGTGTACACGCTGGCGAAAACCATCGGCGAGCTGGAAAAGCTCAGCGAGGAAGAGCAAGAGAATCTGGAGCTTGCCGCGGTCGTCCATAACATCGAGGGCGATGAACGGATCCCCGCCGTCAGGGATATTCTGACCGACTGCGGGGTCGAGCCGGAGACCGCCATGCGCGTCTGTCACATCGTCGAGAACATGGACAACTACGAACATATCGCGAGCCTCGACCACCAGATCTTTATTGAGGCAAGGATGATCGTCGAGTTCAAGGAGCACAGCACCCCCGCCGACGAGATCGTCAAATTCGCCGAAAAGCGGTTCATCACCAACTACGGCAGGATGTTTCTCAAACGCGCCTTTGATGTGTGACGACGCATCAACGCCGCCGTAGGGGCGAGCATTGCTCGCCCGCGGGAGACCAATGGTCTCCCCTACAATGATAACGCAGCAAACGCCGCAGGGCGGAGCATGATGCTCCGCCCTGTACTTTTATGCTTTATGTCATTTTACATATCCGCAAGCGTCCGCTGGATCGCTGTCGCGTCGAGGATGGTCACATCGCCATCCTCGTCATAGTCGGCGCATTCCTCGTCAAAAACGGCAACGCCCAGTTCGGCAAGTTCGCGCTGGATCCCTGTTGCATCGAGGATCGTCACAGACGCATCGCCGTCGGTATCGCCGAGCAGCTTATATTCACCCGCCTGCTCGCTCCATTTCTGCTCGCTGATATAGTTGATCTCGAATACGCTGTCGCATTTCGCAAGCGCATAAACATCCTTTGCCTTGAGCTTCAGCAAAACAATCGTGGTGATGGTGTTCATCTTTGCTTCAAACTCCGCATACTCCGACAGCTCTTTGATAAACTCCTCGTTCAGACGCTTGTTATACTCAGCCAGCTGATGGCGCGCGGTGACATAGCTTTCCTTGTCGCCGCTGACATAGGCGGGCATATCCTCGATGGTCACGGGATGTGTCACGACACGTTCAACAGCAACACAAATATCAATATCCTCAGGATATGTTGATAAAGCAGATTGAAGTCCGGACTCAATTTTATCCATAATGGGATCAGCTACTTCTTCTCCACCCGGAACAACAGCCGGATAATTTGGTTCAATATATCCGACATGGTTTAACTGTGCCAGCTTTTCAACGTCTTTTACTTTTATGGTTAGTTCAACCAGCGGCGTATAATTTGAAACCCAGTTTACGTCAACATCAACGATTTTGAGGATTTCTTCAAGGATCGTTTGATTGTTTTTTGTGTAATACTCCTTTTTCTCTTGCTTTGCTGCATCGCGATAAGCACGAGCTGTTTCAAGATCAACATCCTCGTCCTCTTCTTCGTGAAAAATCATAACTTGTGATGGCGAACTGTCGCTTACAGAACTGTAAACTAACCATACCGAAAGATTAATCGTTTCTTCGGGATCGGCTGTATTTAATTGTTCCTGTAAAACAGGGCTGATTTTATCAGTTTCTGCGTATGCTGTCATAGCAAACGTACTACAAAACAACACACATACCAACAGGATTGTAATAACTTTTTTCATGACGAATCCTCCTTTATGTAGTAAATATCAGTTTGAGTGTGTCAATATTATCCAAATCTTTTTTGTTGACCTTTGCTGTTGCGAAATTTGTATGCAACAAAGGAGATATGTCGTTAAAAAGGTTTGACGGATAAGTACAATTAATCCATACATATGCCGTATTGCCGCTGATCTGTATCGATTGGATATCCGAGTTGACAGAGTATCTATAGTCTCCGTGGTAACAGATTGCAATCACCAGTGCGTAGTCGCGGAAAAAGACGTTATCCGGTATAATTGTTTCTTCTATATCCTCCAGATAATCCATCAGCGCATCATCCCCCTCATCATAAGCAATTGCTTCAAGGTAAAAGAGATCACGGCTAGATCGTATCACAGCCAGTCGGTTATCTTGCATCGTCAGTTGCTCTTTTTCCTGATCCGAATAACCATCCAGATTCATCACCTTGTCATATCGGGATAATTGTTCAAAGGGAACCTTATTGCCATAAGCCCCGGTATAGTTTAAAACTTCAACATACGCGATATCCGCTAACAAGGGCGTTGGTTCAGCCTCTGTCGGAACAGTCGCTTGCTCTGTCGGTATGGTTTGCGATTCGGTCGGTTTTTCAAACACAGCGGGTTCGGTAGGAACGAACGGAACAGCAGTCGTCGGCAGGATCGCGGCAGTCGGCAAGGGAGCCGGAGCCGTTGTTTCCCTCGATGCTTCGGTCGCCGATTGATCAGTCCTGCTTTGGGCGTCAGTCGTGTTGACGGCGACAGGCGTCTGCGGCGTTTCCGGTACGGTTCTTTGTCCTGACGGGCTTTGCGCGTCGGGCGAATTGTTCTTTTTTACCTCGGCGCGGATTGTCTGCTCGAGCTGTTCGGGGGTGGTTTTCAGAGCGGTCGCAATCACGCCGCTGTCGGCGTTGATGAAATACGCCTCCGCGCGATCGCCCTTGATGATCCGCACCAGATAGACCAAATGACCCTGATAGACGCTGTAGGTCACGGTGATATTTGCGCCGCTGAGGTCGGTGTTCGCCTCAGCGCGCTTGAGCGCCGCGGCTTTTCCGATATAGCCGCTTTCGGACGGCTCTCCGCTGAGAATGAGATCCTCCACCTCGTATTCATGCAAAAGGATGTTGAGGTCATTCGCGCTCAGCTGTCTCAGGTCATTAAAGCTGAACAGCTCCACAGCAGCTGCGAGCTTTTCGGCGACAGCGGCTTTCGCGCCGCGGTCGGTACACGGCAGGCTGATGATCGCGCCGTGAAAACGGCTTTCCGTAAACACATCTTGTACGGTTTGTGTAAGAGTTGCCCGCTCTTGCTCCGACAGGCGCTCCGTGCCGAGGATCAGCGTGTTTTCCTTAGCGTCGATCGCGCCGCTGTCCAGCATATCCCGCGTGACTGCGGCGACGGCGACCTCTGCCGTCATACCGTCCAAGCCGTCATATCCGCTCACGCTCAGCACCCGCCCGCAGGAATTCAGGGAGAGCTTTACGCTCTCGCGGCTGTCTAGATACACCGCCGAGGACGGCATGACAAAGATCGCGTAGAGCACGCCGATCCCGATCAGCATCAGGATCGCCGCGGCGATCCCCGCAAGGGGTGCGAGACGATATGTCCTGCGCGGTTCAACGTCGGTGATCAGGTCGTCGTCGATCATGCCGACAGCGTCCATCAACAATTCGTCAGTCATCGATATCCCCCTCCTTCACCAGCGTTTCTCTGAGCTTTTGCCGCGTGCGATAAAGCATCGACTTCACCTTGCTCTGCGAAAAGTGAAACGAGCGGGCGATTTCTTTCACCGGCTTCAGATAAAAATACCGCTGTACAAACACCTTGCGCTCGACCTCCGGCAGCCTCCGCAAAAAAGCGGAGAGATGCGCCGCCAGCTCCTGCGCGTCAAAGCGATCCTCGACACGTTCGCTGGCGGGGACGCACTCGCCGAGCTCCTCCAGTGCGAGGGTATACTCTCCCCCGCCGCGCTTTTCGGCAGACAGACTGCGCAGACGTTTGAGCGAAATGCGCCGCGTCAGCTTGCCGAGGAACGCCGACAGACTCCGCGGGCGGTGGGGAGGCATTGCGTTCCACGCGCTGACATAGGTGTCGTTGACGCACTCCTCGCTGTCCTCGCGCTGATGCAGGATTCCCATCGCGATGCTGTAGCAGTACTTTCCGTATTTTTTTGAGGTTTCCGCGATCGCGGTCTCGTCGCGCTCAAAATACAAGCCGACGATCTTTTCATCTTCCATATGGACCTCATTACGCGTAATGAATAAAAACGTTTCTATCTATCCTGTACCCATAATGATAATTCGGTTGCGTGAGAATTGCAATTCTTTCAAAAATCTTGACATCTTTTTTATTTATGGTTTATGATATTGTCATCACGATTGAGACTTCCCCTGCAAAGAAAACACGTTTTTTACCCCATCATCTTACCATAACACTATGCGCCATTATTATTCTTTAAACGAATATTATCAGCAAAAATTCGGCAGAAAGGTCTACAAGCTGTCCATCGGATCGGGGCTGAGCTGTCCGAACCGCGACGGTACTCTCGGCACGCGAGGCTGTATCTTTTGCAGCCGCGGCGGATCGGGAGAATTCGCCGCTTCCTGTGCGCTGTCCGTCACCGAACAGCTGGAACAAGCCAAGTCCCGCGTCCGTTCCAAAACGCGCGACAATGCCTATATCGCCTACTTTCAGCCGTTCTCCAACACCTACGGCGACGTCGGCTATCTCAGAAGGATCTATTCCGAAGCGATCGCGCCGGATGAGATCGTCGGGCTGAACATCGCCACCCGCCCGGATTGCCTGCCCGATGAGGTGATCGGTCTGCTGAGCGAGATCAACCGTATCAAGCCGGTGACGGTGGAGCTGGGGCTGCAGACCATCCATCCCGCTACAGCCAAATACATTCGGCGGGGGTATGCGCTCAACATCTATGATGATGCGGTTGGAAAACTTCACGCTGCCGGAATCGAGGTCGTCACCCATCTCATTCTCGGTCTGCCCGGGGAAACGATCGACATGATGCTCGACAGCGTCCGATACGCCGGCAGAGTCAGCGACGGAGTGAAGCTGCAGCTGCTCCATGTCCTGCGCGATACCGATCTAGCCGAAGACTATTCCGCAGGATTATTCAAGACGCTGACCCTCGACGAATACACCGATATCCTCTGCCGCGCGATCGAGGTGCTGCCGCCGAACGTCGTCATCCACCGACTGACCGGCGACGGTGATAAACGCAGTCTGATCGCCCCGCTTTGGAGCGCCGACAAAAAGCGCGTCCTCAACCATATCAAAAAAGCCCTGGACGACAGAAACATCATTCAGGGAAGGAACGCATAAAAATCGCACAACATAAATTGCCTATAAAAAGCTTCCGCATTCCGATTCGGTCAGCGGACTGTCAACTGTTTTGCATATAACATCACGCCTTCGTCCATACTATGGTCGGAGGCGTATTTTTATGAAACGATATGTACACAAAGAACAAAAGGATGCTACCGAGCGGGTCGGGTTTTATATTGCGCTGTCGATCTGTATGGTCGCGGTCGGTCTGGCGATCTGGTCGGCGTACTCGACCTTCGGAAAAAACACCGACGACGGCGATCACACCTTCGCGTCGCTGAAAAGCGCGTCGACACAGGCAGTCGCACAGGATATGACCGGCGTGACAGAAGCCCAAACGCTGCCTGCAACCGTATCTGCCACAGAGCCCGCTACAGAGAGCCATACGGGAAACACGGTTTCCCCTACCGAACGCACCAGGGGATTCGTCGTCTATGATACCGAGACCCTGCCCGCGATGGAGATCTCCGACGCGACAGAAAAGCTTGACGCGATGGAAGCGGTGCTGAAGGTCGCCGACAATCTGATCTATCCGGTCAAAAGCGGCAACGTCATCAAGCAGTACAGCGAGGACGCTGTTTTCAGCAAAACCATGAAGGATTACCGCGCGCATACGGGGTGCGACTTCGGCGCGAAGGAAGGCGAGAATGTCTACGCGATGTGTGACGGCAAGGTCAAGAATATTTCTGTATCAGAATTATACGGCGTGATCATCGAGGTGGAAAGCCCGGGCTTTTGCATCTATTACTGCGGGATGAGCAACGAACTGAGCGTTGAAAAGGACGATGACGTTTCTGCGGGCGATACGATCGGCACAGTCGGTCAGATCCCGTCTGAGAACGCAGACGAATCCCATATCCACGTCGAGATCCGCGTCGGCAACACCCTGATCGATCCCCTCAGCGTCATAAACAAGAATCAGTGAGCATACAATTCAGATAACAGATGATCGATATTCGTATAAGACGCGGGGTCGATCCCAAAACGCGTCGGCGTTACCCGATATGATCTGCTCTTATCTATTATTCACGATTCGCTGCGACATAGTCGCGCCATCCTGCCCTCGAACCGCTTTTAGGGGCAAAAAAAAGAACGGCTGCCGGTATCATCCGGCAGCCAATCTTTTATTTAGGAGAAAAACAAATGCAAAACACTTGGAATACGTGAATTAATATTCTTTAGGAGAATTATTTCTTATTGAAATCTTTGACGCGCCCTGAAAGTTCTTCCAGCTCTTCTTTGCTCAGTTCGGGCAGATGCTCCAGCTGTGAGAGGAACTCCTGTACGCTTTCATTTGCCCTCAGCTTTGCCGCGTCCATGAAGTAACCGGTAAGCACCGCGGTAAAGATCGCCAGCACGCCCGCGGCATACAGCCACAGGATCACGGTCACGATCCGGGTGATCAGCACCGTCGCCGTGATATCGCCGAAGCCGATGGTCGCCATCGACACGAAGCAGTACCACATACTGTCAAAATAGGTGCTGACGGTCGGCTCGCAGATCCATACGATCAGCGACGCGATCAGAAAAAATATCAGGAACGACCCGATGATCTTGTTGGCGCCCGAATTCTTGAGCGCCTGCCACAGCAGCCTGCGTCTTTTCTTTCTCATGGTATCCCGCCTTTGCATTGTTTTCTAAGACGAGTATACCATATTCATCGGGAATTGCAAGCCTTAACCGAACTCAGGCGATATTCAGATCGTTGTCAAAGAGAAATATCAGCTTATCGGAGGACTGTGCCCTCATGCTGTCGTAGAACGCGCTCATCTGTTGGCGGCGGCGTTCCTTGCGCTTTTCGCGGCGGAGTCTGAGCAGTTGTGCGTTATCCGTTTCGTTTTTATACATATTTTTTGCAGTCATGATGAAACCCTTCCTTTTATGATGATTCTTTGTGTCGATCGGGGGGATCATAAAATTCATCGGTATCACTTCCTTGTTTGTTGTTATGGCTATAGTATAAAACGCGTTTGTGATTGGAAACGGGTAAAAATATGAACGTTTCGTAAAGGATCGTCGATCGTTTTGTGAACGCCTATGAGAATCGGCGCAAAAAAGGACAGGCGGGATCGATCCGTACCTGTCCTGTGTGATGCTGTTAGTTTCTGACAGCAAAGCGCAGTTGCGCTCAGCGTCAATTGATGTATTTTTCCATGATCAGGATATTGCAGCCGTTCTTGTACTCGTAGGTCAGCTGATCCATCGTTTTCTTAGTCATGAAGATCCCAAGTCCGCCGATCTGACGTTCATGAGACGGAAGGGAAATGTCCGGATCGGGCTTGATCAGGGGGTTATAGGGAACGCCGCTGTCGGATATGGTGATCTTGACCGAGGCGGGATCCTCGGGCAGCTCGACGCTGATCTTTGCTTTGCCCACATCCGGCGCGTAGGCATAGTTCGCGATATTGACAAAGATTTCTTCCACCGCGATTTCGATCTGCATCGTTGCCTTTGGGGGGCAGGCGACCGCCGACAGGATCTCTTCGACAAAACGGATGACGCGCGGGAGGTTATCGGTCGTCGCATCCACCTCGATCTCGTGGCATCCGGGAGCAGCATCGTAGGCGGCGGCAAAGTCGAGCGAATTCACACGGTCGAGCAGTTCGATCAGCTCGTCCCTCCACAGATTACGCGTCGACAGATCATCGGGATTATCAATATGAAGATGGCGGGTGCTCCAATCGAGCAATCTGGTATAGGCAACGCACCTGATTTTATCCTCCACTTCGGTAACCAGCGTGCTGTCGGTCGTGCCGAGATACGCGTACAGTGTTTTTTTCCAGAAATCGCGCGCGGTCTGAGCGGAAAAGCCCTGATATTTTTCGATGACAGAGGGGTTGTTCTCGCCGAAGCCGATATAGGAATTGTACATCTGTGAGAACTCAAAGACAGGATGTCCGACCGACAGGGTGTCCATATCGATCAGCAGCACCTCGTCGCCCGCCAACACGATGTTCTGGGTATGGAAGTCGCCGTGTACCATCGTGTTGCGCTCGGGGGTGGTATTGATCAGACGGATCAGCTTTTCGCCGGAGCTTTCGGGCAAAAGCGGCAGGATGCTCTGTGCGCGCTTTTGGTAATCCTCTTTGATATGCGGCAGCTTTCCCTCGGGTACGACCGTCGCGTGGAGCTTTCGCAGCAGCTCGGAATACTCTTTGACACACCAGTCAAAACGTTCGGGAGAATTCGCGATGATACCGGCAAATGAGGTAGCGTCCAGCAGCTCGAAGACGGTACCGTAGCTGTCCCCTACCCTGACAACGTCGTAAGAGATCGCGGTCGGGATGCCCGCGATCAGCGCTAAGCGGGCGACCTCGCGCTCATGGCGGATCTCCGGCAGCGCGTCCGCGTGCTTATAGGTTTTGACAACCGTCTCGTTGTCAAGACGATAAACCTTTCCGTTGGCTCCCTCGCCGATGACCGGACAGCCGTCGACAGAGATCGTGCGGTACGCCTTTTCCACCTTCAGGATCTCGGTAAATCCCGTCATCTCAAAGACGTCGTAGACCTCGGGATCGACGTTGATCACCGTTACATCGGGGTACTTTTTCTTGACGCGCAGCAATACGCGCAGACCGGCGCTGGAAATATAGTCCAGCTTCTGCGCATCAAGAACAACCGCAGAGATTGATGCACTGCCAAGCTGTGCAAATAAATCTTTTTCAAATTGAGGGGCGCTGCCGGAATCGATGCGTCCTTTCAGCGGGATCATTACTGTATCAGCCATGTTTCTTCTCCTTATACTCCATGCAGAGCATCGTCAGATCATCGAACTGCTCTGCGTCTTTTACAAAATCATCCACCGCTTCTCTGACATTTCGCAGGATCTGCTCGGGTGATGCGGCGGGGTCCTTGTTGAGCGCGTCAATCATTCTGTCCGTTGAGAACAGCCGATCATCGGCGTCGGTCGCCTCCGGAACGCCGTCGGTGTACAGGAACAGCTTATCGCCGGGCTGCAGCATCAGCTCGTATTCCTTGTACCGCATCCCTTCCATGCCGCCGATGACAAAGCCGTGCTTATCCTTGAACAACTCAAATCGTCCGTCGGCGCGTCTGAGCGCGGGATATTCGTGACCGGCGTTCGCCGCGGTCAGCTTTCCTGTCGAGATCTCCAGGATGCCCAGCCACACGGTAACGAACATTTCCTCGGGATTCTTCGCACAGATGGCTTCGTTCATTCTGGTCAGCGTCTGTGCGGCAGACTCGCCGAGCATCGCACAGCTCTGAAGGATGACCTTGGAGATCATCATGAACAGCGCGGCGGGGATCCCCTTGCCGGAAACATCCGCTACAGCGAGCGCAAGATGATCATCGTCGATCATGAAAAAGTCGTAGAAGTCGCCTCCGACCTCTTTCGCGGGATTCATCGAAGCGAAGATATCAAATTCGGTCCTGTCGGGGAAGGGTGGGAATTCGTGCGGGAGCATCGCCGTCTGGATCCGTGTCGCGAGGGCAAGCTCTGTTCCGATACGCTCCTTCTCCGAAGTGAGCGCGGTCAGGTTTTCGACATAGTTCACCATATCGCGCTCCATTTTTTCGATCGACGCCGAAAGATTCGTGACGTCTTCAAAGCTGCTGATCTCACCGAACGACTTGCCTTTTGTATTCTCTTTTGCAAAACGGGTCGCTTCCTTGGACACTTTTCGGATCGGATCGACGACCTGTTTTCTGACATACAGCGCAATAAAGACAGAGATAACGACCGCCAGCAGGAAGGTGTACAGCGCGATGCGGAGCAAAAAGGCGCGGGTCGCTTCTTTGATCTCGCGCACGGGCCGCTGCATACAGAGGATCGCGGTCACATTTTCCTGCGCGTCCTTGATCGGCACCATCGTCGTGATATGCGGATGCTGACCGTCGGTCGTATGGGTGCGGTAGATCGTTTCGTAATCCGCTTCCTTATCATATAATGCCTGATACTTTTCGCGGTATTCATCGTTGGTGGTGTCACGCTTATGACCCAACTCCCACGGCGTATAAGAGGAGTCATCCACCGAATTGTCAACGCAATTGAAAACAGAAACAAATCTCCCGTAATCGGTGGTGTCCACCTTGATGACGTAGATCAGCGAAACGCTCATGCGCTTGCAGTAAACGTCGAGGCGTTTGGCGGTCAGGGCATACTCCTCGGTTTCTTTGCCGTCAAGATACTCATCGATATGGTCGCCGTTGACAAGCACGCTCGCGGTATCCGCCATGTGATAGGTAGACACGGTGTATTCGTTTTTGAAAGCATTGGAAAAGCCGAAATACCCGATGGTACTGACAACGATGCCGAAGATCACCAGGATCATGACCATCGAGCCGATGATATTGAACGCCATGCGGGAGCGCAGTTTTTTGAGGATTTTTTTCATCTTTTCACTCTCTCATATTATTTCCGGACCGTCGGTCACGGTTACCGCTGGCAGGATCTCGCCGTGCTCGCGCGCAAAGAAATACTAACACGGTCTTTCTTTTTTATCGGCGTTGGACAGGCTCAGCTCTGTGATTGTTTTATGTATCAACGTCACGCCTGAAGCAGTCGTTGTATGCATTGTATCCATCATAATAATACAATGTATTTCTTCAATCGTCAATGACTTTTTCGATGTATATTGAAATCCTTCTGCCGGTATGTTAGAATGATACCAAATCATGCGAAATGCAGAAAGGCTGTCTGTTATGAAACGAATACTTGCATTATTGCTCGCACTGGTCATGATCGGCTCGCTCGTTGCCTGCGGCGCAAAAAACGACGACAAAAAAGGCGATACGAACGCGACCTCCTCACCCGAAAAGAACGAGTATACGATCTCGGACAACGTCGACAAAGCGACGATCATCGACGGCGTGATGACGGATATCTCGAGCGCCGACGAGATCCTCAAGCACGAAAACGCCGACTGGATGGACACCTGTGTTCTGTATGAGGTCAACATCCGTCAGTTCACCGAGGAAGGTACCTTCAAGGCGTTTGAGGGTCACCTCGACCGGCTGAAAGATATGGGCGTCAACACCCTGTGGCTGATGCCGATCCATCCCATCTCCGAGACAGAGCGCAAGGGCACGCTCGGATCATACTACGCCGTCAGCGATTACACCGCGGTCAACCCTGAGTTCGGCACCATTGAGGACTTCCGCCATCTGGTCAGCACAGCGCACGAGAAGGGCTTCAAGATCATGCTGGACTGGGTCGCCAACCACACCGGCTGGGACTGCGCGTGGGTCAAGGAGCACGACGACTGGTATGAGCACGACAACTCCGGCAAGATCAAATCTCCTTTTGACTGGACGGATACCGCCGAGCTGAACTACAACAACTACGAGATGCGCGCCGAAATGATCAAGTGTATGCAGTACTGGGTCGAAGAGGAAGGCGTCGACGGATTCCGCTGCGATCATACGCAGGGCGTTCCGATCCCGTTCTGGAATGCTGCGGTCTACAAGCTCAGATCCATCAACAAAAACATCATGATGCTCGCCGAGGATTCGGCGAATCCCAACCTGACCAAATACGCGTTTGATCTGTGCTATAACGACACATTCTACAGCCAGTCGGTCATGCTCAAGGGCGGCATCGGCGCCGAAAGCCTCAGGGAATGCGTCAAGATCGGCAGCAACTATTCCGAGAACAGCTATCCGATGAACTATGTGGATAACCACGACAAGAACTCGTATGAGGGCAGCGTCATCTTCCGCTACGGCAGCGGTTATCCGACGATGCTGGCTGCGGAATTCATCGCACCGGGCATCCCGCTGATCTATACCTCCGACGAAGAGGGCTATGACCACGAGATCGAGTTCTTTGAAAAGGACGCTGTCAAGTGGGACGATACGCCGAAATATGCTGCGATGATCCAAACGCTCGCAAAAATGAAGACCGATCACAAAGCGCTGAGAACCTTCAACACCGCGTCCGATCTGATCGATACCGACAGTAAGGATATGCTGGCGTTCAAGCGCACAGCCGGCGACGATACCGTTATCTATATCGGCAACACACGTTATGAAGACGTCAAAAACGTGACCGCAAAGCTCGGCGCCGACAAGGCGACCTGCGTCATGCACTACGACGGCACAACGATCAGCACGGATGAGACCGAAATGACCGCCAAAGACTTCGAGAAGAAGGATTATAAGGCGTATGAGTTCTATATCCTGACCGTGAAGGGATAAAGAATGAACGGCTGTTCCGTGAACAGATCCGCTGAAACCGAACAATACAACCAACGCCCCCTTACGGCAGAATGAAGCCGACTGCCGTAAGGGGGATTTTGTATAACCGGAAGCTGCAGACACATACCATGAATCGTATACACTATCTGTGACTCTTATGTCCGGTATTCTCCCGATTGATTCCTTCGTCAATTCAAATACGAAGCTGACTTTGATAATGCGTCCGTCTGCATCAAAAAACAATGCGGAGCAGTTTAACTGCTCCGCACGCTTGGGTTATAATTCTAAAAAAAGAAATTTATCAAAGGTCGGCGAGCTTGCGCTGGATCGCAGTCGCATCGAGGATGGTGGCTGTTCCATCCCGATCATAATCCGCAATCAGATCAGCATCCCACATTGACACCATGTCAGCGAGAAAGCGCTGAATCATTGTCGCATCCACAATGGTGATAGAATAGTCGCCGTCCATATCGCCGTAGATTTTTCCGATCTTGTTTTCATTACAAATCTCGAGCAATTCATCATATCGATCACTCTGTAATGCAACAGACAAATCCATCCACTCGTCATTCTTGACGTCGTAGATCCCATAGCCGCTTCCGAAGGGATTATCATGGCTTCCGTTTTCCAAAAATCTCTCCGGGCAGAAAAACCTGTAAACATGAGGAAACGCAGGTTCAGAAATAAAAGCAGCTTCCACCAGCACCCAAGATAACTCTGCCGTGTCAGACTCATAGTGTGCGTATAGTTCTTTATATAATTCTCCGATATCCACTTCATCCGGCACGCTGCCATCCGGTCCGTAATACTCGCCGCAGAATTTCTCAAAGTAAGGTATGATACATAAGTACCCTTCGGTACTGAGTTCACGCGCAGCGACAGGAAGTATGCTGCAAACAATCAGTATTGATATCAACAAACAGATAATGATCCTTTTCATAATAACGCCTCCGTTATGAATTCTCGGTAATGACGTCAAAGTTCTGCGAGCTTGCGCTGGATCGCGGTCGCGTCGAGGATGGTGACGTCGCCGTCCCGGTCATAGTCAGAGGCTGTCAGGTCGATCTCACTTTCATCGATCAATTCTGCTTTGTAAAGCTGAATATGAGTTGCGTCGAGGATCGTCAAATCACCGTCTTTATCCGCGTCACCGTTAATACCATCGAGATTGACATGTACGATATAATTCGGCTCGGCGGCATAGACGTCG
>CADBOO010000059.1 GCA_902796225.1 uncultured Ruminococcus sp.
GCTTACGGCTTGACACGCTCGCCTTCGATTCCAATAGTTTCCACTGCTCTAATGAAAAACAGGAGTTCCATAAAGGAACTCCTGTTATCCATATGGTGGAGACTATTTCCGTGTAATCTTTCGATAGTCGGGTACCACGTCTTCGGAGCGCCCGGCGTTTGGAAATGCTTTATCTACGCTCTCCCTCAAAACGCTCCGCCGGAGCGTTTTGACCCGCAAAATGCGCTTACGCTTATTTTGCGCGCACGGTCGCCTTCGATTCCAATAGTCTCCACTGCTCTAATGAAAAACAGGAGTTCCATAAAGGAACTCCTGTTATCCATATGGTGGAGACTATTGGAATCGAACCAATGACCCCCTGCACGTCAAGCAGGTACTCTAACCAGCTGAGCTAAGCCTCCGTGTGCTATATACTTTACCACATCTCTTCGGAAAATGCAAGCTTTTTTTATTTCTTTTCTGATTTTGGTGGCATCCGACGCCGCCCGGCATAGGATAAAACAGGCGGGACGGCGGTAATCATCGCCGTCTTGCCGAGAAAAACAAAGAAAGGAATCATCATGGCTACACCCTTTACGAACGTAGCGACTTTGAGCTACAACGGCAGTCAGATCCGATCCAATACCGCTGTCGGTATGATCGAGAGCATGCTGAACGTCACCAAGTACGCGGTCAACGAAACCTACGGCGCAGGCGATACCCTGACCTATGTCGTGAGCATCGTCAATCATTCCGACAGTCCTCTCAACGGACTGACCGTCAGCGACGACCTCGCCGCCTATCCGTTCGGTACCGGTACGGTACAGCCGCTTGATTTTGTCGGGGATTCTCTGCAATACTATCTCAACGGCGTGCTGCAGCCCGATCCCGCCGCATCGACCGACGACGGTCTTGTCCTCAGCGGCATCTCCGTCCCTGCGGGCGGTAATGCGACGATCGTCTACTCGGCTTCGGTCAACGGATATGCTCCCCTGGAGACCGGCGGCGCGATCACCAACACCGTGACTGTTGACTCTCCGGCGATCACGGCGGTCACCGCAGAGGAATCCGTCGCCGTCACCAACGCGGCCCAGCTATCGCTCGTCAAATCCGTCACGCCGATCCCGGTTGCCGAAAACGGCGAGCTGACCTATACCTTCCAGCTCATGAACTCCGGCAACACGGCGGTCGTTGACACCGAAAACGCAACGATCACAGACGTTTTCGATCCCGCCCTGACCGATATCAGCGCCACGCTGGACGGCGTCGCGCTGGTCGAAGGCGTCGACTACACCTATGATGAAGCAACCGGCGAATTCGCCACTGCGAACAGCGTTCTTTCGATTCCCGCAGCAACCTATACGCAGGATGAAACCACCGGCGAATGGCGTATGATCCCCGGCTCTGTCACTTTGGTCGTCACCGGCCGCATCAGCGCTTCTGCGCCGTGATCCGATACCGGATCCTCTGAACAACCTCCAATCCCGGGGCTGTCGCATCATTCTTGCGGCAGCCCCTTTTCAGAATCACTTTCATATGCTAATACATAAAATCGTTAAAATTTTTTTCGAAAAAACTATTGACAAATGCAATTTTATGCGCTACAATACACCCAAAGTGAAAAACCCGAAACCGATGACGAAGAGTGAGTAGGCTTTACCTCTTATCTCAAAGAGAGCTGCGGATGGTGGAATCGCGGCAGATAACATAAGGCTGAATGGACTTCCGAGGGCGAGCAGAAATGTGGCTTTTGCAGAGTATGCGAGACGGTCCGACCTACCGTGACACAGGTCAGCGTATGTCAGTACGTGTTGAGAGGGCGCAGAGATGCGCCAAGCAGGGTGGCACCGCAGGAATTTTCCTGTCCCGGCATTTTATGCAGGGACAGGTTTTTTATTTGGCAGCAATTCTTTTTATATTTCTTGGGAGGAATTATGAAAACCGTGCTTTTGACCAAACGATGGTAAACGAAACGCTTTTATTACCATCAACCACCAATCATTTATTCACATTCATTACGGAAAAGAAAAGGAGAATTTATCATGGCTGAAAACAAGATCCCTTATAAGATTTATTTAGACGAAGAAGACATCCCGAAGAAATGGTATAACCTGCGCGCGGATATGAAGAACAAGCCCGCGCCGCTGCTCAACCCCGGTACCGGTCAGCCTTTGACCGCTGAAGAAATGAGCGGTATTTTCTGTGAAGAGCTGGTTCAGCAGGAGCTGGACGACACCACCGCTTACATCGACATCCCGCAGGAGATCCAGGATTTCTACAAGATGTACCGTCCGTCGCCGCTGATCCGCGCATACTGTCTTGAAAAAGCGCTCGGTACGCCGGCGAAGATCTACTACAAATTTGAAGGCAACAACACCTCCGGCAGCCACAAGCTGAACTCCGCGATCGCGCAGGCGTATTACGCGAAGAAGCAGGGACTCAAGGGCGTTACAACCGAGACCGGTGCAGGTCAGTGGGGCACGGCGCTGTCCATGGCGTGCGCGTACCTCGGACTCGATCTGAAGGTCTTCATGGTCAAGGTCAGCTATGAGCAGAAACCGTTCCGCCGCGAGGTCATGCGCACCTACGGCGCAGACGTCACACCCTCGCCCTCAATGACGACCGAGGTCGGCAGAAAGATCCTTGAGGCGCATCCCGGCACCACCGGTTCTCTGGGCTGTGCAATCAGCGAAGCGGTCGAGGTCGCGGTCACCAATCCCGGCTACCGCTACGTGCTCGGTTCTGTTCTCAACCAGGTGCTCCTGCACCAGTCCGTCATCGGTCTTGAGACAAAAGCCGCGCTTGATAAATACGGCGTCAAGCCCGATATGATCATCGGCTGCGCCGGCGGCGGTTCCAACCTCGGCGGTCTGATCGCTCCGTTCATGGGCGAAAAGCTCCGCGGAGAGGCTGACTATCGGATCATCGCTGTCGAGCCTGCATCCTGCCCGAGCTTCACCCGCGGCAAGTACGCGTACGACTTCTGCGATACCGGCATGATCTGCCCGCTCGCGAAGATGTACACCTTAGGCAGCAGCTTTATCCCGTCCGCGAATCACGCAGGCGGCCTGAGATTCCACGGTATGTCCACCACCCTCAGCCAGCTGTATCACGACGGCTATATGGAAGCAAGAGCCGTCGAGCAGACTTCCGTCTTTGAGGCGGCAGAGCAGTTCGCCCGCGTAGAGGGCATCCTGCCTGCTCCCGAAAGCAGCCACGCGATCCGTGTTGCGATCGACGAAGCGCTCAAGTGCAAAGAGACCGGCGAAGAGAAGACCATCGTCTTCGGTCTTACCGGTACCGGTTACTTCGATATGGTTGCGTATGAGCAGTTCAACAACGGCACCATGACCGACTATATCCCCACCGACGACGACCTCAAAGCAGGCTTTGCAGCACTGCCGAAGGTTCCCGGTCAGGAATGATTTCCACAGCCTCTCCCAAATCGGAGAGGCTGTTTTTTGATAGGATACTATATCAAATTGTATCATACGGTATGAACCGTTAGTATTTGAATCAAGGAGACATATGACAGTCATTCCGATCAAATAGAATATGTGTTACAGTACCCGCACGGCAGCGCGCCTGATGCGCGAACGGGTGATGACTACGCGAAAGCGCACAGCAAAAGGGAGGGTGTTCACCCTCCCTTTACTCATGCGTTATGATGAAGAATTATTCCTCTTCAAAATCCTCTTTGCCTACGCCGCACAGAGGGCAGACATAATCGTCCGGAAGATCTTCGAACGCGACGCCGCCGTTCTCTTCGGGGTCATAGACATAACCGCATACGCTGCATACATACTTTTTCATGTTTTTTCTCCTTTGTTTTGATTATCTGAATTGTATCAGGTGCGGATGTACCGCCCTTAATGATCCGTTATCGATTGCTTTAGCCTATCGGCTCAAAGTCGGCTACGCCGTGCTTACACAGCGGACAGATGAAGTCGTCCGGCAGATCCTCGCCCTCATAGACATAACCGCAGACCTTGCAGACCCAGCCTTTTTTGCCCTCGGTAGCAGGCTTCGGCTTGACGTAGTTCTGATAATAGGTGTAGGTCATGGTTTCGAACTTGGTCAGGACGCGCGCCTCGGTCACGGCACAGATGAACATGCTGTGGGTATCGAGATCAACGATCTGCTCGACCTTCAGCGACATGAAGCTGTTGATATATTTGCCGAGGAATACGACGCCGTTATCGGATCTCAGCAGTCCCTCGCCGACGATCTTGTCGACGTCTCTGCCGCTCTGGAAGCCGTAATGCTCGAATACCTCGAACGGCGCCTCGACGGACAGACAGTTGACGTTCATCACGCCGGTCTTCTTGACCATGTCGTGGGTCAGATTCTTCTTGTTAATGCATACCGCGATACGGTTGGGCGTATTGGTTACCTGCGATACGGTATTGACGATACAGCCGTTGTCCTTGTCGCCGTCGCGGGCGGTAACGACATACAGACCGTAGCCGATGTTGAACAGCGCGGTAAGATCGTTCTTGTCGGCGGTCTCGTCCTGCTTTGCCAGATAGTCCTTGGTCAGCTCGGCGCACAGCGCGTCGATCTCTTCCATGTTCTTGTCGTTCAGCGCGGACTTGATATGCACATGGTTGTCGGTATAGGTGATGTGTTTGCAACCCTCGAGCATCTTGCGCATGGTTTTCTCGGCAAGAGGCGCCCATGAGCCGTTCTCAATGAAGGCGACGGTCTTGTTCTGGAAATTGCGCTCGGTGAGGTGGTTGATGAATTCCTTCATGAACGGGAAGATGTCTGCGTTGTAGGTGGTGGTAGCGAGAACGATCTTGCCGTAGCGGAACGCATCCTCGACGCACTCCGCCATATCCTCGCGGGCGAGGTCGTTGACAGCAACCTTCGGACAGCCGTTCGCACGCAGCTTGTCGGCGAGCAGCTCGACAGCCTTTTTGGTGTGACCGTAAACAGAGGTGTAGGCGATCATGATGCCGTCGGTCTCAACGCCGTAGCTCGACCATGTGTTGTAGAGATCGAGGTAGTAGCCGAGATTCTCGGTCAGGATCGGGCCGTGCAGCGGGCAGATGATGTCGATCTCAAGCCCCGCGGCTTTTTTCAGAACATTCTGCACCTGAGCGCCGTATTTGCCGACGATACCGATGTAGTAGCGTCTTGCCTCGCACGCCCAGTCCTCGTCAACATCCAGCGCGCCGAACTTGCCGAAGCCGTCGGCGGAGAACAGGACTTTGTCGGTGCTTTCATAGGTCATCAGCACCTCGGGCCAGTGGACCATCGGAGCGCCGACGAAGTTCAGCGTATGCGCACCCAGCTCAAGGGTATCGCCCTCTTTGACGACGATGCGTCTGTCCTCATACTCGGTGCCGAAGAAGTTCTTCATCATGGCAAACGCTTTCTGAGACGAAACGACAGTCGCTTTCGGAAACACATTGAGGAAGTTGTCGATATTCGCGCTGTGATCGGGCTCCATATGCTGGACGACCAGATAATCCGGCTCGCGGTTACCCAGCACGCCTCTGAGATTGTTCAGCCATTCGTCGCCGAAGTGCTGATCTACGGTATCCATCACGGCGATCTTTTCGTCAATGATGGCATAGGAATTGTATGCCATGCCGTTGGGTACGACATACTGACCTTCAAAAAGGTCGATATTGTGGTCATTTACGCCGATGTACTTGATGTCATTTGTAATTTTCAATGGAATCTCCTCCTGACATAATTCGTTGCTTTCAGTATACCGAAAAGCTGAACAAATTGCAACAGGTTTATGTTGAAAAAGACCGATTTTTTTGTTATAATACCAATAGAATTTCCACATATGCGGAGGTGACCCCTGTGGCGGGCAAAACGAGCTGTGAATTTTGCGCATACTACAACTATAACGAAGCCTATGACGACTACGAATGCGCGGTCAATCTCGACGAGGACGACCTTGCGCGGTTTATGAGCGGCAGCGACACGAGCTGTCCGTACTTCCGCTTCAGCGACGACTATAAGATCGTGGAGAAGCAAAACTAATTGACAAGCGACAATGAACAATGGACGATTTCGGGATACGCTTCGCGTTTTGAATTCCTGATTTCTCCGTACCGAAAGAAATGATATGAAACAAAAACTCAGACTTTGCTTACAGCTTTTGCTCACGTTCATGAAGATCGGCGTCGTCACCTTCGGCGGCGGCTACGCGATGATCCCGATCATCGAGAACGAGACTTCAAAAAAGAAAAAATGGATCGATCCCGACGATCTGGTCGACGTAATCGCGCTGTCCGAGTCCACCCCCGGCCCGATCTCCATCTGCGCGGCGACCTTCATCGGCTACAAGGTAGCGGGACTGCTCGGAGCATTCTGCGCGACCTTAGGCGTCGTGCTGCCGTCCTTTATCATCATCTATCTGATCTCGCTGTTTCTCAGGCAGTTCGAAGAGCTGAAGATCGTCAGATATGCCTTCTTGGGCATCCGCGCGGGCGTGCTTGCGCTGCTGATCAAGGCGGTCGTGTCTATGTTCAAAAAATCCCCGCATAATATCGTCGCGTACTGCATCATGGCGGCGTCGCTTGCCGCGGTGGCGTTCTTCTCCTGCAACGTGATCATCGTGCTGTTGTCAGCGGCGGTCATCGGACTTTGTGCGACCCTGATCATGAAGAAACGGGGGAGAGAGCTATGAGCATATATCTCCTGTTGTTCCTCGAATTCTTCAAGATGGGCGCGCTGACCTTCGGCGGCGGCTACGCGATGATCCCCTTCATTGAAGAGACCGTCATGGCGCACGGCTGGCTGAGTAATCAGGAGCTGGTCGACTTTATCGCCGTCGCGGAAAGCACCCCCGGCGCCTTCGCCGTCAATATCGCGACCTACGTCGGAAGCGAGGTCGGCGGGCTGTTCGGTTCGCTGTGCGCGACCGTCGGACTGGTACTGCCGCCGTTCCTCCTCATCCTGATCATCGCAAAATGCTATGAGAAGTTCAAAGAAAGCCTGATCGTGCGCGGTGTGATGCTCGGTCTGAAAAGCACCGTTGTCGGACTGATCGGAGCGACTGTCCTCAAGGTAGGCTATGATGTTCTTTTCCCTGCCGGATTTGCCGTTGACAGCTTTTTCGGCACGGAATTGCTCAGCGCGAACTTCTGGTTCATTATCGCCGTGTTCGCCGTGATGCTGTTTCTGCTGCTGTATAAAAAACTCAATCCCATCCTCGTGATCGTCCTGTCGGCGGGCGCGGGGATCGTCGCGGGATATACAGGATTGATCAGCGTATAGATTACAAAACTTTTATCAAAATAACACAAAAATTAGTTGCATTTTACAATGGTTTTTGTTATGATGATACTGTAACAGTAGTTACTATCCAAATAAAACAGAAGGAGAGTAAAAAATGCAATTAGTCAAAAAATTCTGTGCTGAATTCATCGGCACCTTTGTGCTGGTACTGATCGCCTGCGGCGTTGCAACCGTTCTCGGCTGCTCCAACGAGCCGAATACCGCTTATGCGCTGACAGCGATCGCTTTCGGTCTGGTTATCGTCGCGATGGCGTATTCCATCGGTAACGTTTCCGGCTGCCACATCAACCCCGCGGTATCCCTCGGCGTGCTGATCAACGGCGGAATGACCATTACGGAATTCATCGTTTACATCATCGCTCAGTTTGCGGGCGCTACTGCAGGCGCAGCTGTTCTCGGCGGTCTGGTCGGCTTTGACAAGAGCCTCGGCACCAACGGCCTGTTCGACGGCAGCACCGTCAAATCCCTGATCGTGGAATGCATCCTGACCTTCATCTTCGTTCTGGTCATCCTGAGCGTTACCTCGAAGAAGAAATTCGAGAAGTTCGCCGGTCTGATCATCGGCTTCACCCTGACGCTGGTCCACATCTTCGGCATCTACTTCACCGGCACCTCCGTCAACCCCGCGCGTTCCTTCGGACCCGCGATCTTCAAGGGCGGCGATGCACTGAGCGCACTGTGGGTCTTCATCGTAGGCCCGCTGGTCGGCGCCGCGATCGCAGCGATCGTCTATCGCTTCCTCATCAAAGCCGACGAGGATTAAGCGGCGTGATGCTGCGGCAGGTCTTCTGCAGCGGCAGACTCGCATGCAATACGTAACCGATAAAATCAGCCGGACTGTTTTTCGCAGTCCGGCTTTTTTCTACGCTTTATTCTTGTTTTTGTGCTTTTCCCTGAGCTGTATCCACAGCAGCGACAGCGGGTAAGCGCACGCTCCAAACGCCGTGCCGAGCGAGTTGCAGATCACATCATCCGTCTGTGTCATCCCCACGAGCATGAAATGCTGCGCCAGCTCAATTCCCGCTGACAGGCATCCGCCGATCAGAACGCTCAGCAAGATCCTGCGGAGGGGAGATCCCGTGAACAGGTGGGGCAGCATCATCCCGAGCGGAACGAAAAGAAAGATATTCATGACCGCCGCACGATACAGCTCCGGATTCTGCGGTCCCAACGTCAGCGTGGAAAAAGGTCTGATCTCGTGCGAGATCGGTCCCTTTCCGCGTGAAAACAACGTAAAATACAATATCACCGCCGCATATAAGACGGCGATCACCGCACCGATGATCTTCATTTTCTTCCAAAGCAGCGCGCCGAATACCGACCACACGAGGATCAAGCCCAGAAACATCGCGGCAGCGGCAAACAAATCCATATAGTAGATCCCGTTATAAAGCTGTTGAATCATCATATACCTCAAACCGTTTTGCATCCAGTCACACGAGGGCGTCGTCGGCTTCTGATCAAATACGAAGTGCAAATCATTGACGCGCCCGTCGTGACACGATACGATTTCAGGGCTATCGCACGCAGCGCGACAGCCCTGTTTCTAATAATACCTGTTTTACACTAGGGAATCAAGCGCCGTCCACTCGCGGCCGTGTGCCTGAGCAACATTCTCGTTGGTGATCCTGCCCAGATAGCAGTTCACGCCGGAAGCAATGACTTCACTCTTTTTGCAGGCTTCCTCAAGTCCGTTTGCGGCGATCTGCAGACCGTAGCGCAGGGTCGCATTGGTCAGCGCGATGGTGCTGGTTCTCGGGACCGCTCCCGGCATATTGCCGACGCAGTAATGTACCACGCCGTCTTCGATATAGACGGGATCGTCATGGGTGGTGACATGGCTGGTCTCGCCGCAGCCGCCCTGATCGATTGCGACGTCTACGAATACCGCGCCGTTTTTCATCTCGGGCAGATATTTTTTCTTGAACAGCTTCGGAGTGGAAGCGCCGGGGATCAGCACAGAGCCGATGACGAGGTCGGCGTCTTTGAGAACGCGCTCGATATTGCTGTCCGTGCTGACAAGAGTCTGGATATGCGCGCCGAAGAGATTGTCCAGCTCTTCCAGACGCTTGAGGTTGATGTCGAGGATGGTGACGTTCGCGCCCATGCCGACAGCGATCTTGCACGCGTTCAGTCCGACGGTACCGCCGCCGAGGATGACGACGTTCGCCTTGGGCGTACCGGGAACGCCGGCGAGCAGAATGCCTTCGCCGCCGAAGCGCTTCTCCAGATACTTTGCGCCTTCCTGGATCGACAGACGGCCCGCGATCTGGGACATCGGCGCAAGCAGCGGCAGCGAACGGTCGGTTTCCTGCAGCGTCTCATACGCGACCGCCTTGACCTTACCGTTCAGCAGCGCGTCCATCTGTTTTTCGTCCGCCGCAAGGTGCAGATAGGTATACAGGATCAGACCCTCACGGAAATAGCCGTATTCCTCCTCAAGCGGTTCCTTGACCTTGACCATCATATCGACGAGATTCCAGACGTCCGCCGCGTTGTCGATCAGCGATGCGCCCGCATTGACGTATTCGGTGTCCGCAAAGCCGGAACCGACGCCCGCGCCTTTTTCGATGTAGACATGGTGACCCGCCGCGACATATGCCGCAACATTATCCGGAGTCATGCCCACGCGGAACTCATTGTTTTTGATTTCTTTAACGCAACCGATTTTCATAACGATACCTGCCTTTCAAAAGTGTACTCTCATATAGTAAAGTTGCAACGCTCTATAACATTACACGACTATAATAACGAATCAACAGACTTTTAATTTTCTGAATTAGAATAATAATCAGGAAAATGCACAGATTCGGTGAAAAATCTGTGCATCGGTTTCGATTCTGTTTGTTACAGCTCGCGCTTGATACTGTCGATCGCGCCCTTTTCGATCCGGCTGACTTGAGCTTGAGAAATCCCGATTTCTTCGGCGACCTCCATCTGTGTCTTGCCGCAGAAATACCGCAGGTGCAGGATCTTCTTCTCGCGGTCGGAGAGCTTTCTCAGCGCCTCCTTGAAAGCGATCTCCTCCAGCCAGTCGCGGTCGTCGGACTTGTCGCCGACCTGATCCATCACATAGATGGTATCCGCGCCGTCGCTGAATACCGGCTCATAGAGTGATACCGGCTCCACGATCGCCTCGAGCGCCAGCACGACGTTCTCTTTGTCTGTGCCGAGCCGCGCGGCGATCTCCTCCACGGTCGGCTCGCGTCCGAGGCTGTTCGTCAGCTCTTCCTTGACCTGCATCGCGTGATAGGCGGTGTCCCGCATGGAGCGTGACACATGAACTGCTCCCATATCCCTGAGATGTCGCCGGATCTCGCCCATCACCATCGGAACGCCGTAGGTGGAAAACCGCACGTCCAGCGACGGATCGAAGTTGTCGATCGCCTTGATCAGCCCGACCACCCCGACCTGGAAGAGATCGTCCATGTTCTCGCCGCGTCCGGAAAAGCGTTGGATCACGCTCAGCACCAGCCGCAGATTGCCGTTGATCATCTCTTCACGCGCCTGCTTGCGCTGTGACGGCGAACCGCTGTGCATTTTTGTGAACAGCTCCCGCTTCTGCGCTTCGGTCAGCACAGCGAGCTTTGCGGTATTCACCCCGCAGATCTCGACTTTGTTATACTGCAAAAAACTCCCCCCGATCAATACTGTAACTAGTATTGACCCGCGCGGGCGGTTTCATACAGAAAACAACTCTCACTTGTCAAGCGCGCACATGCTGTGGTATACTCAATGTATCATTCAGATAAGGGTGTGATCATGTGGCACGCAGTTACTCTTCTTCCGAGGTCAGGTCATTCCGGCGCAAGTATCAGGAGCTGTACGCAAAGTTCCGTCAGCTGGACGGTCTTGTACAGCGCAGCCGTTCCGAGATCCAATCAGCCGCATCCAAAATCGCTGCCTCCGGCTCTGCAAAGCTGCTGGCGACCATTCCCGCCGACGAGTTGACACGACACAAAAAAGGCGTCCGCGTCAAGTCGCTTCATGACGCCGGCTTCCACACGATCCTCGATATTCTCAACGCGAGTCCGTTCCAAATCTCCGCGATCAACGGGATCAGTCCCGAAGGCGCACGAGAGATCAAAACAATCGCTGCTCAGATCGCCGACACGGCGCAGAAAGGCGCAAAGATCCGCCTGAGCGCGGACGAAAAAACGCCCGCGTCGACCGCGCTGGTGACGGAGCTGTGCAAATACAAAAAGCTTATGCCCGCGGTCAATGCCGCCGCGCAATTCCGGCAGTATTATGACAGTGCGCTGACCCGTGCGCTCGAAGCGTCAAAGCCCGCGTCGGGCGGCATTCGATGGATGTTTGCCTCCGCGGCGAAAAAAGCGGATGCAGACGCAGCGTGCGCCGAATTGTCACAGATCCTGTCCGACGCAAATCTTCAGCCGGTCAACGAAGCCATCGACGGCGTGATGCGCCGATTCGGTTATACTTCGGCAAACGAAGCGTGGGCGGATTTTTTGAACGACAGCATCTCTTATGTCAAACTGCTCGAGACCATCCAGCCGGACAGGGTAGGAACAGGCGACGGGATGTACGGACTTCCCGAAGATCTTGCAGAATCGGTCGCCGCTGTCGATCTCGATCTCACCGGCCTCAAGTGCAGTCTGCGCCGCTATCAGGAATGGGGCGTCAAATACACCGTTGCCCAGGGTCGCATCCTGCTGGGCGACGAGATGGGCTTGGGCAAGACCGTGCAGGCGATCGCCGCCATGGTTCACCTCAGAAATCAGGGCGCAAACCACTTTGTCGTCGTCTGTCCGGCGTCGGTGCTGACCAATTGGTGCCGCGAGATCGCAAAGCACAGCGATCTTGATGTAATCAAGGTACATGGCAGCAATAAGGAAGCCGCGCTGATGCAATGGAAGACACAGGGCGGCGTGGCGGTGACCACCTTTGAAACGACCGCGGCTTTTACCCTCGGCGAACGGTTCCGGCTGCCGATGCTGACCGTGGACGAGGCGCATTATATCAAAAACCCCTCCGCACAGCGGACCGTCAATGTCAAGCGGCTGTGCGAACACGCCGATAGGCTGCTGTTCATGACCGGTACCGCGCTGGAAAACCGGGTCGAAGAGATGGCGACGCTGATCAACATCCTGAATCCCGCCGTTGCGAATAAGATCAAGCCAATGCTGTCGCTGTCATCCGCGCCGCAGTTCCGCGAGGCAGTCGCGCCGGTGTATTACCGCCGCAAGCGTGAGGACGTGCTGACCGAACTGCCCGAGCTGATCGAAAGCTGCGAGTGGTGCGATCTGCTCCCGAAGGAAAAGACGATCTATCGGGAAGCGATCGAAGAGCAGAACTTTATGGCGGCGCGCAGAGTGTCGTGGAATGTCGATGACCCCGCGGATTCCTCCAAGGCGCGCAGACTTTGTGAGATCGTGGAGGATGCAAAGGCGCAGGATCGCAAGGTGCTGATCTTCTCCTTCTTTCTCGATACCGTTTCAAAGATCGCGGCGATGCTCGGCGAGGCGTGTATGGAGCCTATCACGGGATCGGTCAGTCCCGCCCGCAGACAGGAGATCATCGACGAATTCGCTCAAGCGCCCGCGGGATCGGCGCTGGCGGCGCAGATCCAGTCCGGCGGCACCGGGCTGAATATCCAGAGCGCATCGGTGGTCATCATGTGCGAACCCCAGCTGAAGCCCTCGATCGAGAATCAAGCGATCTCCCGCGCGTACCGAATGGGTCAGGCGCGATCGGTGCTGGTCTACCGACTGCTGTGCGACGACACCATCGACGAAAGGATCATGGAGATCCTGAAGAAAAAGCAGAAAGAATTCGACGCCTTTGCCGATGAATCCAAGGCGGCAGAAGACACCTTTGAACTGGACAAGGCGACGATATCCGATATCATGCGCGCAGAAAAGCAGGCACAGCAAGCCTCCTCTGCCGCAGAATAAAACCGATCATATGCAAAAATCCCCTGCGGTAAGCATCACCGCAGGGGATTCTGTTATGCATCATCTTTGTTATTCTTCCTTCAGATCCTCAAACAGCGCGACAGGCGTACTCTGATTGCTCTGGACTGCCGACAGTTTGCGGCTGATCTGGCGGGAGCGCACGCCGACGAGCTTGTCCAGCTCTTTGTTAGCCTGATCGATGCGCTGCTGGGTCATGACAAGCACATCGTTGAATTTGTCGAACTCCGCCTTGACCGAGCCGAGGATCTCCCAAACCTCTGCCGATCGCTTCTGGACGGCGAGGGTCTTGAAGCCCATCTGGATGGAATTGAGCAGCGCCGCCATCGTGGACGGACCGGCGATGTTGACCTTGTAGTCGCGCTGCAGCAGTTCGACCAAGCCGCGGTTGACGACCTCGCTGTACAGTCCCTCGAACGGCAGGAACATGATGGCGAACTCGGTGGTATCGGGCGGGCTGATATACTTATCGCGGATGTCCTTCGCCTCGCGGCGGACGGTGTTTATCAGGTTTTTGGCGGCGGCGTCGACAGCTTCTTTGCTGCCGCTGTCATACGCGTCGCGCAGGGCGGCATAGGAGTCGCCCGGGAATTTGGAATCGATCGGCAGCCAGATGAAGCCATCGTCGCGCGCGGGCAGCTTGATCGCGAATTCTACGACCTCGCGCGAGCCTTTCTTGGTGCAGACGTTGGTTTCGTACTGTTCGGGGCTGAGGATCTCTTCGAGAATGCTGCCCAGCTGGATCTCGCCGACGATACCGCGGGTCTTGACGTTCGACAGCACCTTCTTGAGGTCGCCGACGCCCACCGCGAGCGACTGCATCTCGCCCAGACCCTTATAGACCTGTTCGAGGCGTTCGTTGACCAGCGAAAAACTGCGGTTCATCTTTTCCTCCAGCGTTTTCTGGAGCTTTTCGTCGACTGTGGTGCGCATCTCGGCAAGCTGTTTGTTGTTGTCCTCGCGGATATCCGAGAGCCTCTGCTCCATGGTGCGGCGGATGTTATCCAGCTTTTGCTCGTTCTCAAGCGAAAAGGTTTTCAGCCGTTCCTCCATATGGGTGAGCTTCTCGCTTTGGGACGCAGAGATCATCTCGCCCATATTTTTGACCGAGCTTTGGTTGGCGGCGACGATCTCCGTGCGCAGACGACTCAGCTCTTCATCGTTATTATTTTTCTTCTTCGGAATTATAATGATCCCGATGATCCCGACAGCGATCGCGGCGATCAGCAGGATAAGCAGCAGGATGAATTGATACAGTTCCATAATGCACCTCTTTTCGGGATCATTATACACCCTGCGCGCACGATTGTCAAACTATTGTTCTAGGAAGTCCGTGATGATGGTTTTTTCACAGTCTGCGGGCGAATAGACAAAGCGGTCGATGTGACCGCCTGTGATATAATACCGCGGCTGAGCCGGTATCGGCGGTTGGTCGAAGGTATCGATGATGATGAGCTTGATCTTCATGCGGCGGGGGATGATGCTCTTGATGTACACGCTCGCCGCCGTACCGACGCGAAGGTGATCCCGCAGCTCTGCCAGACCCGCCAGATTCGGCGTCAGCTCGACAAACGCACCGTAATTCTCGATAGATCGGATCACGCCCGCTACGGTCTCGCCGACCGAAAAGTCTGCGGCGTTTTCCTCCCAAGTGCCGAGCAGTTCTTTGTGACTGAGGGTGATCCGCGTTCCGACGCGGGACTTGATCACCGCCGTGATGTCCTGACCGACGACAAAGCGTTCGTCCGGATGCTCGATGCGCGACACGGAGATGGTGTCGATCGGCATGAGCGCGACGACCCCGCAGCCGATATCGCAGAACGCCCCGAACGGCTCCAGGTGGGTCACCCTTGCTTTGATGACGTCGCCCGCATGCAGGGTGTTTACATACTCCTCGATACACCGACGCTGGGCTTTTGCGCGCGAGAGGATCGCCAGCTCCCGCCCGGCGGCGTCCGTGACAATGTCGCTGACGACAAAGCAGATCACCCGCCCGACGCGCGAGATCACCGCAATATCCCTGACCGTCCCCTCGCGGATGCCGACCGCGCCTTCTTCGCGCGGGACGAATCCTCGCATACAGCCGAGGTCGACGATGAGATTATGCTCGCTGTCGCACATCACCGCCTTTGCCTCCAGAATCTCGCCGCGTTCCATCGCTTCTTTCAGCTTTTGCGGCGTACGGAGCATTTCGGGATTGTGAACGGTACAAAACCGTTTTCCCTCGGGGAGATAGGCTGTCATTCTTTTTCCTCCTGAGCTTTTTTCACTGTATCAATCTATGAATATGAGTTGCAATATATGACAAATCCGTTGGAACTGCACCCCCCGGCGTCCCGATCATGAGGATATCATCCCGTACGACGTGAAGGAGCTGAATGATTCTTGAGGGGAGCAGCGGTTTCGACCCGTCATTTGTGAAAAATCCGTAAATCAATACATGGACTATTGAAAATGGCAATAAAATGTATTACAATAGATGGGAAATCACAGTCGGCGGCACGGACTGCATCCGGCTGGGTAAAGGAAAGGAAATCAATATGAAAAGATTCATTTCGATTGCGCTTTGTCTGATGATGATCGCTGCGACGCTTGTCGGCTGCGGCAAAAAGGTCGTCTCTACCGGCACCACCAAGAAGGGCGGTTCCGGCAGTGAATCCTCTGCGACAGAGGCTGAAAATCAAGGCAGCAACACAACAAAAAAAGGAGATTACAGTATGGTATTATCCGGCAGTTACACAAAGCTCAGCGAGGTTCCGGCAGCGGATCTCTCGAAGATCGACACCGAGTATCAGAGCACAGCTCCCAAGAAGGGCGAAGTCGTCGCGATCCTCCACACCAGCTACGGCGACATTAAGATGAAATTCTTCCCCGAGGTCGCCCCCAAGGCGGTCAACAACTTCATCGCGCTTGCAAAGGCAGGCAAGTATGACAACACCATCTTCCACCGCGTGATCGAGAACTTCATGATCCAGGGCGGCGATTATACCAACTTTGACGGAACCGGCGGCGAGTCGATCTACGGAGAAAACTTCGGCTACGAGATCAGCGACTATGTCCTGAACACCCCCGGCGCGGTATCGATGGCGCACAGCTCGCTGCCCGATTCCAACGGCTCGCAGTTCTATATCAACCAGGGTAACAACGACTGGCTCAACGGCGACTACACCGTTTTCGGACAGGTATACGAAGGCATGGACGTCGTCAATAAGATCGCTGCGTGCGAGAAGAACGGCGAAAGCCCTGTTGAGAAGATCACCCTGAAATCGGTAGAAGTCACTACATATTAATGAGGACTCTGCGGGCGGCCGACGGTCGCCCGCCTGCCAATCTTGATTGAACCGGAGGTTCCCCATGGACAGACCTGTTGTCGCGATCATGTACGACTTTGATAAGACCCTCTGCACAAAGGATATGCAGGACTACGGTTTTATCCCCAGCCTGAATATGCAGCCGGGCGAGTTCTGGCAGAAGACAAACGACTTCGGCACAGCGCAGGAGATGGACAGCGTGCTTGCCTATCTGTATACGATGATCGGCGAGCGCCGCCGTATGGGCGATCCCGTTACCCGCGAAGGACTGGTCGACTGCGGCAGATCGATCGAGCTGTACGAAGGCGTCGACAAATGGTTCGACCGCATCAACCTTTACGGCGCGGCGCAGGGCGTTCTGGTCGAACACTATGTGATCTCGTCGGGACTCAAAGAGATCATTGAGGGTTCCGGTATCGCGGACAAGTTCACCAAGATCTATGCCTGCGAGTTCTGCTACGACGATGACGGCGCCGCCATCTGGCCGAAGACCGCCGTCAACTATACCAACAAGACCCAGTTCGTCTACCGCATCAATAAGGGCGTGCTGGACGTCAGCAACGACGTCGATCTCAACCGATCGATGCCCGAGGACGACAAGCGTGTTCCGTTCACCAATATGATCTACATCGGCGACGGACTGAGCGACGTGCCGTGTATGAAGATGATGAAAGCATACGGCGGCACGGCAATCGCGGTATATCAGGAAAACAACAAGTCAAAGGTCGAAGAGCTGCTGCTCAGAGATCGCGTGGACTATATTTTTCCCGCAGACTACAGCGAGAAAAGCCAGCTCAACCATACGGTGCATAACCTGATCAAAAAGATCGCGATATCCGACGAGCTGACCAAAGAAAACGTCCGTCAGCTCAGAGAGATCAAGGGCTGATCGCTAGAAAAAAGAATCGAATAAGATAAATGAAAACGGGCTGCCGCAAAACAAGACGTTTTGCGGCAGCCCTTTCGCTGTGCTGTAAGGGGATCACAGGAAATTTGTACGGAATCAGTCGAGCGCGGCAAACGCGCCGGAAAGATCTTCGAGGATGTCATCAATATGCTCCGTGCCGATCGACAGGCGGATCGTGTTCGGGCGGATACCCTGATCAAGCAATTCTTCGGTCGACAGCTGGGAGTGAGTGGTGGAGGCGGGATGGATCACAAGGCTCTTGACGTCCGCGACATTCGCGAGCAGAGAGAAGATCTTGAGATTGTCGATGAACTTCCACGCTTCGTCCTGACCGCCCTTGATATCGAATGTAAAGATAGATGCGCCGCCGTTCGGGAAATACCGTTTGTACAACGCGTGATCGGGATGATCCTCGAGCGCGGGGTGGTTGACCTTTTCGACAAGCGGATGATTGCTGAGGAATTCGACGACTTTCTTGGTGTTTTCTGCGTGACGCTCCAGTCTGAGCGACAGGGTCTCGACGCCCTGCAGCAGCAGGAACGCGTTGAACGGCGAGATTGCGGCGCCGGTATCGCGCAGCAGGATCGCGCGGATGTAGGTGACAAAGGCGGCCGCGCCGACTGCATCGTAGAAGGATACGCCGTGATAGCTGGGGTTCGCGTCGGCGATCTGGGGATACTTGCCGCCGGCTTTCCAGTTGAATTTACCTGCTTCGACGATGACGCCGCCGAGGGTGGTTCCGTGGCCGCCGAGGAACTTGGTCGCCGAGTGGACGACGATGTCTGCGCCGTGTTCGATGGGACGGATCAGGTAGGGAGTGCCGAAGGTGTTGTCGACGACGACCGGCAGACCGTGCTTGTGAGCGATCTCAGCGATCGCGTCGATATCCGGAATGTCGGAGTTCGGATTGCCGAGCGTTTCGAGATAGACGGCGCGGGTGTTATCCTGTATCGCATTCTCGAGTTCTGTCAGATCGTGCGCGTCGACAAAGGTCGTGGTCACGCCGTACTGCGGCAGGGTGTGGGAAAGCAGGTTATAGCTGCCGCCGTAGATGGTCTTCTGTGCGACGATGTGGCCGCCGTTCGCGGCAAGCGCTTCGATGGTATAGGTGATCGCCGCGGCGCCTGAGGCGACTGCCAGCGCGGCTGTACCGCCTTCCAGAGCAGCGACGCGTTTTTCCAGTACATCTTGTGTGGAATTGGTCAGTCTGCCGTAGATATTGCCTGCATCGGCAAGACCGAATCGGTCTGCGGCGTGCCGGGAGTTGCGGAATACATAGGATGTAGTCTGATAGATCGGGACGGCTCTGGAATCGGTAGCGGGATCGGGTTGTTCCTGACCGACGTGGATCTGTTTGGTTTCAAAACGATAATTACTCATGGTTGTTTTCCTTTCATTTCATCATAGTTTTTTGAGAGTGTTTAAAGCTAAAATAAAACGCCCGAAAGCGCAGGCTCCCGGGCAAAGAGGAAAAAGCATACTGTCATTCAGCCTGCAGTCTTTCAGAGCAGGGTGATACAGCCGAATGCTTCTGCCGTGCTATTCGCCCGGGAGTTGAACATTCGACACCACATCGCGGTATACTGCTTGCGGGTTGTGACAGTGAACATCTTGATTTCTCCTTCATTGATTTTGTCTTGACGACAATGGTATTATAACACCACTTACCTACTATGTCAATAGGTAAATGGTATTTTTTTGAAATTACTGTGATTTTTTCTTGCGATAATCTTCAATCGCGGATTCGATTGCCTCCTGTGCGAGGACGGAGCAATGCATCTTATAAGCCGGCAGACCGTCCAGCGCTTCTGCTACCGCCTGATTCGTCAGCGTCAGCGCTTTGTCAACGGGCTGACCCTTGATCAGTTCGGTCGCCATGGAGCTTGATGCGATCGCACTCGCGCAGCCGAAGGTCTCGAACTTGACGTCTTCTATGATTTCGTCGTCGTTGATTTTCAGATACATCCGCATGATATCGCCGCATTTGGCGTTGCCGACCTCTCCGACGCCGTCGGCGTCTTCGATCACGCCGATATTCTTCGGGTGGAGAAAGTATTCCATTACCTTATCGCTGTATAATGCCATATTGTGCCTCCTGTTATAAGATGAATTCTTTTTTGCCTTCTGTCAGATCGCGCCAGACGGGGGAGAAGCCGCGCAGATACGAGACGATCTCTTTGACGGCGTCGATGATATAATCCGCTTCCTCGGCTGTCGCGTCTTCGCCGAGACTCAGCCGCAGCGAGCCGTGGGCGACTTCGTGCTTGCGTCCGATCGCGAGCAGAACATGGCTGGGATCGAGCGACCCGGAGGTGCAGGCGCTTCCGGAAGAGGCGCAGATGCCTTTGCGATCCAGCAGGATCAGCAGGGATTCGCCCTCGATGCCTTCAAAGCTGAAGTTGACGTTGCTGTACATCCGTTGATCCGGATCGCCGTTGAGGGCGCTGTGCGGGATCTCGTTCAGACCCTTGATGATCCGGTCGCGTACCGGGGTCAGGCGCGCCTTTGTCTGTTCCATGTTTTCGACGGATTCACTCAGTGCCGCTGCCATCGAAGCGATTCCTGCGACATTTTCTGTTCCCGCGCGTTTACCGCGCTCCTGCGCGCCGCCTTCGATCAGGTTTTGGATGCGCACGCCTTTTTTGACATATAAAAATCCTACGCCTTTCGGTCCGTGGAATTTGTGCGCCGACGCAGAGAGCATATCGATGTTCTGCGCCGCTACGTCGATCGGCAGATGTCCGACCGCCTGTACCGCGTCGGTGTGGAACAATACGCCGTGCCTGCGGCAGACGGCGCCGATCTCGGTGATCGGCTGGATGGTGCCGATCTCGTTATTGACCGTCATCACGGTGACCAGACAGGTATCTTCGCGGATCGCCGCTTCAAGCTCGTCCACTCTGACAATACCGTTTGTATGAACCGGGAGCAGCGTGACCTCAAATCCGCGCTCTTCCAGCTTTTTCAGCGTATGCAGCACCGCGTGGTGTTCAAAAGCGGTCGAGATAATATGCTTTTTGCCCTTACGTTCTCCTGCCGCTGCTGCGGACAGCAGCGCCTGATTATCGGCTTCGCTGCCGCCCGAGGTAAACAGGATCTCGCGGGGCTGTGCGTTGATGATCCGCGCGATCTGTTCACGCGCTTCTTCCAGCTTTTCCTTCGCGTATTGACCGATCCCGTAAAGGCTTGACGGATTTCCGTAGACGTTCTCCATATAATCGAGCATTGTCGCGATCGCCGCCTTGCTCATTTTTGTGGTGGCGGCGTTATCGGCATAGATGTTCATAATCTCTTCTCCTTCCGTTAGGCGTATTATACTACCATTTACCTACTATGTCAATGGGTAAATAGCATTTTTCCCTCATATCTCGTATGATTATCGGGCTTCACGCATTCCCGGATCGCGCAATGGGATGGCTGCGCACGCAAAAAAAGAGAGCGGTCACAGTACGATCGCTCTCTTTTGAATATTCAGTATTGACGGCGCGATGATCGCCCGGGTCACAGCTCGTCGATGGCGGCGATGAGAGGGGCGATGATCTGCTTTTTTCGGCTGACGACGCCGGGAAGAAAAACGCTGTCCTTCTTCGGCTCGCAGCTGAAGGCGATCTGTACGACGGTATGGGAGTTCTGACCGACGAACAGCAGCTCGGTGCTCTGGTCGATGATATTCGTCAGCATGACGAACAGCATATCGGCGCCGGCGTTCGGGAGCTGTTTTTCCATATAGGGCAGCAGCTTGCGCTTGACCTTGTCGAGTTCCTTTTCGCTGACGGATGTGACCTGCGACACGGTGAATGACGCAGTGGCGGCGTTGAAGCGTTTGCAGTCGATGTGGAAGATCTCGTCGGGCGTTTTTTTGCCGAGGCGCGAGCCGGCGTTGAACATCGCCATGGCATGATCCTTGATATCGATTCCGGCGATCCCGGCAAGGCTGCGCGCGACGGCTTCGTCGACGGGAGTGCAGGTCGGCGAACGGAACATCAGGGTATCGGAGAGGATCGCAGAGCAGAGCAGTCCTGCGATAGTGGGCTCGATCTCGATATTGCGTTCGCGGTACATCAGTGAAATGATGGTAGCCGTGCAGCCCAGCGGCTGGGCGCGGAAATAGATGGGGTTAACGGTCTCGACCGAGTCGATGCGATGGTGATCGATGACCTCGACAACGTCGGCATTCTGGATGCCGTCGACCGCCTGACCCTTTTCGTTGTGATCGACAAGGATGACCGGCTGGCGCTCAATGTCCAGCAGGTTGCGCTGGGACATCATCCCGATGTAGCGACCGTGGCTGTCGAGGACGGGGAAGTAGCGGATACGCAGCTTTGACACCGTTGCTTTGACGTCGGTAACCAGTTCGTCTGTATTGAAGCAAATGACCTTATCCTTGCGCATCACATGCGAAACAGGCATTGCCTGTGTGATCAGCTTGGCGCAGGAATACATGCTCATCGGGGATACGATGACGACACATCCGGCTGCTTCTGCCAGCTTGCGGATGGCAGGCGTGACCTTGGAGCCGACGCAGATAACGATGCAGGAGGCGCCGCGCTCGATGGCGTGCTTCTGGATCTCGGTATTGCTGCCGAGGATCACCAGATCGCCTTCGTTGATATTGTCCTCGATCATCGAGGGGTGATAGGCGGCAACCGTGATTTTTCCTTTTGTAAACTTTGCTTCCGTGTCGCCGACGATGATATCGCCCCACAGTGTAGCGGCGATATTGGAGAACGGGGTAGAGGCTTTGGACAGTATACGGGCGTCCTGATTTTCCAGATAAAAGCGCGCCTCGTCACCGAGGGTGATAACGCCTTTGATCTTACCTTGCTTGGTGACGACCGGTACGCTCTGGATGTCGAAATCGCGCATATGCTCCCATGCGCGTTTGAGCGAGATATTAGCCGGAATTCCCTCTACCTCGCGGATCTGGATGTCGCTGATGGTGGGCTCGAGCGATTCGATCAGCTCCGGAGGCTCGACGCCGAATTTATCGAGGACATACTGCGTTTCGTTATTGATCTCGCCCGCGCGGCAGGGAACGTAATTCTCGCCGGTGAGCGCGCGCTTGAAATGGGCGTAGCTGATGGCGGAGCAGATGGAATCGGTATCGGGATTTTTGTGGCCGATGACGATGGTCGTTTTCATGCGACAGCCTCCTTCATCCAATGAGATATAATACATCATCATTGTACCATAAGGGAGGATGGAAAGTAATAAGAAAAAGGAAAAAACGCCTGCTGTATCCTACAAGATTTGCGGAGGTTTTTTATTCAAAGCGACGAAAAGAAACGCTTCTCAGGCACGTGGCTGAGAAGCGCTGTTTGGTCGTAAACAGTATCAGAGATAATGGGCGCGGAGATCGTCGCCGGTTTTCGCGCTGAGATAGGCGGGAGCGATATCAAGCAGGGTCTTTGCGCCGGAGATACCCTCGGCGTTCATGCGGTATGCGGCGCGTGCGCAGGCGGCGAGAACCGAGCCGGTGAACTCGGGGTTGGAGTCGAGCGTGAGCCTGTACTCGATGACCTGATTGACGCCGTCGCTGGTTGTACCCGAATGGATGACGCTGCCGCCGTGGGGCAGACCGCTGTGGTCGCGCTTCATCTCTTCCATGGAGATGAAATGCACGGTGGTATCATAATCGGCAAAATAGTTCGGCATCGTGACGATGGCTCTTTCGATCGCAGCTTTGTCAGCGCCGTCTGCCGCGACGACAAAGCATTCGCGGGTGTGCTTCTGGCGGGTGGTCAGTTCGGGATTCGCACCGCTGCGGACAGCGTCGAGCGCGGCTTCGACCGGGATGGTGTACTGGCGCGCATCGAGTACGCCCTCGATACGGCGGATCGCGTCGGAGTGTCCCTGGCTGACGCCTTTGCCCCAGAAGGTGTAGGCTCTGCCGCAGGGCAGGATCGCGTCGGCATAGACGCGGTTGAGCGAGAACATCCCCGGATCCCAGCCTGCAGAGATGATACCGACCTTGCCGGACGCTTTCGCGGCGGCGTCGACATTTGCAAAGTGAGCGGGGATATTGGCGTGGGTATCGAAGCTGTCGATCACGTTGTACATTTTAGCAAACTTCGGCGTCATGACGGGCAGGTCGGTCGCCGAGCCGCCGCAGATGACGAGAACGTCGATATCGTCGACGCCGGCTTCCAGCTCTGCCTGAGAACGGACGGGCACGCCATCGGTTGCGATCCTGAGGGTCGCGGGATCGCGGCGGGTATAGACGCCGGTGAGCGTCAGATCATCGTTTTGCTTGATAGCGGCTTCGACGCCTCTGCCGAGGTTGCCGTAGCCGAGGATTCCGATTCTGATTGTCATGGATATACCTCCGGATGAGTAAAGTTTTACGAATCAATTCTACCATTACAGGGAATTTCTGTCAACCGGATCCGCTCGCACGATCATGACATTTTTGTGCTTTTTCTTGACACTTTGCGGCGCGGGTAGTATTATTACAATGCATGAGTGTAATACGGAGACTTACGGGCAGCTGATTGCCCGTAGGCAAAGGAGTAGGACAATGGCAGATATTTTTGAGAAATGCTTTGAATTCACAGCGGTTGAGGAAATCAAAGAAAAAGGGGTCTATCCTTACTTCCACGCGCTGGAAAGCCGTCAGGACGTCGAGGTCATTATGGAAGGTAAACGCCGCATCATGCTCGGCTCGAACAATTACCTCGGTCTGACGACCCATCCCGACGTGATCGAAGCGGGCGTCAAGGCGCTGGAGCGTTACGGCTCCGGATGCTCCGGCTCGCGCTTCCTCAACGGCACGCTGGATCTGCATCTGCAGCTGGAAAAAGAACTGGCGGAGTTTTTGCACAAAGAGGCGGTCGTGACCTTTTCGACCGGTTTCCAGAGCAATCTCGGCATCATCAGTGCGATCGTCGGCAGACATGATTATGTGATCTGCGACCGCGAGAATCACGCCAGCATCTATGACGGCTGCAAGCTGAGCTTCGGCAAAATGCTGCGTTATAAACACGCCGATATGGAGGATCTGGAAAAGCAGCTGAAAAGCGTCCCCGAATCTGCGGGGATCCTGATCGTGACCGACGGCGTTTTCAGTATGGGCGGCGATATCGCAAAGCTGCCCGAGATCGTTGCGCTTGCCAAAAAATACGGCGCAAGGGTCATGGTCGACGATGCGCACGGTCTGGGCGTTATCGGCGAGGGCGGCAGAGGTACCGCCAGCTACTTCGGTCTTGAGGACGAGGTGGATATCTACATGGGTACCTTCTCAAAATCACTCGCGTCCCTCGGCGGCTATATGGCGGCGAGCGAGAGAGTGGTCAATTTTGTGCGGCATACTTCGCGCCCGTTTATCTTCTCGGCGTCGATCACTCCCGCAAGCTGCGCAACTGCTTTGGCGGCGCTGAAGGTGCTGCGTGAGAATCCCGATCTGCCCGACAGGCTGCAGGCGATCTCTGCCAGAGCGAGAAAAGGTCTGCTGGATAAGGGAATCAAGATCCGCATGAGCGATACGCCGATCATCCCGATCTATACATATGACGCGGATTCTACTCTGATCCGCGCCAAGCAGCTGTACGAGGCGGGCGTGTACGTCAATACCGTGCTGCCTCCCGCGACGGCGCCGACCGAATGCCTGCTGAGAACCAGCTACATGGCGACGCATACCGAGGCGCTGGTCGACGAGGCGGTGGAGATTATCGCCGAAGTCCTCAGCCATCCGATCGGGCTGTGATGGAAAAGATCGCGATCGTCACCGGCGCATCCGGCGGCATCGGCAGAGAAACAGCCGTGATCCTGAGGGACAGAGGCTGTGTCGTATATGATTTCAGCCGCAGCGAAAAACCGCAGGACAAGATCAGACATATTCCCTGTGATGTGACCGACGAGGATTCGGTCAAAGCCGCGGTGGACGCGGTGATCGGTGAAAAGGGAAGGATCGATATCCTTGTTTGCTGTGCCGGAATGGGCGTCAGCGGCGCGGTGGAATTCACCGATCCCAAGGACAGCTATCGCCAGATGGACGTCAACCTGTTCGGAACGGACAGGGTCGTCAGAGCGGTACTGCCCCATATGCGCCGTCAGCGCAGCGGCAGGTTGGTGATGACAAGCTCGGTCGCGGGCGTCACGCCGATCCCGTTCCAGACATGGTACTCCGCATCCAAGGCGGCGATCATCTCCTATGCGATGGCGCTCGGCAACGAGGTGCGCCCCTATGGGATCCGTGTAGCCGTGGTTATGCCCGGCGATATCAAAACCGGGTTTACGGCGGCACGAAAAAAATCAGCCGCCGGTAACGAAGAATACAGCGGGCGGATCGAACGGTCGGTCGGTAAAATGGAAAAGGATGAGCAGAATGGACTTCCTGCGGCATACGCCGGAAAGATCCTTGCTGACGCGGCGACAAAAAAGCGCCCGAAGCTGCTGTGCTCTACCGGCTTTGTGTACAGTTTTTTATGCACGCTGGTCAAGCTCCTTCCCACACGGTTTGCACAGTGGGTGCTGTACCGGCTTTATGCAAAATAGTTATTTCAGCGGTTCATATGAGCCGCTGATTCTTTTTTTGACAGGAAACGGCAGCAATTTGTATACCGATGATGATACAGTATGGAAAATCCGAATAGGAATATGACAGTAACTCCTGTCAAATGAATAATGATTGATAGCGCCCGCCCGGAAGCACGCTTTCTTGTTAGGCGGGTCAATCATTGCATGCGGGGATAACATCAATCTTTCGACAATATGCCCCGACAGAAAAAAGAAGGTTTTTTGCCCGATATTATTGCATATTTATTTTGGTTCGTTTATAATAAACGTGTATATCATCAATCAGTATGCCCGCCGACGGCTGTTTCGGCGGAATTCGAAATAGGAGGGATTCGGTGTTTTGTCAATCCTGCGGCAGCAGAATAGGCGATCATGACAGGTTTTGTTCCGTGTGCGGCGCGATAGTCCCCGCATCCGGTGCTCCGCATCCTGATGCAGCAGGGGCGCCGGAGTACGTCGCCGCTCCGACACAGGTGTACGGCGGCACTCCTACACAGGTATACGGCGGCACTCCTACACAGGTATACGGCGGCACTCCTACGCAGGTATACGGCAGTGATCCGACACAGGTATACGGCAGTGATCCGACACAGGTGTATGGCGTTACAGAGCAGACTGCAGGTCCTGCTCCGGTTGAACAGGAAAACATGACAGTCGTTGTCGATCCCTGGTCAGACCGGTATGCCGAGCCGCTGAATCCGGATAATCCGTATCCGATCGGCTCTTCTCAACAACAGCAGCCTCCCGTCGACTATCAGGATTCGTTTGAGATCCGGAACACACCGCGCTTTCAGGAGAGCAACTGGCAGGATCCGTCCCGTTCAAAAAAGAAGCAGTACCGGAAGACCACCGCCGGACGCAGGATTGCCTCGATTTTTGTGTGTCTGCTGTTCCTGCTTTTCAGCTTTCTGGCGTTGATAATCGGCACATGCCGCATCGCCCTTTCGGAGAGCAAGGTCCGCAGCGCCTACAACAAGGGCACGCTGGCGGATCTGAAGATCGACACGGATGAAGGCGAGAAAACGCTGGCGCAGATTCTGATGGATAATGTAGTCGACGCCGATACCAATCTGCCGATCCCGCTTGAGGGAAAAGCGGTCAACCGATTCCTGCAGGGCAGCCGTATCAATGCGTTCGTCGAGAATCTGGTTGTCGATTTCACCCAGTTCTTTATCTTCGGCAGAACGCCTTCGCTGCTCAACGGCACGGCGATCTCCGAGTTTATGTCTTCCATCAGCGACGAGATCAACAACGAGATCTCGTATTCGATGTCCGATGAGGATATCCGCTATATCGGCCGGCGCGTTGACGGCGGAGACCTGAGCTTTTTGAGCATAGATAAAAACGGCGGTTATTTCAAACAGAAGTACGGCGTGGATCCCAATATGATCTCATCCTTGTTCTCTGTGTGGGTACTGAGCATCAGCGCAGGGCTTGCACTGATCTGCGTTGTGCTGGTTTTTGTGATCAATCACCAGAACCTGCCGGCAGGATTATCGTTCAACGGCAGCGCGATGATCGTATTCGGCGTACTGAACACCCTGATTGCGGCGTCGCTCCTGATTCTGTCGTTTATCAAAGACATCTTTCTGTTGTCTGAGCTGCTGCGCGGATTTGCGCTTGCGATGGGCGGTATCAGCATCGCCGTACTGGTGATCGGCATCATTTTTGCCGTGATAAAATCCGTACTCAAAAACAGAATTTAAGGCAATACCGCATCATTCAGGTGTGCGGAATGCAAAGAAAGATTCAAGCAAGGCGCGTGCCGCAATTTGTGCGGTGCTCCCTTAATATACCAAGAAGGAGTTTATTATGTCGAACGAAATCAATAATATCAATAGCGTTGAAGAAGCGGAATCCATGATCGCTTTGGAGGAAGAGAAAAAGCAGTCGATCTATCTGGATCTCGGCAAACAGTATTTTCTCAGACACAGTTCGGACTGCGAGCCTGAACTGAAGTCGTATGTCGACGAACTGGTTGCCTGTTCCGGCACCATCGCCGAGATCAATCAGAGGATTCTTGCTTTGAAAGGTCCGACCTGTCCGACCTGCGGAATGCCTGTTAATGAAGAAAGCTTCTTCTGTTCCGGCTGCGGCACCCGTCTGAAGGGTGAAGAACCTGCCCCCGAGGAACCGGCAGCATCCGACGTTGTTATCTGCCCGCAATGCGGCAGCGAAATGAAGAAAGATATGCGCTTTTGCACGGTGTGCGGCTGTCCGATCCCCGATCAGGACAACGCGTCTCAGGCGTCGCCGACACAGGAATACATCCCCCAGTCACAGCCAGAACCCGTTGAGATGAACGAACCCGCCTCCGTGGAAGATATCCCCTATTATGCTCCCGAGGCAGCTCCTGAGCAGGATCCGTATTACGCGGCCGAGCCTGTTGCCGAGCAGGATCCCTATTATGCAACCGAGTCTGTCGCCGAGCAGGATCCGTATTATGCAACCGAGCCTGTCGCCGAGCAGGATAGCTATGACACGCCCGACTCCGGCGCTCAGCAGAGAGCGTATGTAGCGCCTGAGCCTTCGAATATCTGCCCTGTATGCGGCGCTGTCAGCGCTCCCGGCATCAGCTACTGCTTCAATTGCGGTCATCCGCTGGAAGAAGACGTCGCTCCTGCCGCGCAGGCGGATTACGGTGTTCGCCGCTGCCCTAACTGCGGATTCATTTCCTCTGACCCCAATATGCCGTTCTGCACCGAATGCGGCACGCTGTTGAGCTGAGTACGGCGTCATTGGATTACTTATGACAAACCCTTGTCCGATTTGCGGCCGGCTGACAGACAGCCGGCATGCTTTCTGTGTTTACTGCGGTCATCCTCTGAACGCGGGCGCCGTCATGCCCTCAGTATCCGCTGCTGCCGAACCGGCGGCTGAGACAATCGTCGTCGAACAAAAGGCCGCCAAGCGTAAAAAGAAGAAAAACCCGGTCGGATTTTTCATAGGTCTGGGCGCTGTACTGGTGATCCTCGGTATTGCGGCTGCGGTCGTGACGATCTACTTTTTCGGCACCGCCGATAAGCTGAAAAGTCCGCAGGCAGTGCTGGATCGGGTGATCGATACCGTCCTCGACGGCGATTATGAGCAAGCCCTCGACTGCATCTATGAGTATCACTATTCTTCCGCCCTCAGGCAGGAAGCCGAGGAGAGCCTCGGTTTGTTTTCCGTCAAATCCTTAGAGGAGTTCGGCGTTAGCAAAGATTCGATCAAGTCGCTCCTGACGGTGCGGGTGAAGGATCAGGAGGCTGTCGGCAAGCAGGATAAAGAAGCGATTCTCAATACGCTTGCGGAAAGCGGTGTGACCACCGACCCGATCGAAGAGATCGTCAGAGCCGAGGTCACGATCAGCGTGATGGGAGAAGACAGCAGCGTCAGGATGGCTTTTGTAAAAGCAGACGGAGGCTGGTATCTGCTGATCTCCGATAATCCTCTGTCGGATTCAGACGGCAGTCTGTTTGAATAATGTGCGGTATTTTTTCGGCCGCCCGAAGAATGAAAGGATTTAGATTATGGCGAAATTTTGTCAGAGATGCGGCAATCTTGTCGACGACAATGCGTATGTGTGCAATGCCTGCGGCGCGCCGATGAATGATGATTATCCCGATGACGCTAAGACTGTCAGCGCTGAGGGTAATCCGTATGCCTATACGCCTGCTCCGCAGCAGCCGGCGGCGCCGAATCCGTACGAGTATCATCCTCAGCCGGTTTATGCAGCTGTGAATACACCCGCGCCCGTTCCGACTCCCAAGAAAAAGAAAACCGGTCTGATCATCGGGTTATCCGCCGTTGCGCTTGTGTTGGTCGCTGCGCTGGTGCTGCTGGTGATCCTTCCGCTGGCGGGAACGGATGTGTTCGGACTGAAGTGGTTCAAATCTGCTAAGAATGCTACACCGAAAGAATGCGTCGAAACCTTTTTCCTGGAGATTGCGGATAATAATACCGACGGCGCCCTTGATTGTATTTATGAGGCAACGTATTCCGAGTCGATGCGGAGTCTGTTCAAGACGTATCTGTCAAGCGAAATGGACTCCAACTCCAGTTTCCGGGCGATCAAATCGATGGGCAAGGATAACATCAAAAACATGATGAATATCACGATCACCGACGAAAAGACAGTTTCATCCTCGGATGCGGCGGCCTATAAATCGCAGTTGTCCACCTATGGGATCCCGACCGATAAGATCGAGACCATCGAGAGCGCCGCGCTCACCATTAACGGTCAAAAGCAGGAAAACGAGTGGATATTTGCCAAGGCGGACGGTCAGTGGTATATCCTTTCATCTGCCATGTCAGGTTTCTGATTCTGACAATTCAATCATACAATCTAAGAGTGCGAAGGAGCTTTCTGAGCACTGTAACAGCACATAAAGAGTCGGGTTTTCCCGGCTCTTTTTTTGCACACAAGGAGATGATCATCAGTCAAACGAAACAAACAGCGCCGCTGTGAGTTTTCATGATAAATAGAAAAAGGTGTAAAAACCCGTTAGAAATAGTTAAAAATCTGAAAACATAGAAAACAAGCCGTTTTTTGGGCGTAATTTTTCTTTACGCTTCGAAAACGGCGTTATTTTTCTCATTTAGTGCGAAAAGAAAATGACCGAGTTCTCCGGCTGATCGTCGGGGCGCTCGGTCTTCTTTTTTTGCGTTTAATAATTGTTTAAAAATCTATTAAAACGGCTTTAATATGCGATTTTGGAAAGATGCCAGGGCGATGCTTCTGAAATGTTCGCAAGTTTGAGCAATGCGAACAAAAAAGCACTTCATAACGAACTGGTTCGGATTAAGAAAATATCTATGTTTTTCGCTCCTTCTCAGTAACCGCAAGTTCGCTATAAAAAATACAGTATCGTGCATAAAAGTTGAAAACATGCACGATAATAAATGAATATTATTGCAAATTTATTGTGCCGATCACTTTTCCAGCGCATTGAATACTATCATATTCATGTAATTCGATGGGTGCATAGGCAGGATTTAAAGAAATTAAACGCCCTTCCCCCATCTTTTTTATGAAAGAATCACCATCTAAAACGAACACCCCGATTTCACCAGCTTGAATAATTCTATCAGCTGCTACGAGTACATGATCGCCATTATAAAACTGCGGTTCCATACTGTCACCACGAACCTCAACCACAAAATCCGCTTTCTCTGTTTCAGCATTCTTAGGTACATTGATGTACTCGATAGGGACATCATCAAACAGAATAGATCCGGATCCAGCTGATGAAGGTGTTCGGTAAAAAGGCAGGATTGTCATTTTTACACCAGAAGCACTTCGAGAAACTGCTTGTTTATGAGAGGGGTACGGTTTTGGCGAATTTGTTCTTCCTAGTAGATAATCGACAGAACAGTCTAAGCAATCAGCAATTTTTGCTAGATTCTTCGAGTAAATATCTGTACCAAGAGCGAGTTTTGATACTGTATTTATTCCTAACTGACATTTAGTAAGTAATTCTTTAATGGTAATACCTTTGGCTTTAGCTTGCGTTTTTATATTGTTAGCGATTATTGACGAATCATACAATTGTTGAACATACATATTGTGCAAACCTCCGAAAATCACCTATCAAGGTGATTTGTTATTGAAATTCACCTAAAAAGGTGATATTATTAACTAAAGTTATTACCTTGCACCCCTTTAAAGGTTAATAACTATAGTTAATGGTAACACATTTGTAATCATATTACAAGGAGGAATTTTATGAATTTTGGCAAGAACTGCAAGACGCTCCGCGAGAGTCGCGGAATGTCTCAGAGCGAATTAGCTGACAAGGTCGGGGTAAGACCGCCGATGATCAATTACATCGAGGCGGGAACGAAGCTGCCGTCTTTAGCACTCGGATTAAGAATTGCAGATATTCTCGGCACTACTGTCGATGAACTTTGTCGAGGTGATCTTTGCGCATGAGTCTAGATAAAGGCGTCGTTATCGACATCAACTTCCTTGATGGTTCACAATCTGAATCACCTCAACCCGCTTATAGCTATCATAACGCACAATTAAAAATACTGTGTCGAGGTAAACGTGTTGATAACGGAGAATGGATAATCGGATACGTTTATCGACTAAACGAAAACTTAAACCCATTCATTATGTTGTTCGATGGTCATGGGGTATCGTATGAAGTTGATCCATCTACTATTGGACAATGTACCGGGATCCAAGATGCACGTGATAATCTAATTTTTGTAGGAGATCTAGTTTCCCCCATTCATAAATGGATGAATGAAGAGCATGGTGAATCCGTTGGTATTGTTAAGTTTGGAAAATACAATGGCTTTTGCAGAGATGAGATAGGCTTTTATGTTGACTGGATATCAGCATCCAAATGGCGACATGATTTGGGCTTTTGGGAAGATGAAAAATCACTCGTTATCATAGGAAACATTGATAAGTCATTAAAGAACACTGGAAAAAGGAGGATTCCGAATGACACTTGATGAAGCAATCGAACATTGCAGAGAAAAAGAGAACTGCTCAGTGTGTGGACAAGAACACAAACAGCTAAGGCTGTGGCTCGAAGAATTGAAAGAAAGGAGAAGAGATATGAGACCTGAAACTTTAAGACCCTGCATGATCGACGAAAACGAAACCGCTTTTTTCCATGAATGGACACACAGATCCCAGGTTATTGAACCTTCACCTTTAGTCGGTGGTCATCCCGGCGGTGTGGTGTCAAGAACTTTCGCCATTGTGGAATTCTTAGACGGTTCCGTCGACATTGTTGATCCTCCGCTCATCCGTTTTACTGATATCAAGGTTATGAATGACTGCGAGAATAGCAAAGAAGCCCCGTACATAACACGGGACCTCCTCAATGAAACTATTGCATACTTGGCAGAACACCATGCGTTTAGTATGGAAGACGGACAGTTGGCTTATCACCATGACCGCGTTCCTGAGAATTCAGTAAGAGTATGCAACGGCAGGTCAAAACTGATATCGAGGATTAAAAGTTTTTTCGAGAAAACGTCGGCAGACCCTTCAACCAGTAATCGTTAAGCAATGTAATAAAATTCGTTTTTGGGGAATTCGACGGAAGCCGGATATCATGATTTGATTCTAGGTATTCCCATAGCACGTGATAACGACAATACAGATCAAACATGAGATCGCAGGATTGTTGAAGATATAGATTAGTCAGTTCATCCAGATTTTCTAAATGTTCGCTCAAATCTTTTACAAGTTGATCTGTTTCCTTATAAGGTTGAATTCTAACCTTATCCGTGCCAATAAGACGGTCGAATAGTCCAGTGTATTTTACATAAAAACTATCGGTAAAGAATAAAGCGTCGAAAATTGGTTCAAAGTCATAAAGTATCGTGCTGCTTTTATATTTCATTTTGTGCACCTCCTTTCTGGAACTATCATACCACAAAGTCGGAACCGCTACAAGTCAGTTGATTGGAGTTTATATGTATTTTATCACGGAGTATTATGACCCTCTTATTGATTTTGATATCATACTCGATCCAGAGGATTATCTGATCAGACGACTTCACCGCGCGGTCTTTTGCGTGAGAGTCCTCTGTCAGGTCAGAAGATATCGCCGAATAATCGAATGCCGCAGCAGATCGCCCCCGCTGTGAGCCATATAGCACGGGGCAAATGAATATTAATCTTGAATGCACAGTCGAAACCGCCTTACCGGAAACACTGCGATATATCCGGTAAGACGGTCAACAGGAAATGACCTACCTGTTCTGATGATGACAGGTCAAAAGGAAGTGATGGCTTGATTTATCTCACAATCAAAGAGGTAGCAGATGCAAGAGGCGTTTCAGAACGATATATTCAGAGGCTGGCATCTACAGGTGTTATTCTAAGCAAGGTTCAACCAACGAGAAACAATATTAAGAAGTATCTGATCCCGCTGACCGAGCTGACGGAAGAAGAACAGCTTCAGTATTACCGGAAAAATAACATTCCGGTACCGGAGGAGCTTCTCCCGAAAAAGGATACAAAGGCAAGACGCCAGCGCCGAACGCTTGAGCAGTTCACAGCCGATCAGCGCGAAGAGATCGCTGACTGGATACGGATAATCAAGGAATGGGAAAGCTACTGCGCGAGA
>CADBOO010000060.1 GCA_902796225.1 uncultured Ruminococcus sp.
CCGATCCCGAAAACCACATCGTTTTCACCTATCAGGGCGACGGCGACCTCGCCTCCATCGGTATGGCGGAGACCGTTCACGCCGCCGCGCGCAACGAGAATATCACCGTCATCTTTATCAACAACGCGATCTACGGCATGACCGGCGGTCAGATGGCGCCGACCTCACTGGTCGGTCAGGTTACCCAGACCTCGCCTTACGGCCGTGATCCCAAGGCTTGCGGTTATCCGATCAAGGTCTGCGAAATGCTCAGCGAGCTGGTCGGTCCCGAGTACCTCGAGCGCGTCACCGTCAACAACGTCAAGAATGTCCGCAATGCGAAAAAAGCCATTAAGAAGGCGTTCCAGAACCAGATCGACGGCAAAGGCTTCTCGCTTGTCGAGGTCGTATCCTCCTGCCCGACCAACTGGGGCATGACGCCCAAGCAGGCGCTCGACTGGATCGACAGCGATATGCTGCCGTATTATCCCCTCGGCGTATACAAAGACCGCTCCGCAGAGCAGAAGGAGGCAGAGTAATATGAGCGCAAAGAATATGCTATTCTCAGGCTTCGGCGGTCAGGGCATCCTGTTTGCCGGCAAATTCATCGCCTACAAGGGTCTGATCGAGGATAAGCAGGTATCATGGCTGCCTTCCTACGGTCCCGAGATGCGCGGCGGTACGGCTTCCTGCTCCGTCATCGTGTCCGACACTCCCGTCGGATCGCCGATCGTTTCCAATCCCGATATCCTCATCGCCATGAACCTGCCGTCCCTCGACCGTTTTGAGGACGCAGTCGTTCCCGGCGGCATGATCATCGCGGATTCCACCCTGATCGAGCGCAAAGTGAAGCGTGACGACGTTACCGTATTCTATGTTCCGGCGACCCAGATGGCGTCCGATAACAAGCTCGGCAACCTCGCCAATATGATCATCGTCGGCAAGCTCCTCAAAGAGATCGGCGACTATACCGAGGACGGCCTCAATGCCGCGCTCGATAAGGTCATTTCCGCACGTCACGCGGATATGAAGGAAGTCAACCTCAAGGCGATCCGCCTCGGCGCAGAACTTTAATCAGCAAAAACGAAAAAACATTGACAATCGGCTTTGCTTGTCAACCGGGCGCGTCAAGACCGCCCCTACATCATTATCACAGGAGGAAACCATTATGGATATCAAAGTAACCTTAAATCCCAATCCTGCCCAGAAGCCCGATCCTTCGACTCTCGGCTTCGGCAAGATTTTCACCGACCATATGTTCATGTGGAGCTGGAACAGCGAAGAAGGCTGGCACAATGCGCGCATCGTTCCCTTTGAGCGCCTTTCCATCCATCCCGCATCCACTGTTCTGCATTACGGCTCCGAGATCTTTGAAGGCCTGAAGGCATATCGCCGCGCCGACGGCAAGGTACAGCTGTTCAGACCGATCGAGAACATCCGCCGCATGAACAATTCCGCCGAGCGTCTGTGCCTGCCGCAGATGCCCGAGGAGGACTTCATGCAGGCGCTCAAAGAGTTCGTCAAGCTCGAAGAAGACTGGACTCCGTCCGCTCCCGGTACCTCGCTGTATCTCAGACCGTTCATGTTCGGCAACGACGAGAGCCTCGGTGTTCACGCGGTTCACAACGCAGAGTTCCTGATCATCGCTTCTCCGGTCGGTTCTTACTACAAAGAGGGCATCAACCCCGTCAAGATCATGATCGAGGACGAGGACGTCCGCGCGGTACGCGGCGGTACAGGTTACGCGAAGTGCGGCGGCAACTATGCTGCTTCCAACCGTGCCGGCGAGCGCGCCGAGCAGCAGGGCTACAGCCAGGTTCTGTGGCTCGACGGCGTCGAGCGCAAGTACATCGAGGAAGTCGGCGCGATGAACGTTATGTTCAAGATCAGCGGCACCGTCGTCACCCCGAAGCTGACCGGTTCGATCCTTCCCGGCGTGACCCGCAAATCCATCATCGACGTTCTGAAGAAGGAAGGCTATCCGGTCGAGGAACGCCTCCTGTCCGTCGACGAGCTTGCGCAGTCGATGGCTGACGGCACCCTCGAAGAAGCTTGGGGCTGCGGTACGGCGGCTGTCGTATCTCCGATCGGCGAGCTGTGCTACAAGGGTCACAAGTACATCGTCAATAACGGCGAGATCGGCTCTCTGACCCAGCACCTCTACGATACCCTGACCGGTATCCAGTGGGGCAAGATCGACGATCCCTTCGGCTGGACTGTCGAAATCTGATTTCCAATATCACCAAAAGGCGGACGCACTGTCCGCCTTTTTTGTATCATAAAACAAAAGTGATTTCAGCGTGCGAAAGTGCTTGACAAAGAATTCACCTTGTGATATATTTGATTACAGCAAAAAAATGTACACCTAAATGCGTTGATGAAATTATCCCGTTTATGATGCTTTTCAGAGAGCCGCCGGTCGGTGCAAGGCGGTAAGACAGTAAACACGGAGTCTCATTTCGGAGCAGAGCCGCCGAACGCGTGCGTGACAGTAAGCGGCTACGGATTGTCCCGTTATCATGGCAGAGGGCTTGTCAGAGTCCGGTGAGCGACCGTATTATACGGTAAACAGGGTGGTACCGCGAAGCAATTTCGTCCCTGAGGTTTAACGACCTCGGGGGCTTTTATTTTCCGTGAAGCTTTTTCGTTGAAAGCCGAGCGGCTGAGCCTGCCGCTTTCGATCGAATAATACGATTGCTCGTCAATCATCAATGTCAACAGACATTTTGAAAAGAGGAATACATATGAAGCAAATCAAGATTTCCGACGTGACCTTATGCGACGTCAAAAACAACCTGTCCTTCAAGCAGAAGCTGGAGATCGCCCGCAAGCTGGATCGATTGGGGGTCGACGCCGTCGAGCTATCCGAGATCGGATCGTCCAAGGCGGACACTCTGCTGGTCCGCACTATTGCTTCCTTTGTCAAAAACAGCGTGATTTCCATCGGTGCGACCGCTTCCACGGCAAGCGTTGAACGCGCCGCAGAGGCATTATCTTCCGCCGCGCACCCGCGCATCCGCATCGAACTGCCGATGTCGTCCTCCGTTATGGAATACTCCCTGCACAAAAAGCAGCCGAAAATGCTCTTGTATATCCGCGAGATGATCGAAAAAGCAAAATCCCTGTGTGACGACGTCGAGTTTGTCGCTGTCGACGCGACCCGCGCCGAAGAAGAATTTCTCAAAGAAGCCGTCGCGATTGCGGCACAGTCCGGCGCATCTGTGATCACCGTCTGCGACGACGCGGCGATCCTCCTGCCCGATGATTTCGCGGCGTTTGTACAGGACGTCACCGAGGGCGTCGACGCTGTGATCGGCGTTCAGGTCAGCGACAAAAACCATGTCGCTACCGCCGCGTCGGTACTTGCCGTCAAAAACGGCGCATCAGGCGTCAAGACCGCCGTATCGGGCGAAGTCACCCCTCTGCGTGATTTTGCCGCGATCCTCTCGAGCATCAAAGAAAACTACGGCATTTATGCCGATATCCGCGCTACCGAGCTGCACCGCGTGATCGACCAGATCGAGTGGATCATCAGCGGCAAGGCGAATACCGCCGTGCGCGAGATCGCCGACGACGGCGTCAAGCTCAGCGTCAACGATACCGTCGATACCGTAAAGGATATGGTCGAAAAGCTCGGCTATGACCTCTCCGAAGAAGATATCCGCAAGGTGTATGAGGAATTCCGCCGCATCGCACGCAAAAAGTCCGTCGGCGTCAAAGAACTTGACGCGATCGTCGCATCCTCCGCGCTGCAGGTTCCCAGTACCTACACGGTCGAGAATTACGTCATCAACTCCGGCAATATCATCACCGCTTCGGCACAGGTCACGCTGAACAAGGACGGCAAGCCCATTACCGGTATTTCGATGGGCGACGGCCCGATCGACGCGGCGTTCCATGCGCTCGACCAGATCATCGGCAGACACTTTGAACTGGATGATTTCAATATCCAGACCGTGACGCAGGAGAAAGAAGCGATGGGCAACGCGCTTGTCCGACTGAGATCCGGCGGAAAGATCTACTCCGGCACCGGACTTTCGACCGATATTATCAGCGCGTCCATCCGCGCCTATGTCAACGCGGTCAATAAAATCGTCTACGAGGAGCAGTAAAACATGAAGTTTTCATTTTCCACCAAAGGCTGGCATGATAATTCTTTTGAAGAATTTTGTGCGATCGCCGAGGATTTACATTTTGAGGGCATCGAGCCCCATAATATCCGCAACCGCATCTTTTCCGAAAAGGACAGTGTGTTCCACGAGTATTCCGCCGCGACGACCCTGCGGATGCTGTTTGAACGCAACCTGAAGCTGCCGTGTATCGACGTTATCACCGATATCGGCAATCGGGATTTGTTTGATAATTCTGTAGAAGAAATAAAAAGCTGTCTGAAGATCGCGCTGAATCTCCGTATTCCCAGCATTCGTCTGCGTGCAGAGGCGTGCGACGATCACGATGCGGCTGTCGCTAACGTCAAAAAAGTCATCGAAACCGTCCTGCCCGAATGCGAAAAAAATCGCGTCAGCCTGCTGATCGAGACCCGCGGGCTGTATGCCGACACCGCGCTTTTGCGCGATACGCTGGAGTACTTCGCCGACGATTATGTCGCCGCGCTGTGGAATATGTCCGCCGCGTACTTCACGGTAGGCGAGAGTCCCGCAAAGATTATCGCAAACCTCGGCGCCTATGTCCGCCATGTCCATCTCAACGATGCTGTCAAGACCGACGACGGCTTGGAATACCGTCTGCTCGGCGAAGGCGATCTTCCGATCCGCGAGATGATGAAAGCGCTGCGTTCGGTCAACTACGACGGCTATATTTCGCTTGTCTGGGATCCGACATGGTGTCCCGAGCTTGACGACATCGAGATCATTTTCTCCCAGTTCATCAGCTATATGAAGCAGTTCGCCGATACCGCAAAGAATGAAACTGCGCTGTACTGGAACAACCGTCACACCGGCAGATTTGTCTGGAAAAAGGAAACGCTGATCGACGCGACCTTCTCGGACGTTCTCGACCGCATGGTAGAAGAATTTCCCGACCAGATCGCATTCAAATACACTTCGCTCGACTATTGCCGCACCTATTCCGAGTTCCGTGACGACGTGGACGAATTCGCCCGCGCTCTGATCGCACTCGGCGTCAAAGCAGGCTCCCACGTCGCTGTCTGGGCGTCCAACGTGCCCCAGTGGTATATCGCGTTCTGGGCGACCGTCAAGCTCGGCGCGGTACTGGTCACCGTCAACACCGCCTATAAGATCCACGAGGCGGAGTACCTCCTCAAGCAGAGCGATACCCATACCCTGATCATCACCTACGGTGCAAAGGATACCTCCTACGGCGAGATCATCTCCCGTCTGTGTCCCGAACTGAACGATACCCGCGAGGGTGAACAGCTCCACGCAAAACGCCTGCCGTTCCTTAGAAACGTCATCACCGTGGGCTTTGAGCAGAAGGGCTGCCTTAGCTGGGACAAAGCGTTGAGCTACGCCTCAAAGACCCCGAAAGCCGAAGTCTATCGCATGGCGGCAGAGGTCGACAAGGACGACGTCTGCAATATGCAGTACACCTCCGGCACCACCGGCTTCCCCAAGGGGGTCATGCTGACCCACTATAATATTGTCAACAACGGCAAGAATATCGGCGACCGCATGGATCTCTCCACCGCCGACCGCATGATGATCCAGGTGCCGATGTTCCACTGCTTCGGCATGGTGCTGGCGATGACCGCCTCCATGACCCACGGCGCGTCGCTGATGCCCCTGCCGTACTTCTCGCCGAAGCCTGCTTTGGCGTGCATCAACTCTGAGCATATCACCGCCTTCCACGGCGTACCGACGATGTTCATCTCGATGCTCGAGCATCCCGATTTCCCGAAGACCGACTTCTCCTATATGCGCACCGGCATCATGGCAGGCTCGCCTTGTCCGATCGACAAGATGCGCGAGGTCGTCGACAAAATGCACATGACCGAGATCACCATCGTCTACGGACAGACCGAGGCGTCTCCCGGCTGCACCATGAGCTCGACCGCCGACTCTCTCGAAGTCCGCGTCGCGACCGTCGGTAAAGAGCTGCCCGAGATCGAGTGCAAGATCGTCGATCCCGAGACCGGCGAGGAATGCCCGCCCAACGTCAACGGCGAATTCGTTGCGCGCGGCTACAATATCATGAAAGGCTACTACAAAATGCCCGAAGAGACCGCCAAGGCGATCGACAAGGACGGCTGGCTCCATACCGGCGACCTTGCCTGCAAGACCGAGGACGGCTACTACAAGATCACCGGC
>CADBOO010000061.1 GCA_902796225.1 uncultured Ruminococcus sp.
GGCATGACCGACACCATGGGCCGTATGCACTCCGACGCACAGTTCGCAGGTTCGTCCTCCGTTCCGGCGCACGTTGAGATGATGGGCTTCCTCGGCATGGGCAACAACCCCATGGTCGGCGCGACCGTCGCAGTCGCCGTCGCGATCCAGAACAGCCTGTAAACTGCGGCTATCCATTACAAATTACCCTTAAGACGGATCATTTGTCTTAAGCAGCGCGCTGGCGCCGATGCTCTATCGGCGTCAGCTTTGTTTTGCGGGCAAAAAGAAAAAGTCCGGCGCAAACCGGACTTTTTTCATATCATTCATTTCTGTATCATTACTTGAAATGCCCTTTATAGATCTCGGTGATCTTATCCGCGTCTTCGGCAATGATCATCGAAACATACAAGCCGTTTGTCTCGACCTTACATTTTTCGATCACGGCAGCCTGCTCGGGCGAGTAATTCTTGCTCTGCTTCAACAGCGAATCCAGCCTGTTGTTCAGCTTCTTTTCGATCTCAGCCGCGCTGTCGGCGTCTGCCGCCTTCACCAGAACGATCTCGCACATCGAAATGCTCGACGCATCGGCGCCGCCGGCAAATTCGTCCACCATCTCTTCAGTGATCCCGTATTTGCGGTCAAGTCGATCGACAGAGGTAAACTCCGCCAGACCGGACAGACCTGTCTCGGATTTGATCTCATCAAAAATCTCCTGAAGACTTGCATCCGCACTGACGTCCGCACCGCCTCCCGAACCGTTTTCGGAAGAATTGCTGTTTGAACAGGCGGTCATCAAAGCGCCGATCATCAGGATAGCGCATAGTACACAAATGATTCTTTTCATAGCTGCCTCACACGTTGTTCTTCAGATAATCCGCCCATTTTGCACAGGCGTCGGTGGTAAAGTGGATCCCCATCACCTCAGGGTCAGAGCAATACTCCGGCGTCAGCGCACCGTTTTTATCGCGCATAATACTGTTGATGTCGAGATACTTATACTTTTCTTTTTCGCAGTATTCCTTGAGCTTGACGTTGAACTTGTCGATAACGGAATTGTTCAGGTTGGTTTTCTCAAAGGATTTCAGCATCGGGGTCACAGACTCAAGATAGATCTTGACGTCGGGCGTATGGGACAGGATCTTTTTGACCAGCGTTTTACAGGCGTCCAGCGTACCGTCGACGCCATAGGTCTCCAGATCGTTCATGCCCAGCATGATAAAGACCTTCGTCGCTCCGGTCAACTCGGCACAATTCTCTGTCAGATGCTGCTCTCCGCGGTAATACGGATGGACGGCGTACTCGTCGTTAAGATCCCACAGCGCGTTGTTATAGCCGAGGCTTTCGGCACAGTAGAACTGCGCTTTGCCCAGTGCTTCGGGATCGTTTTCACAGTAGTATTCGAGCATTACCGTAATACTGTCGCCGACAAATACAGCATCGTCAAACCATGCCGCATGCACCGGATGCTCGATCGGCGCCTCGGTAGGCTCCTGTGTTTCAGCCACTTCTTCTGCATTATCCTGTTCATCGGCAGAACCATCGGTCCCGCAGGCAGTAAACAGCATCACGATTCCCAGACATAAAATGATGCATAATAGCCTTTTCATTAATGCTCCTCTTCTCCTTCGGTATTCGCAAAAATGTCGAATACTGTCAAAATGCAAGGGTATTATAGCATATGTTAACTGAAAAAACAATCATTAGCAGGAGATTTTTGAGAAAAAATTTCATTCCTTTGCCAACCGCAAAGAACCTTTGCAATTCTCCCGATCTATGCTATAATGGATCGGAAAAAGGATCGGAGACAGCTATGCAGGAGATACCTCAACGTATTGCAGAGCCGCTGATAAAGTGGTTCATCGAACATAAAAGAGAATTACCGTGGCGACAGGACAAGGATCCGTATCATGTCTGGATCTCGGAGATCATGCTGCAGCAGACGCGTATCGAAGCGGCGCTGAGCAGCTATCGGCGGTTCACGGAGGAGCTTCCGGATATCGAAAGCCTTGCAAAAATCGATGACGACTCGCTGATGAAGCTGTGGGAAGGACTCGGATACTACAGCCGCGCAAGGAATCTCAAAAAAGCCGCGCAGATGATCATGCGCGATTTCGGCGGCAGATTCCCCTCGACCTATCGCGAGATCATCACCCTGCCCGGGATCGGCGAATATACCGCCGGGGCGATCGCATCCATCTGCTTTGACGAGCCTGTCCCCGCTGTAGACGGCAACGTGCTGAGAGTCGTCGCCCGCGTCAATGCGGACGATTCGAACGTTCTGCTGCCTCAGACAAAAAAGCGCGTCACCGCGATGCTGAGAGCGATCATGCCGCGGCAGTCGGGCGCTTTCAACGAAGGGCTGATGGAATTGGGCGAGACCGTCTGTCTGCCGAACGGCGCACCGAAATGCGGAGAATGTCCGATACAGCGCTCCTGCAAAGCGTACCGCGACGGCATGACAGAAAAGCTGCCCGTCCGCATCAAACAGCTCAAGCGCACCCGCGTCGAAAAAACCGTCTTTCTGATCCGCACTGCCGACGGCAGGCTCGCCCTCGAAAAGCGCCCCGAAAAAGGACTCCTCGCGGGCCTGTATCAGCTGCCGTATATCGACGGCTATTATTCCACAGAAGAATTATGCGGCATTTTGACCGAATGGGGATTGTGCGTTTCGAATCTATATCATCACAAAGACGCAAAGCACGTCTTCACCCACATCGACTGGTTAATGAAAAGCTATTCCGTCGCCGTCGAACAGCCGACCGACCGCTTTATCTGGGTGACCGGGGACGAGCTGCAATCGATCTACCCCCTCCCCACCGCATATCGAAAACTGCTGTAACGCAAAACAGCCTCTGCATCCCGCAGAGGCTGTTGTTCATATTGCAAAGCTATATTGTCAGTTGATCGCCGAAGCTCTCCTTTGTCACACAGATGCGGCGGGTATCCTTTCCTGCATTGTGCCGATCGGCAAATGCCGCAATATCTTCGGCAGCGGCGATCGCCCCGATGTTTCTGAGATACTGCTCAAAGGAAACGCCGTTACCCTCATCAAAGAAGCGTTCGACGTCCGCTGCGGAGAATCCCTCCTTCAGCGGATAGAAATACGCAGTCAGCAGGGCGTTCAGCTCCTGCCGATACTGCTCGTCCGCATCGGCGGGAACGTCGATAACGATCGGCTCTTTTTTCCTGAAGTAAGACGACATCGCAGAACTGAGACGTCCGGCAGTCGGCAAAGGCTTTGGAGAGGCGTTGGAATATTCTAAAAAAGAATATTGGATACCCTCGTGTTCCATGATCTCCGACTCGCTTTTCACACTCCACTCGTTCAGCTCGTCAAGATTCGGGATATAGGTATCCGCGTCGCCGTCAAAGCGCATTTTTGTGATATGCGCGGCATGGCAATACGGCAAAAGCTGGCGATACATCGAGCCGCCGCCGATATCAAAGACGTCGTCGGGCGCAAACTGTCCGATCAGCCTATGTAGCTGTTCCATGCTGCCGCAGACGACTGCGCCGCTGACCTTCAGCCCGGGGATATCCGCAAGCACCAGATTCAGCCTTCCGGGCGCAGGCTTGCTGTTCGGCAGGGACAGCAGAGTGGTATAGCCCATCACCACGACTTTGCCGCGGGTCGTCGCGCGATAGTACAGCATATCGTCGGGGATCGATTTCAGCAGATCGCCGTTTTTGCCGATCCCCCAGCGGGAATCAACCGCTACAATCAGTTTCATCATTAACTCCTATCACCGCTGTCATTCCGAGGGGTCAATGACCGTCGCGGGAATGACAGAACACTGTTAAATCGCTACCGGGATCTTCTCGTTGAACTCATGGTACTTGTAGTCGATCAGCTTGAAGTCGTCAACCGTAAAGTCATAGAAGTTCTTGACCTCCGGATTGACCCAGAGCTTCGGCGCTTCATACGGCTCCAGCTCGATGATGCGCTTGACCGCATCGATATGCCTGTCGTAGATATGCGCGTCCGCTATCACGTGTACCAGCTCGCCGACCTCAAAGCCCGACGAACGTGCGAACATATGCAGGAGGATCGCGTACTGGCATACGTTCCAGTTATTCGCGACCAGCATATCCTGCGAACGCTGGTTGAGGATCATGTTCAGCTTGTTGCCGGTGACGTTCAGCGTCACGCTGTAGGCGCAGGGGTAAAGCCCCATCTCGTGCAGGTCGTGATGGTTGAAGATATTGGACATGATGCGGCGCGAGGTTGGATTGTGCTTCAGGTCATACAGCATCCTGTCGACCTGATCGAACTCGCCCTCGCGGTATTGATGCTTGACGCCCAGCTGGTAACCGTACGCCTTGCCGATGGTACCGTTCTCATCCGCCCAGCTGTCCCAGATATGGCTTTTCAGAAGATGGGTATCGTTGGACTTCTTTGACCAGATCCACAGCAGCTCGTCGATACAGCTTTTGAAATACACCTTTCTCAGCGTCATGATCGGGAATTCTCTGCTCAGATCATAGCGGTTTACCACGCCGAATCTTTTGATGGTATGTGCAGGCGCGCCATCCTCCCAGTGGGGACGCACCTCAAAGTTTTCGTCCGAATAACCGTTCTCGATGATCTCTTTACAATTCGCCTTGAACACTAAATCTGCATAACTCATGATTCAACCACCCTATATCTTGATATTTGATTTCATTATACTGGATTTAAAAAAGAAGTCAACACAATAAAAGAATAATAACAGAATTCATTCCTCGCCCGATCGGAGCATACCGCGATTTCATTTTGATCCCGCGCGTCATTTTTGCGGCTCAGATTCACATATCAGCGCAAAAAGGAATCCGACAAGACGCACACAAAACAAGGAGCCCCCTTACGGCAGTTGACTTCTGTCGTAAGGGGGCTTGTTTTCAATTGTCCGAATATTTGATGTTATCAGACGATCTGTACCGTTGCGGTATAGAGCTTCTCAGAGCCGTCGGCGCTGTAGATCTCTACCGTCAGCGTACCCTTGGAAGCGCCGAGCAGACCGTAAGCGAATCTGGTATAGATACCGCCCATCTCGTCTTCATCCGAAGCGCCGCTCGCGTCATACGCCTTGAGCTGGACCTTGAAGTAGTAAGTATCCGGGGTGTAGCCGGTCATCTCAAAGTGGAGAACCGCTTTCTCGCCTTCTTTGATCTTCGTCATCTTGGTGGAATGATCGCTTGTATCGGTATTCCAGTAGACGTTGATGATCTTGATGGTGTACAGTTCCTTATACAGAGCAGCAGCGCCGCTGTAATTCGCCTCCTTGAGTTCCTTCAGGTACTTGTAGGTTGTGGCGTTGGAGGAATCCTTGTTCTTCTTGCAGTAGTTCATCTTCGCCTGCTTGAGGAGCTTTTCGCTGTCCTCGTAAGAACCGAGATCCTCGAGAATATCGATCGCGTCCGAAGGATTGGATGAGATCTTGCTCTTGGCGATATTGTAATCGCACTCCTTGATCTTGGTCTTGGAGTCGGAGTAACCGTTCAGAGATTCAAAGATCTTCTTCGCTTCGGTATACTTTTTATCGTTGAGGAGCTTTGTCGCTCTGCCGTAGTCGCACTCTTTGATCAGCTCTTTGCTGTCTTCGTAATCGCCCAACGCCTTGAACGCGGTTTTAGCTTCGTCATACTTGCCGTCCGCGAGCATCTGCTTCGCGTCGAGATAATTACATTTGTCAAGCTGATCCTTGCTGTCCTTATAATCGCCCAGCTCGGTAAGAGTCGAACGCGCTTCTTCATATTCGCCGTCATCGATCTGCTGCTTGGCAAGCAGGTATTTACATTCGGTGATCTGAGCCTGGCTGTCCTTGTAATCGCCGAGATCTTCAAAGATGTCGATCGCATCCGAATACTCCGCTTTGTCTTTATGATCGATAGCGCTGTTATAAGCGAACAGATCCTTCAGTACGGTAAAGTACAGGATCACGCCGGCGCCGATCAATACCACAAGAATACTTGTGACGATACCGATGACCAAGCCTTTCTTGGACTTCTTTTTCTTCGGTTCTTCCGTAACAGGAGCGCTGTTGTAGGAGGGGGTGGAAACCGGAGTCTGCATCGCGGGAGAGGAATACGAATAGCTGTTATTCTGCGGCGCCTGATTCTCGATCGGCTGACCGACAGGTGAATTGTACCCATACGGGTTCTGCTGTGACGCCGATGCGTAATCATTACGGGCGGGCGCGGCAGGAGCCTGCTCCTGTCTGAGGCCGGAAAGCAGAACGGTCGGAGAATCAACATCGTCACCCTGATTGCCGCTGAGAGATGCTTCGGGATTTGTCGCAGCGGTATCGTTGAACAGCGTTGTCTTTACATCCTCTTCACTAGACTGATACGGATTTGCCGGATTGATACCCGAAAGAAGGACGGTGGGGTTATCCGCATCATCGGGATTTCCGCCGAGCGATGCTTCGGGCGCAGACGCAGCCGTATCGGTAAAGAGAGTTGTTCTTACATCGTCATCATCGGACGGATAAGGGTTCGTCGGATCCATACCGGAAAGAAGAACAGTGGGAGAATCCACCTCATCCTTCGGCTGACCGAAAACCTCGTTTGCGGGATTCTGAGGATTGCAATAGGGACAAACCTTTGAATCGCCTATGTTTTTACCACATTTTCCACAAAACACAGCATCTATCTCCTTTATCTTTTGATAATAATAGTATATGATAAGCGGATACGGTTTGTCAACCTATTTCATTCAAAAATAAGCATACTTTTTCATTATTTGACAAAAAAGCCTCGGTATTCATGCGAAAGAAATCACAAACGAGCGGTTTTTCTGCGTACATCGCCGCTACACTGCGCATGAGGGAATATTTTTTAGGGAAATCCTTGCTTTTATATATGCAATATGGTATACTATTTATGTTCGCAAGCCGTTCACGGCGTAGATAAGCGAGCGACAGGCCCTGTGCGATTTCCGGCTGTGAATCATGTCAGGCGTGGGAAC
>CADBOO010000062.1 GCA_902796225.1 uncultured Ruminococcus sp.
TCTTGACAAAAAAGAAAGTAAGCAAAGCCAACATTAAAATGATCAAAACGCCAACGAAAGTGAGCATCTTTTGCTTTCGGGTTTTTTCCGCTTTCTGCGGATCAACATTTTCAAATGTACCGGAATTACCGAGCGGATTGCCGAATTCATCTCTGATCTGGTGAACCTGGATAAACTCCGTTGAACCACAGTTTGAACAAAAATTAGCAGAATCGGATTCAGCGTTATTACATTTACTGCAGATTTTCATATCCTTCTCCTTCCTGTTGCTATTTGATCTTCGTTATCAGCGAAGGCAAATAGCAATGTATATCGAATAACAGTATTCATCACAGCAGTATCCTAATGATGAATCATCAGATGAAACCACTCAAACACTACTCTGCCGATTTATCAGTAAGCATAACCGTCTTTCATGTACTCGTCATAAGACATGAGCTTTGTCTTACCGTAATCCTTGAGCGAAATATTAGAAACCTGAGAGGAGCAATAGTAGAAATAATCTTTCTTCGGTCCGTCCACCGATACAGCCATCTTTTCAAACATACGACAAAGAGAGTTTTTGTACATCGAGTAACAGTTTTTAACATCCGATACCAACGCAGGGTAATCCTGACTGGACTTATCCGCTTCTCTCAGTTTCCTTACAGACTCATGGAACGCTTCCTCGGTAGAGCCGATCACATCATGACCATATGCAAGCAGTTCGAGCTTTGCGGCTGTCTGAGCACTTGATCCTGTAACGTCCCCGATGATACCAATGGATTCTTTGATAGCGCCGACGGTTTTTCCGACAGAAACCGAATACAAAGCGTCTACACCCTTCTCCTTGATTATCTGCCACGCATCCTGTGTCATTTGATCCAGATCGTGGTTATAGACATTTTTTATCTCCTCAAAGCACTCTTTCATCTCGTCGGACATATGAACGTTGCGTTCGAAAGAATCAAGAAACTCGAGATTGCGGTTATACTCCACGAAAAGGGTGGAAGCCAGTTCAATCCCGTCCTGTCCACCTTCGAGAAAAGCGTCGAGATTATCAAGCTTATCCAAAAAGTTTCTAAAACGAATGGCTTCTTTGGTGCGTCCGTCAAGAATCAGCTTTCCGTTATCCAGGCGATTATTATTTAAATAATCATAAATACGACCGCCGTTTTTTTTCATCATGCTAAGATAATCTCTTGCCTCTTCAACCAGTTCACTCTCGTAGCTTTCGCTGTATACATAGTTTCCCGCCAGATCGTCCATCATATCCACGAGTTCTTTTTTCATCATCATCTTTTCATAATCTCCGGAGGTGATCTGACCTTCCGCTACATCGAACATCTGGAAGATGATGATTTCCCAAAACGCAAGGTCACCTATGTCTATCCCCGAAAGATCACCGAGATATCCGTAAACGATCTCGACATGTTCATTAAGGAACGAATCCGCGAATTCGGAATTGACAAATTGTTCTACATCCTCATCGGTAACAACGTTCATTTTGATGATCGTATTGAGCGAATGCATAAGCGCGGCAAGCGTATCGTTGAAGTTAATGCCGTCTAGATTGAAAGCCATCGGATTTATCGCGTATTTCTGCATGATGTCTCTAAAAATACAAATATAATCACACAGACTCTTGATCGTATCCGCAATGCTCTGGAACTGTGCAGCGTATTTCATGTCAACTTCATCTATATTCCTGAAAATGTTTCTCAGCTGACGCTCCGTAACATCATTATACTGCAAAATAGCAGCATGAGTCCATTCGAGATACCTCGATTTCGAATTATCAAAAGTTCCGAAGATATTAATGCACCCAAGGATAAAATCATTAACCATGTCGCACAACTGCAATAATACATTCGTATCATAATCAGCACACTGAGCGAGATCTCTCAATTTATAAAAGTGAGACCATGTGTAATCTCTTTTTCCCGAAAAACCTTCTCCGTATAATACCCTTGCGCCATTGATCGTTTGTGCTTTGTCAATATCCAGCAGCAGATTAATGATCGTTGTGTAGAGAGATGCTCCGATCTTTTCGGGAACATCCCGGACTCTTCTTATATTCTGGTTAAAAATACGCAAGCTGTCGTGAACCGCTCCGGAAGAAAACGCTTCAGCTTCAACACTATCCAGCCATCCGATACATTTTTCCAGATATTCGTTATAACCATCAGCATACTTCTTGAATTTTTTTGCAAAGGTAGTTAAATCAGAGTTTATTACAATCATGACTCAGTTATCTCCTTAGCGGCATTTTGATCTGTCTCTTCAAATACATCGGCAGCTTTTATCAGAAAATTAGCTGTCCATGCCATCAACTGTTTTGAGCATGCCGTGCATGTATTCATCTCGCTGTTGATATTAAACAAACCCTGCTGGATCTTTCCTTCCACTGTATTATAAGAGCACATTTTTCCGTAATCGTACAGCTTATCCTCGCTGCGTTCCTGAATGTATTTCGCTAATCCGCGCGCTACATCTGCCCTTGCCATTATTTCCTGAGCCATTATTTCGACACTCCTTCCTTCAACGCCTTGGCCGCTTCCGCGACCTTATTTGCGATATCTTTTTCCCAGTTACTGATCTGATTTCTGAGAGATCTGATCTCCCTCTCTTTCTCATCGATCTTTCCGAAGAATGTTTTCTTGTGTCGCTGTGTTTCTTCCGTAATATTGTTGAGATGGTTTTTATTTACTATCTGCTTGATTTCACGGAGGTAGCGTTCGGAGAACTCCTGACTGACTCCCGAAGACCTTTGTCTGATCCCGGCATACAGCGATTCCAGAGACTCGTTGATCCTACTGTCAATCCTTTTTTCCTTGGCAGACAGCTCCTGCAATTTACTGATCTCATTCTTCCTTTTTTTAATCAGATTCTCCGCGTCCGCAATCTGTTTTCTGAGACCTTTTATCAAATCGTCGATCACACTCATAATATTATCCCTCTCTCTGTTCGGTGTATGTCAAATCAATGGATGCGCATTTGTATTTGATGCTCCTGCTCAAAAGAACGTTCTTTCGGTTCTCTGCAAATCACATCCTATGTTGTATATATTTGAAAGTATCCGCCGATATCGCTTTCACATAGAAACACTATGCTGCAACCCTCGGATAGTTTTTTTCTGATTAATGTCATATATCAATAAACGCAATGCCTTTGACGTAATCAGCGCGGCAATGCTTTGTTATCACTCTTTCAACTGATGGCGTTTCCTGCAGATTATCCCCGTAAGCATAAAGATTATTTGTTTCGCCGGATTTCGACTCTGAAACGGAACAGGGCTCATTGAATTCATCGCGGCTCTGATGACCTGTTAGGTGATACATCATAGAAAAGCATAAATCCGGCAGCCGATCCGTATGGAGGCAGCTGCCGGAATATGTTTTAGCCTCTGAACTGACCTGCGATATTTCTATCGGTATCCTCAACGATCTGAGCGGTCTTTCTCAATGCGGCAGCGATCTCGTCGACCAAATCTTTAGTCTTAACAAAACCGGGACGAAGCTGATTGAACTTGTCGGCGTATGCTCTGCTCGCATCACCCTCCCACTCGCTCTGAAGCTGACCAAGAAGTCTGTCCAGCTTATTGATAGTCTGCTGAATATTGTTGGCTTCTGTGGTATACTCGCTGGCTCTGGTACGCATGGTATCAGGAGTCATTCTGATCTGATTAGCCATTGTTTCACCTCCTTATTATTTGTATTATTGAAGATTGGTTTTGCCAATTATCAAACTGTATTATACTTCGCCGAGCAGCTCTTTGATATTACCTCTGGGAATATCGGGATGAGCTGCGGCAAAATCGTTGATCTTTTCAACGGTCGCTTCATCGTCTAAATCGCTGTAGCCTTCGAAAACCACCTTTTTGATGCCGTCATGTTGGAAATATGCCATTTGATCATCCATCAGACCTTCCGGATAAGGAACGCCGCCGTAATCAAAGAAAATTTGTCCGTCTCCGTTTTTGGCAACCAGTCCGCGTGCGATGATAATGAGTTTTTTGTTGCCTTCATGCAAATAGACTACGCTGCCGAGCGGTAAATAATCGATTTTTTCCATAATATTTCTCCTTTATAATGTAATGAATTATTTAGCGTCCTTTTTATAAAAGTCTTTATAGGTTTTTTTGGAATACGGATGTGCAGCCTTATTCTCAGCCGCCTTTATCTTAGCCTGTTCTCTCTCCAACTTTGTCTCATGATACATACTGGAAATATGGACCTTGGTAGCTTGAGTACCGCTGTCAGAAGTTAGTTCGACCTTCTTTCCGATACCGATATCTTCATTGGGAACACGCTTTGAAGTAACCTTGTTCACATTAGTGTCTTCGGGAACGCCTAACAAATCCTGCACGGACTTGTCCGCGTAATCACCTTTACCCGCCACATTATTCGCTGCCTGATAGTAATCCTTCTTGAAGGTATACTTTCCATCTACAGTAACAGTATCGGTCGTCTTGCGCTGATAAGAGTACTCCTCTGTCATATCGATATTGACAGTTCGCACTTTTCCGGAGCTCAGGTCGGTATCTCTGTCCAGTCCTAAAATCTCCTGGGCGGTCTTGTCCTTATACGCGCCGTGACCGGCAACCTTCTGTGCCGCGTCAAAGTCCTCTTTTGTAACAGCGTAATCATCAAACTGTACGAAAGTCATTTTTCCGTCATGATCATAATCATGGCGCTTCATATCGACATAATACTGCTTATCTTTAAACACTTCATCAGAAACGTGCTCGCCAAAGCTCTTGCCTGCGGACTCAGCGATATCTCGACCGCTATCCAAATCCTTTTCCCAGATATCGTCGATGATCTTTCCGCCGTCTTTCAGTTTCCCCGAGCCATAATCGATTGTACGTTCGGTCATACCTTTACCGGCTTTTTTAAATACATCGGCTGTCGTATCCTGAGCAGTTTGAACAACCGTCTTTGCAGCAGTATTCTTGATCCCTTTTGTGTCTATATTTGATACTACGTTACCCGCTGCGTCACCGATGATCCCGCCGGCAGTGCTTTTGGCGTTTTCATACAGTGCTGATTTAACCGTCGTATTGGGATCGTTATCCAGTACTGCTTCGCCTAAATCGAAAACAGTATTAACACTGCCGCCTGCAAGATTTTCGGCTGTACTGGCAGCTGTTGCCTCAGAGACTTTTTGCAGATAGCCCTTGTCGGATGTATCGACGGCAAATTTACCTTTTACCCATCCGCCGGCAAAGCTTCCGGCTCCCGAGACAAGAGTATCTCTGGCGCCTTCTTTCACATCTTTCCAGAAAATACTTTGGATTTCATCGCCGGGTTTTCTTCTTACACATGCTTCGCCAACATCCCAAATCGTATTGATAGCGCCACCGGCGGCTTTTTCAGCCATTTCATATTTAGCGGAGTTCCACGCAGCTTGAATTGGCTGTTTGATTGCGGAGCCCTGAGCAACAGCGCCTGCATAACCGGATATTGCTCCGGTTACCACGCCGATTGTAACCTTCTTTCCGAAATCACTCCAGTTCATCTCTTTGAACGCATCGCCTTTTTCAATGTAGTTATCCACAAAGCATCCGGTTGCGGCTGTAGTGCCGCCGACTAACGCACCGACACCCACGCATACGCCCGGCGCCGCTCCGCCTGCAGTCACAACGGTCAAAACGATACCACCGACAACCGCAACACCGACTGTGATCCATTTTGCCCATTCTCTGCTTGCCTTGGCTTCTTCTTCCAACAATGCATCGCGATTCAACGCCAATACCATTGCTTTCTCACCTTCGGCTGATTTTGAGAAAGCATTGCAATAATCCGCGGCTGCCTGACCGTTTACACTGATCTTTTCGAAATCACAAAACGCCGCGATCCCGCCGGCTTGATATTGGACAACGGGCGCTCTGCCCTTATTAAGTTGGCTGTTGATAATGCGTTTCGCTTGGATTATCAGTTCATCGATTTCCGTAAAATCATTAGTATGACCGGACTCATAAATCCCTACAAGCTTATTGACCATAGTGGCTTTTTTGATTGCCCTATCCAAAGCGTCCGATAAGCTTTGCGTCTTTGGTGAAGCCGAAATCACAACAAGATCGGAAATACTGTTTTTTACCCTGTTAGCATCGGCAGCAACAGCATTCATGATATTCCTGACATTATCGACCTTATGCTTGATCGAGCCTGACTCGTTGACTTCATTGTAAACGATCGTCGTATAGTGAGCGCCGTAATCCGAGCCATCACCCATATCAACGTTATTCAAATAGCCATTATAATAGCTGGCCGCCTTCGCCATATATGTTTGGATGATTAAGATCATCAGCTGATTGAGTGTGCCATGGACCTCGCTGACATAAGATTTCATACTTTCAGCCGCTTGACCCGTAAACGCATAGGTCGCCTGGAATTCATCTAAAGCATTCTTGACCTCATTCAATTCCCCGAGCCATTCATTACATTTAGTGGCGCTCTTGGATGTTATTTCCCAAATCTCGTCATAATATACCTTTTTATATGACATAAGTATTCACCTTTCGTGCTTTCCAACTGTAGACCAGCGTTAAGAATTGGAGTTGTATAGGTTTTTAAGCTGAGCGTCCATATTGGCGATCGTATTTTTGGATTTGTCAAAATCCATCGCATCTTTCTCGAGCAACTTTTTATAGTCACCCAACAATCTACTGATCTGCCTGATCCTTTCGACATACGCGGTGATCATAATGCCATTGCAGATGGATGGATCGGAGATCTTTGCTACCGTATGTTTCATTTTCTTCTCTGATGAAACTATTCTTTCAATCAACATATCTATACTGCTAAAATCAGCTTTTACTTCAGCCACAAGATCACCTCCTCGTTAATTGACCCAATTGCGAATTGTTCTGTCAACATCGTTGAGTCGATTGCGAATCCAGTTTAAAGACGAAAAACCTGTATCAAGCTCATTTTTCTTCCTTGTCAGCGCTTGTCCGATTTCATCATGCATCCGGTCGATGCTGGTAAAAAATTCGCTCGTCCCCTGTTCAACGCGTCCGTTGATAACAGCGTCAAATTCTTTCTTATAAAAACCGCGCCAATTAACATTTGGAGCAACCTTGTTCAGCCTGGCCTCAACACGGACTTTGTCCGCGTTGTTGGCGTTATATCTTTTGATATTTCCCAGCTTGTTATACGCGTCTTGAAGACGGTTGATTTCATTTTGAATGTTATTATTATGTCTGTTGCGGTCAGCGATTTGACACTTTAGCTGATTGTAAAGATTCTTATAATAATCAAGAGTATATGCCATAAGTATCCCTCCTTACTCTTCCGCTGAAACGATTTTAAGTTTGACTACATCGTTGTTATTGATATAATATCCGTCGCCAAGGGAAACAGGTTTCTTGTTGTCTCTGATCGCCTCATACGGAGGATCAAAGCATTTCATGTTTTGCAGGTCTTCCAGACAGATGACATGCTGATTCTGGCGAACCATCCGAATCGGGTCGGGCGCATCGTAAGAAACCGGTGAGTTAGGATAGTTGGCAAAGATAATGCAAACACCCATATTCACGTATCTTGTCATCATCTCATTGAACAGATCCAACACCGCAAAATCAGACTGTATCTTCGCTGCGACATCGTTATTCTGAATGACCATGACCAGCAGCTCATTATCGTCATCCATCTTATCTTCGAGCAGCATCTTATTATATCTTCTGTCTAATTCTTTATGCCACTCTCTGATGATATCAAGCACGATCTCGGTGTTCAGCGAATATGCGTCAACCTCGTTCTTATACTCAGCATACTTTCTGGAGATATCATCAAAGATAACGATATTGGCAGAATGGTACGGGTTGCCGAGAAGTGTATTAAGCAGGTAAGTCACCAGATTCTTATGCCCGAAGTTTTCGCGCCCTGTGATGCCGATAATGCCAAGCTGTTCCAGATTAAGGAAGAACGGCTTAACGCCCTCGTATGTAAGACCGATCGGGACGGAATAACGATTTGTATACGCGTCGAATTCTTTTGCGAGCGATTCACGGGTAAGCACATTGGGAATGCACGGAATCTGTCTGGCATGTTGATCCGGATATTTCCGATTGATCTGACCGATGAAGCCACGCATTTGATTGACGCGGTCGATCTCCTTCTCACCCTCAAACGCCAGATAAGTCTGACATTCAATCAGACGTTTATCCAACTCAAGGATACAACGACCGGGCTTTTCATCGGGTTTGACGGTCACATGGTCGTAAATGTTGGTATACTCATTGCTGTCGTTGCAATACAACACGATCTTGTTGGCAAAATTCGACAAGTACTTATATCCGATACCTGCCGTCTGGCTGTTTGCGATGATTGTGGAGATACCAAACGAAATACCCTCGCGGATAAGCGTCAAAAGACTGTCATCATTTTCAAGATAAAGCTCAGATAGCGCTGTAAAATTATCTACCATAAGATAGATATGGGGCAAGTCCGTATAGCCTGCTTCAAGATAGGAAGCAAAGGAACTGACGCCTACCGTCAGGAGTTTTTCCTTTCTTGCGTTGATTTCTTCAAAAAGGAGTTTGAAGAGATTCTTCAGCTTTTCATCATCGGAAGAAGTTACAACGCCTCCTACATGATTGAGGGATTCAAAGTTTTTCAAAACCATTGAACCGAAGTCAAGGATATAGAAAACCGATTCGGCGGGAGAAGAATTCTCCGTAACGCTCTTGATAACAGACTGAAGCAGGTTCGTTTTACCGTACTGGGACGCGCCGATAATCAGCGTGTTCTTGTTGGTAATGTCGATATATGTAGAATCCTGAACCTGATTATCGGGATCATCATAAAGACCGATATCAATCATTCCGCGTACGGGAGCGGTAGCTTTGGGCTGAGAGATGATTTCCGGAAGCGACGGCAGGCAAATGTTAGGCAGTCTGTGAATATCTTCTTTTTCACAATAATTGTGAACGTGCTCTACGATAGCCTCCAACTGAGTTCGGTTACCCTCAGCGTTTTTCTTTCTCTTTTGCTTAAAGACCTCTGTTTTCTTACCGGAGTCGGAAACCTCATATACAGCGAACTCTTTAACATTTGTTTCCGCCATCTTCTCAGGCGCGCCGCTATATGCAGACTGAAACAGCTCAAAGATTTCGTTATTGCCCACCTGCAGATAGGCGCGACCGGGTTCCTTGATCTCAGCGGCCAGCGGAGATTTCAAAACCTCGTTACTGTCCTCAACGCCTTGAACCTTCAGACAGAGTTTAAAGCGCGAGTTACTCCAGATTTGTTCATCCACCTGACCGGAAGGTTTTTGCGTAGCAAGGATAAGATGGACGCCCAAGCTTCTGCCGATACGCGCGGCCGAGATCAATTCTTTCATGAAATCAGGCTGCTCGGCTTTCAACTCAGCGAACTCATCGACGATGAGAATGAGATGCGGAATCGGTGTTTTAGCCTCGCCCGCTTTATATTTTTTGATATATTTATCGATATGATTGACTTCCGCTTCGGCAAATAATCTCTGTCTTTTTTGCAATTCGGCTTTAATTGACTTGAGGGATCTGTCGATCTCCTTTCCGTCGATGTTGGTAATGGCACCCAGCAAATGCGGAAGATCTTTGAATTGGTTAACCATACCGCCGCCCTTGAAGTCTATGATAACAAAAGAAACTTCATACGGATGGAATAAAGTAGCGATCGAAAGGATGTATGTCTGCAACAATTCCGATTTACCGGAACCGGTTGTACCGGCGACCAGGCCGTGAGGACCATGTGCCTTATCATGCAGATCCAAAAGCACATAATCACTCTTGGTAACACCGATCGGCGCCGCCATGGACTTGAAGACCTGAGAGTTCTTCCAGTTTTCACGAAGATCGATATCTTCAACCATCAGAATCTTCATCATTTCAAAGAGAGTAATGCTTTTGGTCAAAGAACTCTCCAAAGAAACCTCTTCCGTATAAATGGGAGCTAACAAACGCACGGTATCTTTAGCTACAGTATCGCTGATAGCCTGATAATGGAATTCACAAACCGAGTTCTGATTGGCGGTATTGATCAGTTCGCCCCTTTCAGAGGATGTTACATCTATAATCCATGAGCAGTTCTCGGGCGCGGTGTCTTTGCTTTCCGTCATAAACACAAAGGTAACACCCAGTTTACTGCCCAACCTGACAAATCTCGAAATAGGATGGCGCTGAAAACCGTACTCATTATAAAGGAACATAACAATATGATTGCTGAAGGTCATATCGTTATTGTTCTTGCAGAGCTCCTCACGCTGTGAGAGCTCTTTGTACAGATAATCAAACAGTCTCGTCTTGCTTTCATCATCGCAAACGATATTGCGGCCGTTGGTATTGTCATTACGGACATGAGGCAGGAATCTCAGCCAGTTAATCTTTTCCTTATTCTTTTCTTCACAGACGAAAATAAGTGAAACATCGGAATAAAACTGTCTGGTACAAATATCAAACACGATATTCTTGAACAAATCAAAACGACACGGCTCATCACCGCAAATACATACCGCGTTGGCGCTTTTGAAATCGCAAACAAGAGGAGCATCTTCGAGCATGGTGAACTCTTGTTTCACCTGCTCCGGAATCATTTGGATCTCATCTTCCAGCTCCAGTTTCTCCTGCTTTTTATGCTCGACACCGCGTTTCGAGAGAACGGGACCGCTGCCTAATCGTACAAACAGATAGTCCCAATCCGTAGATTGTCTGTCAAATAGTTCAGGCGAAAAACGGTATAGCATATCCAGCTCTTTTTCCGTGCTGAAGAAGAGGCTTTCCATCTGATCTTTTTCAGATACCCTCGCTTTGAGGATCTCCTCTTTTTTACGGGTAATATAATCGTTGTAATCGTCTATTCTTTTTTGTATGGACTTCTTATAGTTCTTTTTATTGTCGATAAAACCTGCTATTGCCGTAATAACCGCCATACCCGCTGAAACGCCGCTGAACAGAATCATTGTCCAACTGCCATTTCCCTGTGCGGACATCATCATCATCGCGCCGGAGGTGAGCATCATACCCATCGAAGGCAGCATACTCATCACAAGATTGGTCTTTGGCTTTTCGGGCTTTGTGGAAGGATCCAGTATCTCGATCGACTGCTCATTGATCGAACGATGTATCCTCGCGTTTCTGGTAAACTTCGGATATTCGCCCATATCAATCTCGTCATTATATGTCAGCGCGTTAACAAGAACAGCCTTAGATGTTTTCAGAACATTGTTGTGATAATAGAAGCTGAATTCTGCAATCGAGAAGAAATCTGTGTCACGGATAATCTCTCCGCTCGACGCTTTTTTACCGTTCAAATAAACGCCGTAGGCTACTGACTTTATTCTCAATAAAAGACCTTGTCTGGTTCTTGTCAGTTCGATCAGATCCTTATTGATGTTAGAGCTTCTCAGCACAATATTGCAGGTTGAAGAAGAGCCTATCGTAAAAGAGTTTACAGTAGAAACATCAATGCTTCTGTCATATTTTTTGCTCTCGTTATCAAAGTCAAAGAGAAACTCTATCCTAAACAATTCACTCTCGGAATTCTGATATTTAACGGAAAAAGAATCGCCGTGAGCCAATGGCTTTGTAATCAGCTTTCTGACATCTCCGACATCTAAATAGATATTGTCTGAGCAAGTAGCGCGCCAGACGCCGTCGATCTTTCTCAAGGTCAGAGAAAAGCTCTCAAAGAAAGATTCCTTATAGAAACGAACATCACAGTCCAGATCCATGCCGATTTTGGTATACTTTGCGTCAACCGGTAGCTGGACCTCACGATAAAGGTTTTTATTCGATATTTTAGCTACATATCCGTATTCCATAATGAATCACCTCATTCTGTAAAGTTTATTACAGTGCCGTTTCTGACTCCGAAGTCTGCCAATTGTTTATTTCCTTTTAAAAGAACGTATGGATTTTCTGCTTTTAAATAACAGTTTTTGACATCGGTAACATCAATTTCCAGGTCATATGCCGTATTCAATGCGTTGACAAGCTCATTAGCGGAAATATCCAACGGTATTTCCAAATCAACCGAAAAATTTCTTTTCATAATATTGAAAATGATGATAGCAGTCTCTTTTTCCATGGATATCTCCTTATATGATCAAAAACGCTGTTTTTTGTATACCGATGTTTCCTTCTAAATCATTAACCCTGATACTATCGTAGTGTTCGATATGGTCGATATATTCACTGACTGTGAACTTCGGCTTGATATCCGGGGAAACCAAGGCGTTATCGGCAAGTTTGTCAAAGTTATTGCACACAAACAGATATTTACCTGAATTGATGCCGTTCAAGTTAGAAATCAAAATATTGGTCGCATAAACAGACGCCTCGGTTTGCTCGGTTACTACAATCACCTTAGAAGCGGCATTGATGATACGAACCATATCCTCGTCATATGTATCGTCACCGTCGATAACGATATAATCATAATCGCCGGATTTCTTTGCCTGTACAGCAATCTTCTCAAATACCGAGAAGGGAACGCCGAGGGAAATCAATGCATTTTTGAACGGAGGAAGATAATAAAATCTCTCCTTGCGGATCACATGCTTTACGTCCTCGTAAATACTATCGTTTTGCTGAATGATCCCGGTATATACTTCAGAGGATGAAACAGGAGAAGAATTATCCAACATTCTTTGAAATGTATGTATACGCGCCGCGTTGAGATAGAGAACTCTCTTATAATTCTTGGTTAAGCAGGCGCTGATTCCCATCGCTACGGTAGTCTTTCCGCTTCCGCCCATAGCGGAATATACCAGAATGATCTCAGTCTCTTTTTTGGTATTACCGGTCACGTTCAGAATATCACTGCTTTTGCCGGTGATTTCGTTAAAGATCTCCTTGATACTGGTATATTTGTATATTCTGTTTACGGCAAGCTCAGCCGTCATATCCTCGTTCTGCTCTTCCGTCATCAGAAAGATCTGACCGATGTTGTGCTTGGAAAGCGTATAGTCATAAAACTCCTCGGATATGATCAGGATATCCAGTGTACGGGGATGAGAAAAATACTCGTCAAAATACGCTTCGTCCGTAACGAGTTCAAGTTGTACTTTGTCAAAAAACTCTTCTATAAACTTCAGCTGAATCGGAGTGATATAATTCAAATCACTGTCAGCGATCATGATCTTAGGTACCGACATAAATCCTCACCTTATATTTTTACTTGGAAATCAGAGTTTGCGAGACTGACAATATCGCCGTGCTTAATAACTGTAGGAGCATGAGGCGACAGCCTTTTGCCGTTAACATACGTACCATTGACACTCTGCAGATCCTCAATAAAAAACGTACTCTGCTTCTGTGTGATCTTACAATGGATCCTGCTGATCATCCTGTTAAACGAAACAACTCCGTCGACAGCCGATGCTTTCTTGCCGATAACAAACTCCGGTTTTGTAACCGCAATCTCCATTGCGGCGCCCGGATTCAGCGATATCAGTTTCATGGACGCTCTCGCCGCAGACTGATGATTGCTCTTCGTACCCGGTACAGACTGAGTCCGGTTTTGAGCGCGGTTAACAGGCGCATGACCGCCAAAGCCGGCAGCAATATCCTCGATCGACATAGAACCGTTCTGCAGATCATTTTTCAGATTAACGGTGCTCGGCGAGGACAACTGTTGAACCTCCGATATCAGTTTGATCAGACTAATACGCAATTTGTTCTCAAACGAAGCGTAGTCACTGAACAAATGCTGCCCAACCGGAATATATACCAGACTGACCTTCAATGTTTTCGGATCAACGAAAATATGCTGATACGACAAATCAATGTTCATACAGGATAAAAAGCCGTTGTTCTTCACATCAATAATCGTCCCAAGCAAGCCGGACACCAAAGTCAGAAAGCTGTCGGGATTCAGTCTGAACAGCAGCGAGTTCAACGGAACAAAGCTTTCGGTCAAATAAAACAACTGAACCTTACCGTTGTAGTAGGTTTTCAAGCATTTCAAAAACCCATTGTCCCTTTGAGCATGCAGCACCTTGTACTCCGTAGGCAGAAAAGTACATTCCTTGTTCAGCACATAGGCAAAGTTTGTACCGTAAGCAATTTCCTCTATCAGTTTATTTTCAACTAATGTATTCATCGATGATACTTCCCACTCCGTATTTATCAAAAATCAAACTACCATCGTATCTGATAATCTGATTTTCAGCAAATATCCGATCCGGTCAGGGGGAGTCATCTCCTCCCTGTACGCAGATTATGCGTACAGGGAGGAAAAACAATCAATTAACCTTGTTTTTTCTTCTTTTTATTTGCGTAAGCGATCAGGAACCCTATTCCTATCAGAAGTAACACAGCACCGCCGATGGAACCGTAGAATAACGGTTTATTAGCGAACCAACGTACAAACAGGTTGGTTGACAGAGTGATCGTGTCATAGAACTGATACATATCCTTAGTATCAAAATCATCGGAGGCGGTATCCGTGATATTACCGGCGATGTCGGTAATGATCAATCGGATATTCTGACTTGTGTTCTTCTCCTTGAGAGTAAACGAGCCGTTATAATCGTGCAGATTGTCGAAATTATTGATCGTATCAACAACCGTGTCGTCAACCATGATTTCAACGTTTTTTAATCCGCCGATATCAACCAGGCTGTATTTAACATCGAGCTCTTCGGCATTGACGATCTGATGATCCAGGTTAATGATATTACGAATCTCGGGAAGCGTAGTATCTACCGTAAATGTCATTGTATCGAGAACCTGAGCGCCGGACTTGGTGATAGAGTTCTCAGGAACGCTGGTAGACTCGTTATCGGTCTTATCCTTAGAAGAGAGCGAGATCTTATAAACGCCGTCCTCCGTGAAATTCTTCTTATCAATAACATACTCGTACTGATACCAACCCGAAGCTCCGATCTCCACATCATCGGAAGCAACCGGATTGCTCTTGAATTCCGCCTTAACCGGCTCACTATCGCGAGTGATCGTAATATTCAATGAATCCTTGACCAGCTTATCGGCGTTATACTCGGTGATAACAAGATCGTTAGTAATTGCCGCGTCAGCGTCATCACCTTTTTTGATATACTGACCGCCGTCTTTGATCAGCGTCATCAGGTAATCGCTGTACTCATATACGGAGCCGAATCTGTTGACGGTAAACTTGACATGAGATTCGACCGTGTGATTTGCCAGATCGCTCATCGAGATCGTCAGCACATAGATTCCGTCGTTGCCGACTTCCTTCGGAATACTGAAGCTGCCCTGACCGCCCTTTGCGTCGGGAGTATCCTTGATGAACTCATCGGTAACATCTTTGACTTCATTGAAGCGAGTTCTGACCAGTTCGATCGTTCTGGTATCAAAGTTCTGATCAGAATAAGCGTAGCCTACATTTATGTCGTCCTTATAGGCTCCTCCGTTATCACCCTTCACCTCAGTGCCGTTGATCGTGAAAGTAGGCTCATCGATATGCGTATCGATCGTCAGCTGGTTGGAAGTATACGGATCCATCGTGTTGCCGGATTTGTCGGTATACGTGATATTAATGGTGTAATCACCTTCGGATGAAAGGGTAAATGTACCGATATGGGTGTCTACGCTTTCATCACTCCATGTTACAGGCAGGGCTCCTGCGGAACTGCCGTTAGCTGTATAAGTAACGTTTACATCCTCAGAGTAGAAGTTCGCCTCATTGATCGTTATGGTTCCCGTAAACGCGCCGTTGTAATACGATACGCCGCCTCTTTGATTGACGGGATTACCCAAATCCACGCTGCATACCGGAGCAATGTTATCGACAACGATACGCTTATCCTCCTGATGAGCAGTTGAGTTATGCGAACGGTCCTGGGTCTCAAAATCAACCAAGCCGTTGAACTGGTTGCTGGGTCCCAATGCGTCGCGCGGGATGCTGAATACCAGAGATGCCGTTGCTCCGCCATTGGAATAGGTGATGCTTCCCTCGTCCATTGCCTGCCGGATCAACTCATCGTTGACACTGCTGACGCCCGGCGCGTTTCTGTAGCTGTACTCAAAGCCATGTACACCGGCGATATTATCGGTCGCGGTCAATGTTACCTCCATTGTCGCGCCGTAAAAGCCGAAGGAAATGTTGCTGATCACGGTTTCACGAACGCTGGTACTGTAAGAAACAGACTGTACAGAGGGCGCAACGGTATCGACCGTAAAGTAATCAGGCTGATAATCCTTTGACGTATTCTTTGCTAAATCTTCACAGTTCAGATCGAAGGTATAGTTTGCGTCACCGGAATAGGTCAAGGTGATCGTATGAACATCGCCAAGGTTGGTCCACTTGGATCTGGATGAAAGATCGTCAATATCCAACGGCTCACCGGTGATATCTTTGCTTATGATGTCAGAGAAATCGACTCCACCTTCAAAGAAATTATGCTCGGTGATCGTCACGACCGCTGTCTGAGTTGTGTCGAAATAATCTCTTTCGTGATCCTCTCGGTCAGTCAAGGTCTCGATGACATCTTTGTTCTGATATTGGACATTGATAACAGGAGCGATCGTATCGATCGTGATCGGTTCAGACTGATAAGAATCCATCTTATTCATGGAGCGATCCGTGTATTCGGCAAATATAGTGTAATGACCGTCTCCTTTCAGTTTAACAACACCGACGTGATCATCAACAGAAGAATCTGTCCACGATACGCTGACCGGATTAGCGGATCCGCCGCTCTCGGCAACTGTGACCTTGAAATCTTCGGGGAAGAAATTTGACTCCTCTACGTAGAAGGTAGCTACAGCCTCCCCCTTTTTATCTTTACCGTAGTAGCGGGTACCGTTATAATCACGGCTGCTATCACTCAGTTTCACTGTTGCCTTAGGTGAGATCGTATCGACAACAACAACATTTTTATCGTCGCCTACGGTATCGCTGGTATTATTGTAACCATCTGTCGCGTTCACAGAGATATTTCCCTTGAGCTGTCTTTTTATCAGATCCTTTACTTCCTCGGCGGGAAGTGTGATTTGCGCGGTAAAAAGCGTCTTATCTTCTTCGCTCTTCAACACTGCATTTGCTTTGTCGGCCAGATGCTTCTCGCATTTCTCGCTCGCGCCGTCAAGACGGGTGTAATCCCAGTTAAAGGTCTTTACACCGGAGAACTTATCGACCGCCGTAAAGGTAACTGTGACATCGGGATTATAGAAACCAAAGGTAACAGCGCCCAAAAGCGTTTCATTCCAAGGCTTACTGTAGCTGATCGTGATATCCGAAGGAGCACTGTGATCGATTACAAAATGCTCGCCGGTGATATCCATCGCAATATTGCCCGCTACATCGGTATACGCGATATCGTATGTATATATTCCGTCATCCAGTTCTTTATATTCCAGTTGATAGGTGTCGGATTTGTTCTCGACCTTTTTCCAGTTTCCGGCGTCATGCAGTATGGTATTGATATCCTTAGTCAGTGTCTGTGCGACACCATTCAAGTCGACCGCGCTCTCGGTTACGTTGATAGCAGAAGCCCTGAAGTTGTGCTCGGTCACAGTAAACTTGATCGACTGCTCTTCCCTGTTGTACTCGAATGCCAGTACAGGATTAGTGGCGTCGATCGTCAGTTGTTCTGACTCATACTTTTTGATCTCACTCTCGCCGTTTTTATCCTTGATGATGTTCTCGGAACGGTCGGCATATTCCATATATACCTTATAGTCGCCGTCACCGCTGATGGTGAAAGTACCGGTATGAACGTCGTCGTCATCGCTCCATGTCACATTGGGAGTCGGCGACTTTTTGCCGTCTTTTGTCAGAGTGATGTCAACATTCTCCGCAAAGAAGTTCGCCTCTTTGATCACGAAGCTGAACTTGATATCACCGGAATAGAAATGGATCGTGCCGCTTTCACCCTCTTCCGGGTAATACTCTACATCATCGGCGCCCTTCTCATGGATCGCATCCATCAGTCTCGGGTTCACCGTATCCAGTACCGCGATAGAATCCTCGGTTTTATGATCACTCTCGTTGCCTGCGGTATCGGTTGCGGTGAACGAGAGCTTTCCGCGATACTGCTTCGCCTGCTCCGCGGTAAGGGTAATGGTAGCCTGATAGGTCGGGGGAACATCCTCCGTCTTAGTGACCTCAACTTCTCCGCCGTCCTCTTCAAGAATAGAGGATACCGAACCGTCTCTGGTATACTTCCACTTGATTTTTTTGATCTCGGAAGCAACTGCGGAATCCTCATCGATCACGGTAAAGGTCACATTCACCTTATCGTTGTCTTTCTTGTTGAATTTGTATTGTTTATCCTTGATCGTCTCGGATTTAACATCCTCATCATCGAACGTGATGCTCATATTATTGGCGTCGGGCTTGACTTGATCGATCTTCAGCCCTTCAAGTTCGATCTTGGGAGTGATCGCGCCGTCCTTATCCATCAGATAGACATAGCGGCTTTCCGTACCCTGATCCTTGAACACAGCGCTGGCCGCGAAATCCTTGGGGTCAGGAGTACTCGAGATCTGATAATTCTCGGAATCAGCGGCAGTCGCCGTCACATCGGAAACATACCAGTTGTCGTTGCCCTTCGTACCGGAAAGCTCATATGTTGTGCTCGGAACGGGAATACTGCTGATCTTGACACTGTACTGAGCTTCGCATGAACCGAAAATCGAGTCTGTTACTTCCTTCATGCTGGTGATTTTCTTTGTCCACTCTACTGATGAAACTTTGTTGCCAGATTCTCCGGTATGATAGTAGTCAAAGCTGTTTTTGATTTCTTTAATATCTTCTGTCTGCTGCAGGGAATCGCCGCTGAGACCGTTACTGAAGATCATTCCTTCAGCGTCTGTCGGCAGATACATTCTGTATATATCCTGAGCAAAGTCGTTAATCGCGACTTTATTCAGTTGTTCACCGGGGAAGGCGCTGTTATACTCGGAACCCTTCCACCAATAACCGTAAACTTTTTCCCATCCACGTGTATTAGTGAAATAAACGACCTTCATGCCATCGGGTGTCTGATCCTCTACCTCTCTGGTCACGGTTTGAGTACCTTCAGCCTTATGCGCCGTAACGGTAGCGGTAACAGTACCGCCGGAAGTCTCCAGCTTCTCGGACAGCTTGGTGTAATCGCTGATCTTGATTTCTCCTGTTTTAGAATCACACGACAAGCCAATATCATTTGAATCAATTGTATAGGTGATTTCGCCGTTATCATTTGGTTTGATCCTAGTCGCTTTGCGATCCGAAACGACACCGCTGTTCTTACCAAAGACATACTCCTGCACTTCACTATCCATTGAGAGCAGATCGGCGCTGTTATCGGTAACAACGATATTGTGCGTCGCAACACCGTCCTTATAGTTTTCACTGCCCGGTTTGGTAGCTACAACGGAGAAACTGCCCGCTCCCTTGATAGTGAGCTTACCGTCAGCGCCGATCTCAGCAACAGTGCTCGGGACGTCACCGGAAGAGGACACAACCGAATAAACGATATCTTTATCCGTGACGCCGCCTTTTGCGGAAAAATCATAGATATTGTTATCGGCGTTATCTTTGTCAAGAACGACAGCCGTGGTTCCATACAACACATAATTGTTGAACTCGACCGACTGAGGTGCCTTTTCTATATGGACGTTGAAGGGGTACTCCGCTCTCGCCGCCGAATCAACAGGAACATCTTTATCCTCATAGTATGTCCGTGTCGCGCGTACTTTTACAAGATAATCGCCGGCGTCGGTCACAGTGATCTCAGAAAGGTCGTCCGTCCACTCGTTTTCGTCTATCTTATAATCGAGCTTATACCCGCTTGCTTCCTCGGAACCGGTGATGATGAGCGCATCCTGCGGCTCGCCGGTGTAGGTGCTGTCAAGGCCCCTGATCGTCAGATCACCCAGATTGATCTCGCCCAACTGCACCTCGGCTTCGATATCCTTTTCGATCGTCTTATAGTTCGCGTCTCTCTCAACCTTAACGCTGATTTGGTATTTACCGATCGCGGATGCCGAGGGAACTTTGATCTCGCTGCCATCCGTGGGCATGGTAACGTTTTCGTTTTCGCAAGAATAGGTAACGGTATCCTTATTCTCGTCGATTCCAGTTACTTCAACCAATTCGAGGAGATTTCCCGCGTTATATTTGACCGTTTTTCCCTCTATGACAACATCAGAGAGTTCCGCTTGTTTTACGGTAACTTTGATGGTTTTCTCATAGGGTTCAAAGTCTTCCCTCTCAATTTTGACATCAAACTCGTAATCACCCGCATCGGTGACATAAGGACCGTCTTCACGCAGCTCGACTCTTTCGTCTTCGAAATTAAAGGTAACTGTATCGGTTTCTTCCTTCTTGATCTCGACAGCCAACTGGGGTTTGCCGTTGTAGGTTAGATCATTTGCCTTCGCTGACACACCATGCGGCGTAGTACTGATCAGCGTGATCTTAAAATCCTGATTCGCGTTTTTCACCTGGATCTTGTCAATGGATTCATCTGTCTTGAATCCCTCTTTTTTGATCACAGCGGTTAGGGTCAGGTCGTTGCTGACAAAATCCGATGCCTTCAGCAGCTCGAGAGTGCCGTGTGCATCCGTTTTTTCTTTTTCTTTCTCGATGTACTTGTCACCCTTGCTGACAGAGTCAAAACAGAAATCGATCTCCGCGTCTTCAACAGGGTTGTCATCCTCGTCGATAACCGTGATGGTGATCGCGTCGGGGTGCTCCTCAGTTGCTGCGCCGACAGAAACAGCTGTCAGCGGAAGCATTGTCAACAACAATGCCAACGCTAACAACGCAGCAGTAATCTTGTGAGCTTTAGTCATCATAATGTCCTCTCTCCTCATTTTTCTTTGCCTTTATTAATCAAAGTATCAAAAACCAATCCATTCAGTAAAGCGTGCATATGGATTGATAGAACAAACAGAAACAGCAGAATTATACACACATAACTTGATGATACGCCGAATATCAACATTCCCGCAAACCCCACAAACGATATCACGGTGAGGATGTCTGCCGCTTTCGCGTATGGATTGGAAAACACCCGGAACATTCCCGCCCTGCGAGCTTTGGGGTTGCCGTATCGGGCTTTATGTTCTTTGCCGGCAAGCCAAGCCATGATATATCCCATGATAAAACTCAGCCAAAAGACCAGTCCGTTGATGATCAGTGTCACTTTCCCGGAACTGTTGGCATATCGGAGTGAAAGCGGCATGAACAGGATACTGACGGATCCCAGCGAAAAGAAAATGATACTCAGCGTATAATAGAGCTTCATTCTTTTCACGTGATTACCTCATCCGTATGGATCATCATGACTGAATCTATCATTGTCAGCTTGATCTTAGGTTTACGCTGCTGAACGATAACATCGGTTTCCTCTGGGAGGCTTTCCGTGTCGCCTAAAAGACCGGTTGTTTCTTCCTCGAAGGCTTTTTTTACCTGATTTCCGCCGAGAAGTCCGGTCTCAGGCATTTCACCCGAGCGCTTCGAGATGCGCTTCTTTGTTGCCCGGGCAGCGGACATGGCTTTCTTCTTATCTGTACGGGAGGTTTTCTTCGCTGCGTTTTCGTTGGTATCTCTGATGTTCATGATTTTCTTCTTAGCGGTGCGGCCGGTATAATCGTTAAACACCTGAGGGATATTCAACGCAATGAACAACACAACACTGAGAATCAGAAGAACCGCCGCAACGATATAGCATATCAATGACGCTGTGGATAATGAAGCAGCCATTATAATTCACCTGCCCGTCTCTTGTTAACTTCGTTATACTTGGAATGAATATTGCTCATATAACTGTTATAATTATCATTTATCTCATCCTTGAGGTTGTTTACATAGCTGAGGGTAGAAGTGATTGCGTTAACCTTATTGTGAAGCGACTCCATCATCTCGTTAGTTCTGGATTCTTCAAAGCCGACGCCTGCCATGTACTCTGCCTGAGAATGGATCAAACACATCGTTGAATAATACAGCGTCATCTTATCATAATTCGACTCACTGTCGGTCAAATTCTCGACGGTTTTGATCGCCGCATTGATCTCATCGAACAAAGCGTTATAGTCATCAAGGGAATGCTCCGACGTGTTGCTTTGATTCGTCATAAATGTACAAATAGAATAGTAACACTGAGCAATTTCTTTCTTTTCAAAGCTCGCGGGAGATTCCGACGCCGTCTGGAAGAAGCTCTTAGCGTTAACTGAGCGTTCCTTGGTGTTGCCGTCATACTCTGAAAAAAACAGCTTGCCTACGTCGTAATACAGACGCGCGGTTTCGGGATCGGAAACATCAAGACTGGAGGAGTTGTTCTCCAGGGTATTGCCGAGTTTAGCGATCTGTTCGTTTGTCGCGCCGTTATTCTTGTAGTATTCTACCAACTTGTCATACGCCGCTGTACGCTCCGGAAAAATCTCTACAGCCGAATAATACTTATCTGCATCGGAACTGTTGACAAAAGCGTCATAGTCCTGATTATTCACATTAGAAGACGCTATGCCGAGTATCACACCGGTGACAGCCAACAAGATACTGAGCACCAACGGGATAATAAACGACAACAGCTTAGTTCTGAGCTTATTGCGCCAATTTCTGGTTACCTTCCCCGGCTCCTGTAAATCGACCAAAAGCTCTGTACAGTTCTGATATCTGTTCTCGGGGACAGGTTCAACACACTTGTTGATAATAAACTCAATACCATCGCTCAGTTCGGGATTCCACTGCCGAACCGGCACATAAGCCTCGCCGCTTCTGGGATCGACTCCCGTAAGCAGATGATGCATCGTCATACCCAGCGCAAAGATATCCGAACGAGCGTCCGTCTGTCCGCTGTACTGCTCCGGCGGCGCATAACCTTTCGTTCCCAAAACAGTGGTATCGGCGAGATTCTGCTCTTTATATTCTCTGGCAATACCGAAGTCGATGATACTGATGTTGCCGTTAGGCTTGAGCATCAGGTTTGCCGGCTTCATATCGCGGTAAATGATCGGAGGCTTTTGTGAGTGCAGATAACTGAACACATCGCAAATCTGCATCGCCCAGTTGATTACGGTATCCTCAGGCTGGGGACCCTCCGCCTTTAGGATCTTATCCAGAGACTCACCCTCGATAAAATCCATAATGATGTAAATGGTGTTTCCGTCATCAATGATATCAACGATTCGCGGAAGAGCCGGATGGTCAAGTTTCTTGACCATGTTCGCCTCCGCCAACAGACTGTTGACAACGATCTCATCGTTTTTGCCGGAACCCTTCTTTTTTACTTCTTTGACCGCCCAGTTACGGTTAAGGTGTGTGTCATTTGCAAGATATACATATGACATGCCTCCGCGGCCTATCTCTTTGAGTATTTCATATTTACCGTCTATTACGGTGCCAACTTCTGTCATACGCTACCTCTTTATGAAACCTTGATCAAAATGGCGGAAATATTATCTCTTTCATTTCTTTGCTTCACTAAATCTATCAAATATCTGGTATTGCTGTGCATCGCCTGCTTATTGATGCAGTTAACAGGATTCAGAGACTCAAAAATCTCCTCCTCCGAGATCACATGTCTGAAACCATCGGAACACAAAAGGTATGCTCCGGGTTCGGTTTTATCAATAATCACTTCGGGAATGACCTGTGCGGATGCGCCCACACACTGAAGAAGCATATTTCTGCGCTTGTCCGTTTTAGCCTGTTCCTTTGTCATTTTCCCTTTTTCGATCTCACGGGCAACAAAAGTCTGATCCTTGGTTATCTGAGTTATCCCTGAAGAGAGATGGTAAACGCGCGAGTCTCCGACATGCACGATTAGATAACTGTCATCAATAAAGATGATCCCTGAAAAAGTCGTACCCATACTACGCCCTTGGATTCTTGAATATTTCAGTAGATCAGCGTTCAGCTCCTTCAGCGTTGCCGCCCACTTTCCGCTGATAACACTCAGATCGGGGTTTTCGAGTTCAAAAGGTAATATTTGATCAAACCACTTATCAAAAGCTCTGATAACGGTAGCGCTCGCAAGTTCCCCGCTGGATAATCCTCCCATTCCATCGCACACGATCGCCATCAACACTTCCTTGTTGTTATAAGCGGCGTGTTTCACCAGCAGACTATCCTGGTTAGTCTTTTTCACATTACCAATGTCTGTGTCCGCAATAAACGTAAATGTCATTTGTAACTCCTATCCATACATATCGGATATGCCTATGTTTTATTCTGTCCCGTCCTTATCTTCGTGCCTGAAAAATAAACTCTTCGTTACCCAGTCTGAGGGTACTCCCGTCATAGATTTCGCACTCCTGATAAGAAGGGATCACCTGTCCGTCTATATATGTCTTGTTTTTTGAATCCTGATCTACGATATAGTATCCCGATACTCTGGTCACGATATCCGCATGACTGCGACTGACAGCGTTATTGTCAGTTACACAGTAATCCACACGACCCATTGCCTTTCCGAGCCGAAATACCGCTTTGTTGACACGGATGGTTTCATTGGTGGAAACCCTCAACAAGCTGGGGAACGGCAGCGGCGGAGTATCCGGATAGCTTCCGCTCTGTACAAATGAAGTGTCACTGAACAATTCGTCATCAGGTTCAGTCAAAAGTCCCGTCGCCTCGTTAAAATCATCATCCTGAAGCAGTCCAGTGGCATCATCGTCATCATCGTAACCATTCTGACCAAGCAGTCCGGTAGCATCATCGTCTTCGGCGTAATATCTCTGATCGAGCAAACCGGTAGCTTCATCGTATTCATCTTGCTGCATAAGCCCGGTCGCCTCGTCCTCATAGTGTTCAAGGTAATCGCGCCGTTTATCCGTTAAAAAGCCACTTGAACCCGTATGATGTGTTTTGATGACTCTGATAGCTTTCGGTTCTTCCGAAGCGATATAATTCTCGATCTGATTACAGTCGATCGATTTCAGATTGCGCAAAAAATAAATAAATCTCGGCAGATAATCCGTATCAGCGTCGACAGCGGGCTTTGACATATAAACCAGCGACTCTAAAAAGGGCATCACACTTCCTCTCGGAATACGCATTACCGAAGGGAAATAAATCAACTGTAATTCCTTTGTTGCCGTATTAATATATGTATTGTTGATGTCCCATACAACATTTCCGAACGAAAACTGTCCTCTCTGAAGTTCACGCAGGACAACTACAATCTGTTCGATCAGAAAGAAAAACTCAAACTTTGTTACAGGTGTCTGGAGCCTTTTGTACAAAGAAACACCTACCGGTCCACTAAACTCAAATAACCGGGATTTGAGCTGCTTGGGATATAAAAAGCCTTTTATGGTTTTTCTTGAAAACCGATCCAGTTCGTTTAGATCGATCTTTTCATCAAAAGAAAGCTTGGCGCGTACTATTAATTGGCAATTCTTTGTTTTTGTTTTAAACTTTATCATTGCCATTCCTTTCGCCGACTGTTATCAATTGAGCCGGTAATACATAATAATCATTTCAAACGATTACAAACAAAACCCCGTTAACTGCACTCCAAATACTGATACAAGGATTCTAAGTGACGCTCATCACAACGCATCAAAAACATTTACAGTAAATCCCTAAAGATTTAAATCAGTAAATATTTTTGATACCAACCGCTAATAATCTTATATGCGATGTATATGGTATTTGATAAAATGAAGCTTTTGGGCTTTGCGTAGAACATCTGGTTCTAAACACACTTGCCCTACTATAAATTCAATTAATTTTATCATATTTCGACCTTTTTGTCAACGAATTCTATTGTATTTTGCATAAATGCACTTCCACATATCGTGATAATTCTGTATTAGATTAATTATATATGTGAATCAATTGTTAATTGGGTCAATATGATGGTCAAACAACGAAGGGAGATGATCATTTTGTCACGACGCGGGGACAAAATCAGAAAAAGAAAAGACGGAAGATGGGAAGGAAGATATAATAAGGGGCGTGATAGCAAAGGAAGAATAAAATACGCGTCAATATATGGGAAATTATATAAGAATAAGACGCGTAGAGCGAATCCGCCGGAAAAAAGGGCAGTGTTCAAAAACGTTCATGAGCCGATTATTGACAGAGATACTTTTGAATTGGTTCA
>CADBOO010000063.1 GCA_902796225.1 uncultured Ruminococcus sp.
CCGTCAACGCCTATTGAAACTCCGAGCGAAAAACCTACAGCGCCCGCTGTAACACCCGTTACTGCCACCGAAAAGCCTACCGAACCGGCAGTCGATCAAGCACATGCGACTTCACAGTTCAATTCAGCATATGAAGCAGAGGTTTTGAGGCTGGTCAACATCGAGAGGTTGCGATACGGACTATCTCCTTTGAGCTTTGACAACAGCGCTGTAGATGTCGCTCATGTTCGCGCTAAAGAGATCGTTCATAACTTTTCGCACACACGACCGGACGGAAGTTCCTGTTTTACCGCAGCGCAGGAGGCAGGGTTATCATACCGTTATGCCGGAGAGAACATCGCCTACGGCTACCCTACTCCCGAGCAGGTAGTTGACGGTTGGATGAAATCAGAAGGACACAGAAAAAACATCCTCTCAGCGTCTTTCAAAAGGATAGGCATCGGCTGCTATGAAAGCAAAGGTGTACTCTACTGGTCACAATTCTTTATCGGATAACCGGAATCGTATAAACGATAAAAAAGTGTGTAGGTCAACCAACCTGCACACTTTTTGCATATCTTCTGAAATATAACTTATTGATACTCTGTTATGTAAAACCACCATGACAATCAAGTCTGATCTTGCTTCTCGTCTGCGGGCGTATCATCGCCTACGGATACGTTATCCTTAGCGACATTTGCTTTCAAACGCTTCTTTCTGCCGAGATAATAACCCGAAAAAACCAGCGCTCCGACAAAAACCACGCCTCCCGCGCCTAGCAGAACGTATTTAAGCGGATCGTTTTTTCTCATATCGTACAGCCCGCCTTTTGACTTTGAATCATCGGCATTATCGTCAGAGCTTATCTCAGATTTTTTACCCTTAGTTGACTTGCTGCCTGATGATCCGGATCTATCGGAAAGCTCGGAGCCTGATGACGCGGAGGACGAAGACGATCCCGATACCCTGCCGTCCTTGCCGAGTCTGACATAGAGTGATTGATCTGCCAAGCCGTTTATGTAATTATAATCACCGTCACATGCATGATTCATATGCAAACTGAACAGACAATCTCCGGAGCCCTTGCCGTTGAAAGTGGCCCTGCAAAGCTTGCCGTTCTTAGCCGAACTGCTTGCAAAAGCGATGATCACCTTATCCTCTTTGAGATTAACGCTGACGTGACCATCGGAGTCAGTCGAGGAAATCTCTCGATACTCTGCCAACCCGCTGTCGAATCCGAGTTCAAAAACTGCCGCCGCAACCTTATTATTACAGAATACATCGATATAAAACAGCGTCCCGCTCTCTGTTTTCGCAACGTATGCACAGTAAAAATCCGATTCAGCAGCAAAGCAACTGAAAGTAAAGAAAGCTAAGCATAGCAGAATCGTTATTGCTGACAACCGCTTCATACCAATATCTCCCGGTGTCACCGATACACCTGTCAATCCAAATCGAAAATATCAAATCATATAATTAATACTACACACTAATATATGACTTGTCAATGACCTGCGAATATTTTAACTGAACGCATCTAATTATTTAGTTAATGCAGTCAACATCACAGCTATTATCACGCTCTTTCATAGCTTAATTTTTTCTATATGAAAATGATACCAATTCAAATCGCGCATTATTCAGCAATAATTGTAAACAATAACCTTACAAACAATAGTAAGGAGATTCAGATATGAAAGCAACAGGAATCGTCAGACGCATAGACGATCTCGGCAGAGTTGTGATTCCAAAGGAGATACGCCGAACCCTGCGTATCCGCGAGGGTGACCCGCTGGAGATATACACCGCTACCGACGGTGAGGTTATATTCAAGAAGTACTCGCCTATAGGTGAGCTGAGCGAATTTGCGGCGCAATACGCCGATGTTCTTGCGCGCATCAGCGCTATGCCTACTCTTGTATGTGACCGCGACCATGTCATCGCCGCATCCGGAGTCAGTAAACGTGAGTATCTCGAGAGGCGCATATCGCCCGTGCTCGAAAACTATATGGAGAGCAGGCGCAGCTACAGCTCGCATCCCGGCTCGGTAGATGATGTCATGCCCGTCGAGGGACTCAG
>CADBOO010000064.1 GCA_902796225.1 uncultured Ruminococcus sp.
ACGAGCTTCTCCGCCTGATAGACGACCTGCTCGGCTTCGTTCTTGGTGTCGACCTCTTCTCTGCGCTTCTTATCCTCGGCAGCGTGCTGCTCGGCTTCCTTGACCGCCTTCTCGATGTCGTCCTTCGACATATTGCCGGAGTTCGAGATGGTGATCTGCTGCTCGGCGCCGGTGCCGAGATCCTTTGCGGATACGTTGACGATACCGTTGGAGTCGATATTGAAGGTGACCTCGATCTGCGGGATGCCTCTGGGAGCGGGAGCGATGCCGGTCAGTGCGAACAGACCGAGCTGCTTGTTGTCGCGGGCAAATTCACGCTCGCCCTGGAGAACGTTGATCTCGACCTGCGGCTGGTTATCCGCGGCGGTGGAGAAGATCTGCTTCTTGGTGACCGGGATAGTGGTGTTCTTGTCGACGATCTTGGTCATGATGCCGCCGAGGGTCTCAACGCCGAGGGACAGCGGAGTGACGTCCAGCAGCAGCAGACCGTCGACCTCGCCGCCGAGGACGCCCGCCTGGATCGCCGCGCCGATGGCGACGCACTCGTCGGGGTTGATGCCCTTGAACGGCTCTTTGCCGATGATGCCCTTAACAGCGTCCTGAACAGCGGGAATTCTCGAGGAACCGCCGACCATCAGGACCTTGCTGATTTCGCTGATGGAAAGGCCGGAATCCTGCAGAGCGGTCTTGACGGGACCCATGGTCTTTTCGACGAGGTCCGCAGTCAGTTCGTTGAACTTTGCTCTGGTCAGGGTGAGGTCAAGATGCTTGGGGCCGGTGGCGTCTGCAGTGATGAACGGCAGGTTGATCGCAGAGGTCGTCACGCCGGAAAGCTCGATCTTCGATTTCTCGGCAGCCTCCTTCAATCTCTGCATCGCCATCTTGTCGGAGCTGAGATCGATGCCGGTCTCGGCCTTGAAGGACTGTACCATCCAGTCGATGATGCGCTGGTCGAAGTCGTCGCCGCCGAGACGGTTATTGCCGGCGGTCGCGAGAACCTCCTGCACACCCTCGCCGATCTCGATGATGGATACGTCGAACGTACCGCCGCCGAGGTCATATACCAGAACCTTCTGGTCGTTTTCTTTATCTACGCCGTAGCTGAGCGCCGCGGCTGTCGGCTCGTTGATGATTCTCTTGACGTCCAGACCCGCGATCTTGCCGGCGTCCTTGGTCGCCTGACGCTGTGCGTCGGTGAAGTATGCGGGTACGGTGATGACCGCGCTCGAGACGGTCTCGCCGAGATACGCCTCTGCGTCGGCCTTGAGCTTCTGCAGGATCATCGCAGAGATCTCCTGCGGGCTGTATCCCTTGCCGTCGATGGTTACCTTATAGTCGGAGCCCATCTCTCTCTTGATGGACGATACGGTGCGGTCGGGGTTGGTGATCGCCTGACGCTTCGCGACCTGACCGACCAGTCTTTCGCCGGTCTTGGAGAACGCGACGACGGACGGAGTGGTTCTCGCGCCCTCGGCGTTCGCGATAACGACGGGCTCGCCGCCCTCGATAACCGCTACGCATGAGTTGGTTGTACCTAAGTCGATACCGATTGTTTTAGCCATAATGAATACCTCCAAATAAAATGAATATTGATTACTGAAAATAGAATAACGGATGTGGTCGCCTGCGGCGACATGTATAGTAATGTTCGAGCGAAGCGAGTAACCTTCACTCTTCACTATTTACTCTTAACTCTTCACCGTCAAACGCCTACGCGTTTGCCACAACCACCATCGCGTGGCGGATGATCTTATCGCCGACCCTGTAGCCTTTCTGGTATACGGCGGCGACGGAGTTTTCGGGAAGATTCTCATCTTCCGTCATCGAGACCGCGTTGTGCAGTTCGGGATCAAATGTGTCCCCGATCTCGCAGAACGGCTCGACCTTGAGCTTTTCGAAGCTGGTTTTCAGCTGTTGGGCGATCAGCTCGATGCCCTTTCTGAACTCCTCTGGAACGTCCTTTCCCTCGAACTGGGTCAGCGCCTGGGTGACGCTGTCCGCCATCGGGAGGATCTCCTTGATCGCTCGAGCGGTCGCATCGTCATAGATCTGCAGCTTTTCCGCCGAGGTGCGCTTGCGGTAATTCTCATACTCCGCATACAGGCGGATGTACTTTTCCTTTTCCGCGGCGATCTCCTCTTTCAGCTTGTCGATCTCAGCAGACTTTTTATCTGCCTTTTGTTTTTTCTCAGCCTTCTTTTTCTCAGGCTTCTTTTCCTTTTCCTGCGGGACTTCTTCAGTCGTTTCTGCTACTTCCTCCGTCTCGGGAGTGGTTTTCTCTTTATCCATGGTTTCAACTCCTGTTATGGATTTGTTAATGCTCTATCAGCTCGCCGATCGCTTCGGATACGCATTCGGCGGCATAGCCGACTTCGCGGCTGACGGTCTTGAAATCGATCCGCGTCGGTGCGATCACGGCGATTGCGCCTGCATTCTCGCCGCCCGTCGTATAACGCGCCGTGATCAACGCGCTGGTGACAAGCTCCGGACAGCCGCTTTCGTCGCCGAGATAGATCCTCGACGATCTGCTGTTGTTGAGCAGAACCGAAATGCGCTTGGTGTCGGACAAAAACTTCATCACATTCCTCGCGCTGTAGAAATCGTAGCCGTCGGAGAACAGCAGATTCGTCTGACCTGCGACCGCTACGCTGATCTGTAACGCGCTGTGCGCCGCTTCGTGGATCGCGATCAGCACATCCGGAACAAACAAGGTCAGCTCGCCCATCGCAGACGCCGCTGTCTGCAGAAAGCCCTTGTTGATGTCCTTGAGCTTTACGCCGGCGAATTGTTCGTTCACCGCCTTGTCAAACATCGAGAGCAGTTGGGGCGTCAGCACGAATTCACATCGGAACAGACGGCTCTTGACCATTCCCGTCGAGGTGACCAGCACCGCCATCGAGGTGTGTCTGCCGGTCGCGACAAAGCGGATGCGGTTGACGCGCGCTTCATCGCCCGACGGCGTCGTCACGACCGCAGCGGCGTTTGTCAGACGGGACAGTACCGCGGCGGTGTTGTTCAGCACGGTTTCGGGTGATTCGGCGCCCGATTGGATATGATCCCTGATATGATCCCGCAGTCTTTCGGACAGATCGACCGTCGGCATCAGGTTATCGATGTAGTACCGATACCCTTTGACGGTCGGTACGCGGCCCGCCGAAGTATGCGGCTGGGTCAGATAGCCGTCGTCGTCCAGCGATTTCAGCTCGTTGCGGATGGTTGCCGAGGATACTCCCAGCCCCGCTTCGGTCTGCAGCGCCTTTGAGCCGATCGGCTCGCCTGTTTCGATATATTTCTCGACGACCGCGGACAGTATCTTTTCTTTTCTCAAAGCAAGCTCCACCGGTCGTCGCCTCCTTTGCCCATCGTAAAAACGGCGGGGCTGTTTTATCAGATGACAGACAGGATGTCGGGCTGCTGTCATCGTTCGTATGTTTAGCACTCTCGATGCTCGAGTGCTAACTGCAATACTTAGTATAGCCACTAAGTCAGTAAAAGTCAATATTTTATTTGTGAATTTTTTGTAAAAGGGTAATTTTTCGGCTTGATCGACAGCTCTGCGGCGCTCCTCAAACATTGACATTCCCCCGAAAAGACTATATACTATATGATAATCGACAGATTCCTTTTGGAGATGATTGTATGTTTTTAGCGATATTCTGCGCGATCCTGTGCTTTGCGGCGGCGATCTTTATGCTTTCGCCGTATTTCCGCAAGCTCCCGCTGCTGCGCCCGATGGCGTTTTATCTGATTTTTGAGGGCGCGTGGCAGATCTTCACCTATATCGTCCGCGACCTTCACCCCACGTCGCTGATCCCCGATTATATCGGACGGATCGGCACGATCCTGATCATCGTCTATTACCTCTTCATGCTGATCATGACGCGGTCAAAGAGTAAGCGCAAAAACAATTCCCGCGGCAGAAACGAGGACGAGGAATGATCTCTTCCTATCTTTATGTCGTTCTGTGGTACGTGCTGGCGCTATACCTATTATATATAGCGGTCAAATATGATCGGTTCTTCTTTGTGCCGGCGGCATTCTTTGTCTTTCTCGGCACATGGGCGCTGGTGAATAACCTGACCGAGACCGATCTGATGAGCGGCGTTTACGGCTGGATCTACCGCGGCGTCGCGATTTTGGCATTGATTCTCTGCGCGGTCAAATACTATTTATCAAAAAAGAGCGGCTGAACTCACTATATCTTGTGTCTGAAGTCTCCAAAAAACACTATTCTGAAAAAATATTTCAGAAATTTAACAAAATGCTTGCATTTCGCTGACAAAAATGCTATTATTACTTGTGCGTAACTGAGAAAAAATAAGGAGGTGGGACAATGCCGAATATTAAATCAGCAAAAAAGCGTGTTAAGGTTATCGCGACCAAGACAGCCCAGAACAAAGCGCTC
>CADBOO010000065.1 GCA_902796225.1 uncultured Ruminococcus sp.
GATGTTCGCAAAGAAGCTGGGCTTCGACCCTGCCGTCATGGCGTCGCCGTTCATCACCACCATCGTCGACGCGATCTCTCTGATCGTTTACTTCGGCATCGCGACGGCATTATTGCATATATAATCATTGTATAAGCGGGGAGGGTCTTACCCTCCCTGATTCTTTGTAAAAAAACCTTCCCAAAAATGACGGGGAAGGTTTTTTGTTATTTTGCGTTGCGGTTGATATATCTCGCTCTGCGTTTTGAGTAGATGATCTTCTGTCCCGAGTACAGTCCGTAGTAGCCCGACAGCATATAGCTCAGACACACGGCTACCGCAAAGAACAGCAGACCCTCGCTGCCGAAGAGCTCGACAGACAGAACCAGCGATGCGATGGGGCAGTTGACGACGCCGCAGAACAGCGCGACCATACCGATTGCCGCCGCGAAGGCGGGTGGCAGACCGATCAGCGATCCCAGCACCGCGCCCATGGTAGAGCCGATGAAAAAGGTCGGGATGATCTCGCCGCCCTTGTAGCCGAAGCCGATGGTGATCGCAGTAAACAGGATCTTCATGATGAAGTCGTAGGGCAGCGCATCGCCTGTATTGATCGCCGCTTCGATCGTGACGCCGCCGGTGCCGTTGTACCGCGTGCCGAGGATCAGGGTCAGCAGGGCGATCACACTGCCGCCGACGATCACACGCAGGTATTCGTTTTTGAAGAGCTTCACCGCGAGCTTATGGATCTGTTCAAGCGTGATGCAGAACGCCATGCTCACGATCGCCGCCGCGATACCGATCACTGCTACCAGCAGGATCGCGGGAACGGTCAGCGCGGGGATCTGAGTCAGTTCAAACGCAACGGGATCCAGTCCGCACAGGATCGTGACCCCATAGGCGGTCAGCGCCGAAACGATACACGGCAGAAACGCGCTGTAGTAAATGATGCCGACCGAGATGACCTCCATCGCGAAGATCGCAGCGGTCAGCGGCGTGCCGAACAGCGCCGAAAACAGTCCGCTCATGCCGCACATCACGGCGAGGTGCATATCTTTTTCGCCGAGTCTGACAGCGCGGCCGATCGCACTGCCGATACAGCCTCCCAGCTGCAGCGCGGCGCCTTCTCTGCCCGCAGAGCCGCCGAAGAGGTGGGTGATCACGGTGGATAAGAAGATCACGGGCGCAAGCCTTAGCGGCACTTTGCCTTCTTCGCGTACCGAGTTGATGATCAGATTGGTGTCGGCATGACCCGACAGCTTTGTCGCGCGGTACAAAAACGCGATCACTACGCCGCCGACGGGCAGCAGGTAGCACAGCCATGCGTACTGTCCGCGGAACTCGGTGACAAAGTTGACCGCATAGCGGAATCCCGCGCCGAGGCCCCCGCCGATCCCGCCGGTCAAAGCGGCGATCAGCGTCCATTTAAAAAACGAGATGATATATTGCCGCACACGCACCGCGTCGTGACGGACCGTATTTTTGAAACCTTCCATAACATCACCTTTATTTGACGTTCTGCATAAAAGTATACTGCCTTTTTCGGTGATATTCAATATATAACCGGAAAAAATTTTCTTGAATCTTAAATAGCCATATGATATGATATAAGTTAAATCGGGTGATATTTATGAGAAATTTCTTCAGAAAAACGGCCGAATTTATGCAGGACCGTTACGGCAACGACAAACTCAACAATTTTATTCTGATCATTACGGCGATCCTGTATGTGATCAATCTGTTTGCGCGCAGTTCGATCATGATCGTCATCATCATACTGCTGATAGGAGTGACGATATTCCGCGCTCTGTCGAAGAATATCAACAAGCGCTTGTATGAAAACCGCCGCTTTACGGACATTTTCGGGGCGGTCAGTGATTTTGTCAGACGCCAGTATATGAAGCTGCGCGATATCAAGACCCACCGCTATGTCCGCTGTCCCTTCTGCAAGGCGCAGCTGAGGCTGAAAAAGCGCACCGGCGTCCAGCAGATCCACTGCCCGCGCTGCGGTGAGGATTTCAAGAAGAACATTCTGTTTTAGTGAAGAATGAAGAGTGAAGAATGATGGGCGGGAATCCCCGCACCCGATTCCTGTGATTGACCGAACGAAGTGAGAAACAATAACTCTTCATCCTTCACCATTCACCATTCACCTAACAAGAAAGGAGGAGAACCATGGTATTTTCATCGCTGATATTCTTATTTATGTATCTGCCGATCGTACTGCTGACCTACTATATTTGCCCGCGCAAATGGCGGAATCTCCTTCTTTTTATCGTCAATCTGGTATTCTACGGATGGGGCGAGCCGACCTATGTGATCCTGATGATCTTCTCGACCGTCGTCGATTACACCTGCGGCTTCTTTATCAACAAATACCGCGAAAAGAAGCGCGGGATCGCCAAGCTTTTCCTGATCCTGTCCGTCGTGATCAACCTGAGCATGCTGGGCTTCTTCAAGTATTTCAACTTTATCGCGGGAACATGGAACAGCATCGGCGGCGCTTTGTTCACCCTGCCGATCCTCAAGACCGTCACCCTGCCGTCGCTGACCTTCGGCACGGCGTTCCCGTTTATCGGATTTACCATGCGCACGGTACCGTTCACCCTGCCGATCGGCATCAGCTTCTACACCTTCCAGACCATGTCCTATTCCATCGACGTCTACCGCCGCGAGGCGCCCGTGCAGAAGAACGTCATCACCTTCGGTACCTATGTATCGCTGTTTCCCCAGCTGATCGCAGGTCCGATCATCCGCTATAAAGACGTCGCCTATCAGCTCGATCACCGCAGAGAGACCCTCGATTCGTTCACCAGGGGCGTCTGCGTATTCTGCGTCGGACTCGCCAAAAAGGTCCTCATCGCCAACCAGATGGGCGCGATGTGGGACGCGATCCTCTCCACCGCTCAGGACAACGGATGGCTCGGATCATGGGCGGGCATCATCGCCTACACCTTCCAGATCTATTTCGACTTTTCCGGTTATTCGGACATGGCGTGCGGTCTGGGCAATATGCTGGGCTTTGAATTCCTCAAGAACTTCAACTATCCCTATATTTCCGCGAGCATCACCGAGTTCTGGCGCCGCTGGCACATCTCGCTCGGCACGTGGTTCAGGGAGTATGTCTATATCCCGCTGGGCGGCAACCGCAGGGGCATTCCCCGCCAGATCCTCAACCTGCTGATCGTCTGGTTCCTGACGGGACTGTGGCACGGCGCGTCGTACAACTTTATCCTGTGGGGTCTGTACTTCGGCGTACTGCTCATCATCGAAAAATTCTTCCTCAAAAAGCTGCTCGAAAAATCCCCCCGGGTTATCCAACACCTGTACGCGCTGTTCTTCATCGTACTGGGATGGGTGATCTTCTACTTCGCCGAGGACAACGGCGGGATGGCGTCGATGGGCTCCTTCCTCTCGTCGATGTTCAACTTCGGCGGCATCGTCATCGGCAGCGACGCGCTGGTTATCGTGCTGTCCTATCTGCCGATGCTCCTGATCGCGGCCGCAGCGTCAACGCCGATCGGCGTCAGGCTGTATGACAAGGTCAAGGATACCGCCGCGAACCCCGTCCTGCAAAGCGTCTACTGCGGCGCAGTCATGCTGTGTTCGACCGCTTTGCTGGTCGCCGGCAGCTACAACCCGTTCATTTATTTCAGATTTTAGCGAAAACGTTGATGGCCGCCTCTTGCGGCGACAATCGATTCCGGCGCGGACAGCGTCAGCCCGCAACATGATCCGTTAACCGTTAACCGAGAAAGGAGGTGCTGTATGAAAAAGGCGTACAAATATCTGCCGATGATCGTTTTTCTGCTGTTTATCGGCGTGATGTTCATCCTGTTCTTTGCACTGCCGAAAAGTGAATACAGCTCCTCCGAAAAGCGCTATCTGGCAAAAGCCCCCGAGCTGAGTGAAAAGAAGCTCTTTTCCGGCGACTTCCGCGAGGACGCCGAGGACTACATCGCCGACCATACCGCGGGACGCGGATTCTGGGTCGGACTGGCGGCATACTACAACTATGCGCTGGGCAACAACGCCTCAAAGGGCGTCTACAACGGCAGGGACGGCTATCTGATCAACGATCCCGAAGAGATGACCAACCTCAGCCGCAACGTCGGCTACATCGAAGAATTCGCACAGCATATGCGGTCGCGGCTGAATGTCCCGACGACCGTGCTGGTTGCGCCGTCCACCGGCTATATCTGCGCGGACAAGCTGCCCGCCGTCCATAAGGAATACCGTGACAACGAGCTGTTCACCGAGATGTCGACCATCCTGCAGGCGGCGGATTTCGTCGATATCCGCGAAAGCCTCAAGGCGGAATACGCAAACGGCAATCAGGTGTTCTACCGCACGGATCACCACTGGACGATACGCGGCGCTTATACCGCCTACAAATCGCTGTCCAAAGCCCTTGACTTCACCCCGAACAGCGAGAGTATATACGAAAAAACCGCTTACCCGGACTTTTACGGAACGACCTGGTCGACCTCAGGCTACTGGCTGAATCCTCCGGATGAGATCGAGGTATGGGACAATCCGGATAACGACGTCGAGGTCACCGTCGTCGACGGCGAAACGACCGTCCATCGGGATATGTTCTACTACACCCACCTTTCCGAGGACGACAAGTACCCTGTTTTTCTCGACGGCAACCATCCCTACACGGTGATCAAAAACAAAAAGGCGTCGAGTAAGGACACCCTGCTGGTCGTCAAGGACAGCTTTGCCCATTCGCTGGTACCGTTCCTCGCCGATCACTACGCCGAGATCATCATGGTCGACATGCGCTATTATTCGATGCCGCTGCAGCCGATCATCGAGAAAGAGGGCGTCGATCGTGTGCTGTTCCTTTATTCCGTCGACAATTTAGCGACCGACGGCGATATCGGCTTTATTGAATAAGGAGAAAGAATGCTCAAACACTATCTGGAAGCCGGCAAGATCGTCGGCACACACGGGATCCGCGGCGAAATGCGCCTCGAGTGCTGGTGCAATACGCCCGCATTTCTTTCAAAAATCAAAACACTGTATCTTGACGAGGGCAAAACGGCGTTGTCCGTTACCTGCCGTCCGCATAAGAATATCGTCCTTGTGACGGTCAAAGGCGTCGATTCCATCGAAAAAGCCGACCTTTACCGGGGCAAGATCCTGTATCTCGACCGCGACGATGTGCATCTCTCAAAGGGCGAGCATTTCGTGCAGGATATCATCGGGCTCAAAGTCACCGACGCGGATACCGGCAAGGTCTACGGCACGGTGAACGACGTCCTCAAGACCGGCTCGAACGACGTCTACGAAATGCGGGGCGAGGATAACAGGATGTACTATATCCCCGTGATCCCCGATATCATCGACCGGCTCGATTTTGAGAAGGGCGCGGTATATATCCGCCCGATGAAAGGACTGTTCGACGATGAGGATTGACGTCATCACGCTGTTCGACGAGATGTGCGAATCCGTGCTGTCCGAGAGCATTATCGGCAGAGCGCGCAAAAAAGGCGCGGTCGATATCCGCTGTCACCAGCTGCGCGATTTCGCCTTTGACAAGCATCGCCGCGTCGACGATACCACCTACGGCGGCGGGATGGGAATGCTCCTGATGGCAGAGCCGATCGCCCTTTGCTATGAGCATATCATGGAAGAGCTGGGCGAGAAGCCGCATTTCATCTATATGTCGCCCAAGGGCAGGACCCTGACGCAGCAGAAGCTCAGGGAGCTGTCGGCGTATGACAACATCTGCATCCTCTGCGGCCACTACGAGGGCGTTGACCAGCGTGTGCTTGACAGATATGTCGACGAAGAGATCAGTATCGGCGACTATGTTCTGACCGGCGGCGAGCTGCCTGCGCTGGTGCTTGTCGATTCGCTGGCACGCCTGCAGAAGGGCGTGCTGTCCGATGATGAATGCTTTGAGCTGGAGAGCCATTACAACGGCTTGCTGGAGTATCCCCAGTACACCAAGCCGCAGACCTGGCGCGGCGAAGAGATTCCCGCCGTACTGTTCAGCGGTCATCACGCGAACATTGAAAAATGGCGACGCGAGCAGAGCGTCATCGAGACCGCAAAGAAGCGTCCCGATATGCTGAAAACCGCGGATCTGACCGAAAAAGAACGCATCCTTGCAGACAGCATCCGTTTTGGTGATAACGCACAAACAAACGAAGAATCACACGAATAATCGTATTCTGCAGGACAAAATCACGGTGACCATCGTCGTACCAACCAAAGAATTATCAACACCTTCGTTATTTTGCACAATAAAAAAGTTGTTTGAAATTCGACAGTTATATATCGAAACAAAAATGTTTTTGACAGGTTGACCAACTGCGATTTCGAGGATATAATAAGGAAGCAACTTAAAATTTCACCAAAATATTCTGATAAGAAAAAGAGGGTATTCATATGTACGTTAAGGAAGTTTTAGTTCAGAACAAAGCGGGTCTGCACGCCCGTCCGGCTACTTTCTTCATTCAGAA
>CADBOO010000066.1 GCA_902796225.1 uncultured Ruminococcus sp.
ACGAGCCCTTCACCAGCCTGTCCTCCCGCACGGGCGTGCGCAATCTGACCACGGATACCCGCATCGTCAACAGCCGTTTCTTCGGAAACGATCCCGAAAAGGTGCCTTCTCAGGCGCTTTCCGTGGGCGTCGGCACCGTATTCGATTCCAAAGAGGTGCTGATCCTCATCAACGGTCACAACAAGGCGAAAGCGCTTGCCGAGACCGTCGAAGGCTCCGTCAGCCACAAGTGGACCTGCTCTGCGCTGCAGATGCACAACGGCGCGATCATCGCCTGCGACGAAGCTGCCTGCGATGAGCTGACTGTCGGCGCTTACAAATACTTCCTCGATATCGAGAAGAAGGAGAGACTTTAATGTACACTATCAAAGATCTGTATGATCTTGATCATACGCTGGCGAAGGATTATCTTTCGCAATTCACCTATCCCTGGGAAGCCCTGAAGGGTATCAAGGATATGATCATCGCGCTGGGCGAGACCTTAGGCGACGATTATGTCGAGCGCGCCCCGCAGGTTTGGGTACATAAGACCGCAAAGGTCTTTGACTCCGCCTATCTCGGCGCTCCGTGCATCATCGGACCCAACACCGAGGTCCGTCAGTGCGCATTTATCCGCGGATCGGCTCTGGTCGGCGCCGATTGCGTCGTCGGCAACTCTGCCGAGCTGAAGAACGTCATCCTGTTCGATCATGTCCAGACCCCGCACTACAACTATGTCGGCGATTCCATCCTCGGCTACTTCTCCCATATGGGTGCAGGTTCGATCACCTCGAACGTCAAGTCCGACAAGCAGCTGGTCGTCGTCCACAACGGTACCGAGAAGATCGAGACCGGTCTCAAAAAGTTCGGCGCGATGCTGGGCGACTATGTAGAAGTCGGCTGCAACGCGGTCTGCAATCCCGGCACCGTGATCGGCAGACACAGCAACGTCTATCCGACCTCCTGTGTGCGCGGCGTGGTTCCGGAGAACTGCATTTATAAAAACAGCGGCGAAATCGTAGAAAAGAGGTAATCCCCATGGGCAAATATTTTGGTACAGACGGCTTCCGCGGCGAAGCAAACAAGAATCTGACATTTGAACACGCGATCCAGATCGGCCGTTTTCTCGGCTGGTATTACGGCAAGAACATGGGCAAAAAAGCAAAGGTTCTCATCGGTAAGGACACCCGCCGTTCTTCCTATATGTTCGAGTACGCGCTCTGCACCGGCCTGATGGCTAGCGGCGCCGACGCGTATATCATGCACGTCACCACCACTCCGTCGGTCGCATACATCACTCGCATCGACGATTTTGACTGCGGTATCATGATCTCCGCTTCTCACAATCCGTTCTATGACAACGGCATCAAAGTCCTCAACGGCAACGGCGAGAAGATGGAAGAAGAGACCCTCTTGAAGGTCGAGGATTACATCGACGGCAAGATCGAGATCCCTTGCGCTGAGCGTGCGGAGATCGGCAGAACCGTTGACTATGTCGCGGGACGCAATCGTTACATCGGCTACCTGATCTCTATGAGCAAATACAGCTTCAAGGGCGTCAAGGTCGGTCTCGACGTTGCGAACGGCGCGGCGTGGCAGATCGCTAAGGGCGTATTCGATGCACTGGGCGCAAAGACCTACGTCATGAACGACGATCCCGACGGCTACAACATCAACACCGACTGCGGTTCCACCCATATCGAGCATCTGCAGAAGTTCGTTGTCGAGAAAGGTCTCGATATCGGCTTTGCCTATGACGGCGACGCCGACCGCTGCCTCTGCGTTGACGAAAAGGGCAACGTTGTCACCGGCGACCATATCCTGTATGTCTACGGCCTGTATATGAAGGAGAGAGGCAAGCTGCTGAACAACAAGGTCGTCACCACCGTTATGAGCAACTTCGGTCTGTACAAGGCGCTCGACAAGGTCGGCATCGAATACGAGAAGACCAAGGTCGGCGACAAGTACGTCTATGAGAACATGGTTGAAAACGGTCACCGCATCGGCGGCGAGCAGAGTGGTCATATCATTTTCAGCAAGTACGCCACCACCGGCGACGGCATTCTGACCTCCCTCAAAATGATGGAAGTTATGCTGGCAAAAGAGAAGCCCATGAGCGAGCTGGCGGCTCCCTGCGTCTTCTATCCGCAGGTTCTCAAGAACGTCCGCGTGAAGAGTAAACCCGACGCGCAGAACGATCCCGACGTTCAGGCGGCGGTTGCGAAGGTCGCAGAGGAACTCGGCGATAACGGCCGCATCCTCGTTCGTGAGAGCGGCACCGAGCCCGTCATCCGCGTGATGGTCGAGGCAGGCAGTGATGATATCTGTGAGAAGTACGTCGATCAGGTCATCGACGTCATCACAAAGAAGGGTCACCTTGCATAATTCTTATTAAGAATAAAGACTTCCTCCCGTAACAACCGTGTTGCGGGAGGGTTTTTATGCGGTTTCACAGCCCCGGTAAAATCAATCCATACTCGGAAACGTTGACAACCGATATGTTTTTTGATATGATACCAAAGGTATATGAAACTAAACCAGAAGGAATGTTACTATGTGGGAATTGTTACTCGATTGCCTGCTTGACAGTTTAAAGGACTGCGCATTGATGCTGCCGATCCTGTTCCTCGCATATCTCTTGATGGAGTTCATCGAGCAGAGGGCGGGGGAGAAGCTCAACCGTACCGTCGCCAGAGTCGGCGTAGCGGGACCGGCGCTAGGCGGTATGCTCGGCGCGGTGCCGCAGTGCGGATTCTCCGGCGCGATCGCGGGATTTTACGCCGCGGGAATCGTGACGCTCGGTACGCTGTTGTCGGTCTTTTTGTCGACCAGCGATGAAATGCTGCCGATCCTGATCTCCAATCGGATCGCGCCCGGCGAGATCGTCAAGATCCTGCTGTTCAAGGTCATCGGCGGTATCATCGCCGGATTTGTGATCGACGCGGTGCTGCGCGTGATGAAAAAACAGCGTGTGACGGACAGCGAGCATATCCATGATTTTTGCGAGCAGGAGCACTGCGAGTGCGAGGAGAATATTTGGATTTCTGCCCTCAAACACACCGCAAAGGTGATCATCCTGATTTTCGCGGTGACGCTGTTGATCAACTTCGTCTTCGAAAAATGGGGCGCGGACTTTTTCCGCGGAATCATCACCAATATACCGGTGCTGGGCGAGATGCTGCTGGCGCTGATCGGACTGATCCCGAATTGCTCGGCGTCGGTGCTGATCACCGAACTGTATGTCGAGGGCGTCGTCAGCGCGGGACAGTTGATCGCAGGACTGATGGCGAATGCAGGCGTCGGACTCTTAGTGCTGTTCCGTCTGAACAAAAAGCTCAAAGAGAACCTGACGATCGTCGCACTGCTGTATCTGTGTGCGGTGATCCTCGGCGTGATCACAAGTCTGATATGGTAAAATGTGGGAGGCGAAAGCCTCCCTTTTTTGCATATTTTTCGGTTATATTTACGCTTCACCGCATTAATATGCGAAAAATGGGTGAATTTTAGGGTTTACTTTTACAATTTTATGTGTTAAAATTGTAAAGTACAAAAAGGCGGTATCTACTGTGATGACAGCGGTCATCCGATACTGCCCGATCTGATAAGGAGATAATTGTCATGCCTACCAAACCGAATGCGGAATTCACCAGAGATCTTTATAAGGCGATCCTGACGCTCGAGACCGTCGAGGAATGCGAGATGTTTTTCAAAGACCTGTGTACGATTCCCGAGCTGAAAGCGCTGTCACAACGTTTTGCAGTTGCCGAGATGCTTGAGAAGAATATGGTTTACAACAAGATTGTTGAGGCGACAGGCGCTTCTACCGCTACCATCAGTCGCGTCAAGCGTTCGCTGGACTACGAGAACGCCGGCGGATATACCCTCGTGTTTGAACGCATGAAAGACGAACAATGAGCGGTTACCACATCTTTTCCCGGTTCTACGACAATCTGACCTTTAATGTTGATTACGAAAAACGCGCTGATTATCTTCAGAGCGTTTTATCTTTGTTCGGTCATGAGGCGGGACTGACGCTGGATCTTGCGTGCGGCACCGGTTCGATGACGCTTGCTTTAAAACAGCGCGGATGGGATATCTTCGGCGTGGACGCGTCGCAGGAGATGCTTTCTGTCGCGATGGACAAGGCGTATGAGAAAGAACTGTCAGTGTTGTTTCTCTGCCAGCGGATGGAGAAGCTTGACCTGTACGGTACCATCGACACCTGCATTTGTACCCTCGACAGCCTGAACCACATCACCGATAAGGCGGCGCTGCAAACGGCGTTCGATAAGGTCGCGCTGTTCATGAATCCCGGCGGAATGTTCGTTTTTGACGTCAATACCGTCTACAAGCACCGTCATGTCCTCGCAAATAATACCTTTGTTTACGATACGGACGAGGTCTTTTGTGTCTGGCAAAATTCTTTGAAAGAAAATAACATTATCAATATTGAACTGGATCTGTTCGAAAAAGCAGACGGCGTTTACACCCGCCACACGGAGCATATCAGAGAACGCGCATACGAGATCGGCGAGCTGAAAGAAATGCTCGAAAAAGCGGGATTTGAAACGCTTGCGGTATTCCGCGATATGACAACGGATCCGATCGGTGAGAATGACGACCGCGCTGTATTCGTCGCGCGGATCGTGAATGTGAAGAATAAAGCATAAGCTCCCTTAACTAAAGGGAGGCTCAGAAAGGTTTATTATGGATAAGATCATCAGATGTATCACATCGGACGGCGCGGTCATGGTATCCGCCATCGACTCGACCGATATCGCATACAAAGCGAGCGTGATCCACGGCACTTCTCCGGTCGCGTCCGCCGCATTGGGACGCCTGTTATCGGCGGCTTCGATGATGGGCGCACAGCTCAAGTCAAGCAAATCGACCGTCAATATCCGCTTCGAGGGCGACGGCGAGCTGGGCGCGTTCTTAGCGGTCGCGGATGCATACGGCAACGTCAAGGGCTATGTCACCAACCCCGACTGTCCGACTACCCATTACAACAGCGGCAAGCTGAATGTCGCAGCCGCGGTCGGTCACGGTATCATGAGCGTGATGAAGGATTTCGGCGAGGGCGAGCCGTATATCGGAAAGATCCCGATCGTATCGGGCGAGATCGCCGAGGATATCACCAACTACTTTGCGACGAGCGAGCAGATCCCGACCGTCTGCGCCTTAGGCGTGCTGATCGATAAGGAAACACAGCAGGTGCTGTTATCCGGCGGTCTATTGATCCAGCTGCTTCCCGGCGCGGATGACAAAACCATCGATGCGATCGAGCAGAATGTCGGCGTGCTGGATTCCGTCACCACCATGCTCGCAAAAGGAATGACCGCCCTCGATATGTGCAAGGCGGCGCTGCAGGGCTTCGAGGTCGAGGTGCTGGACGAGTTCGAGGTCAAGTACGTCTGCGGATGCACGCGCGAAAAGATCGAATCACTGATCGCGTCGATGCCCGAGGAAGAGATCCGGGCGATGATCGACGAGGATCACGGGGCAGAGGCAAACTGTCGTTTCTGCAAAAAACAGTATTGTTTTTCCGAGGACGAGCTGAGAATGATCCTGAAATCAAAATCCGAGAATCCCTGAAGATAAAAAAATCAAATAAAATTTGCAAAACCCCTTGACTTTTTCCTCAGAATATTGTAAGATATACGAGTCGCAATAAAGAGGCGAACGGTTGGGGAGCATAGCTCAGCTGGGAGAGCACCTGCCTTACAAGCAGGGGGTCACAGGTTCGAGCCCTGTTGTTC
>CADBOO010000067.1 GCA_902796225.1 uncultured Ruminococcus sp.
CGTCATCCTCAAGGAGGGCGAGACCATGACCGAGCAGGAGATGAAGGACTTTGTCGCCGCAAGCATGGCGCGCCATAAAGTCCCGCGCTATGTCGACTTTGTCGACAAATTCCCGATGAATGCCGCCGGCAAGATCCTCAAGTATAAAATGCGCGAGGAAGCGGTAGAAAAGCTCGGACTTCAAAAAGCAGCAAGCGTGGTGACAGCCTGATGAGAAACGGCTACTTTGTCATTGATTCCCACTGTCATATCTACCCCGAGAAGATCGCCGAAAAAGCGGTCGCGGGTACCGATAAGTTTTACGACACCGTAGCGGCGTGTCTGGGAACGCCCGCCGATCTGTTGAAGGTCAACGAGCAGGCGGGTATCGATCACAGCCTCGTTCAGTCCGTTGCAACGACGCCGAAGCAGGTGCAGTCCATCAACGAGTTCATCGCATCGACAGTGAGCGACTCTCCCGATAAGCTGACAGGTCTCGGCACCCTCCATCCCAACAGCGAGGATCTCAGAGCCGACGTCGAGCATCTGATCGCCTTAGGACTCAAGGGCGTCAAGCTCCATCCCGATATCCAGAATTTCAAGGTGGATGACTACCGCTGCCTGAAGATCTACGAGCTGTGCGAGGAATTCTCGCTGCCGATCCTGATGCACACCGGCGACAAACGCTACGATAACAGCAATCCCAACCGGCTGATCCCGATCCTTGAGATCTACGATCACCTGACCGTGATCGGCGCGCATTTCGGCGGCTGGTCGATCTGGGAAGAGGCGAGCCATGTGCTCTGCGATATTCCGAATCTCTATGTCGACTGCTCGTCTGCGATGCCGTGGATTTCTGACGAAAAGACCGTCGAGATCATCCGCCGATACGGGGCGGAGCGCGTCTTGTTCGGCACCGACTACCCGATGTGGTCGCCGGTCAATGAGCTCGACCGCTTTATGAATCTGCCGCTGACAGAAGAGGAAAAACGGATGATTCTCTCTGAGAACGTCCGTAAGGTATATGAATTAATTATATGAGAACAGCCGTCGCAGTTCATTGACCGCGGCGGCGTTCCCGTTTTTCTATCCTGTTGTTGCCGATTATCCGTAAGCGCTTGACTGATCGGTCGGTTTGAGGTAAAATAATAATGTATATGAGTATGCAAAGGAGGGAGAATATGCAAAAAAAAGCGGGAAGAATCCGCAAGAATATCATCAATATCTGCGTGCTTGCCGCTTTGATCGGCGTCACCTTCTTTGTGATTTTCAATAATAACGACGGTTTCGGCGTCAACTCTCTCGTGAACTTCGTTAGCGATATCCACCTGCCGTTCCTCATCGGCGCATTCGTATGTATGATCATGAACATCGGCTTCAAGGGTATCTCCATCGGTGTGCTGTCACGTGCGCTGGGCTATCGCAGAAGCCTTCCCAGAAACTACGCCTATGCCTCTGCGGACATTTACTTTTCCGCGATCACACCTTCTGCAACAGGCGGACAGCCTGCATCGGCGTATTATATGGTCAAGGACGATATCCCGATCTCCCACACCACGGCGATCCTCTCCGTCAACCTGTTCATGTACACCGCTTCGCTGATCGCGTTGGCGGTCATCACCTTTATCCTCAGACCCTCGCTGTTCATTAATCTCGAGTCATGGGTCGTCAAGGCGTGCATCATCATCGGTCTGCTGGTTCAGCTGTTGCTGTTGACGATTTATTTTCTGATCATGATCTCGGAGAAAGCGGTCATCAGGATCGCGACCTGGCTGGTCAATATCCTCGCATTCCTGCATATCGTCAAGCACAAGCGCGAATATCTGGGCAGGATCAACGCGTCGGTCACCCGTTTCAAAAAATCCGTCATCCTGCTGCGCAACAAAAGAAAAGCGCTGCTAGCGTCTTTTTTGCTGAACTTTGCCGAGCGCATCACCTATATCTCCATCGGCGTTCTGGTATTCTACGGCGCGATGTACAATATCCCGGAGCTGGCGGGTACCAAGGTGGATGTGCTGGACGTCTATGCGCTGGAAGCGTTCTGCTGGTTCGGCGCATACTGTGTGCCGCTTCCGGGCGCCGTCGGCGCAAGCGAAGCGATCTTCAACAGCGTTTTCGCAATGATCATCAGCAACAATGTCCTGCTCAGCTCTACAATGATCACCACCCGCGGCATCAACTTCTATGTCATGATGATCTTTGCGGGCGTCATAACGCTCCTCCATCATATCCGCGTCAAGATCGCCGCGCATAAGCAAAAAGCCCAATCCGACCAAACCGAATAGAACACAACAGCCGCTTCCGGAATGCCGGAGGCGGCCTTTTGATTCTGCTGATCGTGTTTTTTCGCAAAAGTAAAACCGCCTCAAAAGGGGGGAGAGGCGGTTTTACAGAGGAGTAGTATGAAGAAAACAAACAATGCAAAAACGTGTTTGGGATGATCAGAATACGAAGAATCCGAGGATACCGACGATCACGCCGATCGCCGCGCCGCTGACGACGTCGCGGATAAAGTGTACGCCGGACAGCACGCGGATCACAGCGATCGCCGAAGCGATCACAAGCATGATGATGCCGAGGCTGGACTGGATGTACATGAACGCCATCGCGATGATGAAAGCCGATACGGTATGTCGTGAGGGAAAGCTCTTTCCCTTGGTGGACTTATAGACGACCGGTGTGTAGTCGAATTTTTCATAGGGACGCTGGGCGTTGATGATCGCACGCATCACGGTGACAAGGATAAAGGTGCAAAGCGGGATCAGCGTGAATCGCAAGAATACCTCGCTGCCGAATCCTTCATTGATCGCCAGTGCAGCCAGCTGTACCGGATAAAAGATGTACATGACGAGCGGCAGAACATCATGCAGCGCCTTTACGGTTGTCGAACGCTTTTTTGTCTGCGAAAAGTACTCGCTCATGCTTCTGTATTGTACGCCGTTCATTCTGCCACTTCCTTTCAGAGTCATTTTCGTTGATTGACTGTGTCTATATCATAACAGACAAATTTGAAGGTTACATCAACAAAAAATGACCGATTTATTAACATTCTATGACAAATGGTAAAAACTGTGAACAGTCTGTGAAGAACCCGCCTGAACCTTGCCCGGTGGGGAGTTTACGCCGAAACGCCGACCCTCTTAAGGCATTTCAGCCTTAATTGCCGGGTTGTGAACCTTGCCCCGTCACCGTAATCTCAGATACTTAACTCCACATCATAACTCTCGAGCCACCGATCCACTTCGATGATGTACGCCAGTATCTGCGGCGCTTTCATCAGCTGACCGTACCACGGCGACCGCAGCCGATCGGGATGCCCGATGATATCCTCTATTCCTTCCCTTGACAACAGTCCGTTGATCCTGTGCGATTTGTCGTCAAGGATATCCCGCACCTTTTGACTGCACAGCTTCATGTAAACCGGATTATGCGTCTTAGGATAGGGACTCTTTTTGCGCCAAACGATGTCATGCGGCAGCATATCTTCAAATGCCTTGCGGATGATCCCTTTCTCGCGCCCGTTCAACGCCTTCAGCTTCCACGGCATATTGTAGGCGTAGTCAACCAGCCGCATATCGCAGAACGGCACCCTGACCTCCAGCCCCGAGTACATCGAACATCGATCCTTGCGCTCAAGCAGGCACTGCATGAACCAGTAGAAGTTCAGCGCAAACATCTCGCGCATCCGCCTGTCAAGCGGACTGTCTTCGGGTAGGGTATCGATGGAGCGGATCGTATCCAGATATCGCTGCCGCACATATTCCTCGCCGCGGGGCAGCAATCCGTTTTTGAGCACCTTTCTGCGGATATCCTGCTCGCGCGACCACGGAAAACAGTCTTCAAACAGGATCGCCCGATTATGATACCACGGATAACCGCCGAACAATTCGTCCGCGCATTCGCCCGACAGCGCAACAGTGAAATCCCGCTTGATCTCGCGGCAGAACAGCAGCAGCGACGAATCGATATCCACATACCCCGGCAGATCCCGCGCTGTCACAGACGGATACAGCGCATGCAGCAGATCTTCGTTGTCGAGGATGACCTCGTGGTGGTGCGATCCTGTGCTGTCGACCATCAGCCGGATATAATCATCATCCGCGTTCGGCTGAAACAAGCTCGCCTGAAAATACGCCTTATTGTCCCGGTACTCTACCGAATAGGTGTGGATCGGCGGCTTTTTATTTCTTCTGCAGAAATTTGATGCCGTCTGACATATGATGCTCGAATCCAGCCCGCCCGACAGAAAAAAGCACATCGGCACATCCGAAACCAGCTGCCGTTCAATTGCGTCCGTCAGCAGGAACCGCATTTTGTCGATCGTTTCCTGCTCACTATCCTCGTGCGGATGAGCAGTCAATGAACCATAGCGGTGCGTCGTCATTGTCTTGCCGTCATATACCGCGTACTGTCCCGGCAGCAGCTCGCCGATTCCCTTGAAGATCCCGCATCCCGGCGTTCTCGCGGGACCGAGGAAGAACAGTTCCATCAATCCTTCCTCGTCCGCCTGCGGCTTGATCCGACCGCTTTTCAGGATCGCCTTGATCTCCGACGCAAAGATGATCCCGTCGTTGTACAGGTGATAGAACAGCGGCTTGACGCCGATCCTGTCGCGGCAGAGGAACAGCCTTCCCGACGTTTCCTCATACACCGCAAAGGCAAAGATGCCGTTGAGCTTCTCGACGCATTTCTCCTTGTAATAACAGTACGCTTTCAGCAGGACTTCCGTATCGCTGTGCGTCGAAAAACCGAACCCCGCCTCGACCAGCTCCCGCCGCAGCTCGTCGGTATTGTACAGCTCGCCGTTGTACACGATGGTGAATTTTTCGCCGAGATACAGCGTGCTCATCGGCTGCTGACCGTTTTCGCGATCGATGACCGCAAGCCGCCGATGCAGCAGGGCGCAATGCCGTCTGATATACTCGCCGTGCTCATCCGGACCGCGCCGCCTGAGTTGCGCCGACATTTCCCCTAGCACATCCCGCATTTCTCTGAAATCATGATGGTTGTCAAACCATCCCGCTATTCCGCACATACCTTACCTCCGTATTCTCAATCGTCATTGTGAAGCCCGGACACGCGTCAGGGCTGCGGCAATCTCAACCGATGCGCTTATCAGAAGCGACGACCGATTTGCTTGCAACTGAGCCGACAAACAACAGCGACGAGATCACCAGCGCCGCAGACCCCGCCAGCGTTGCCGATCTGGCGGCGGACGGTGCGGCGTTGACCGAGCTGAAAACCGTTGTTGCCGTCGGTGTGACCATAAGGTATATATATGTCGCGCACAAACAGATCATACCTTCTATAATTCTGAATAAGAAAAATAACGCTTTTTTCAACGGAACATCCGTCAGTATCGAAAAGATCTGACAATGCACTGACAGCCCGCCGAACCCGATAAAGAACGCAGTGAGAAACAGCGGCGTTTTTCCGCTCAGACGATGACATCCGTTGGTGATCTCCGTGATTGCCGAGGCAATATCGCATACCTGAGCCGACGGGATCACCGTGTCCAGCACCTCGCTCAGCGCGCAGAAGATCACGACCATCCCGCACATTCCCGCCGCCGCGCGCGAAGCATTCTCTACCGCCCCGACCAGCAGATTCCTGCCTGCCGTTTTGTGTACGCCGTAGTGGGCGGGAGCCTCGCTTTTCACCGTGTGTCCGACGATGATCCCCGTGACGATCACCGCGACGATCTGTGATACGAGTAGGATATAACCCGCATGAACATTGCCGAGCAGCGCCGTGCCGATATAGTTCACCAGGAACCCGGGACCTGCCGCCACGGCGATATAGGCGGTCTTCGCAGCCTGCGACGGACTCAGCCGTCCCTCCCGAGCCATGATCGCCGTGCACGAAGCCCCTACCGGATACCCGCCGATCATCGACAGCAGGATGACTGCCGCCGACTGATGCGGCAGCTTGAACAGCAGCCTTGACAGCCGTTCCAGCGGTCGGCACAGGATCTCACAGACCCCGCTCTGCACCAGAAACGCCGAGATCACCATGAAGAAAAACAGCGACGGTATCAGTATCTCAAGGCAAAACCCGATCCCTTTTTCGATCCCGCTTCGACATTCTTCGCTGTATCCCAGCGCCAGAAAGATCCCGGCGACAGCGCCGATCATGATGATGATTATTTTTCCTATTTGGAATAATTCTTTTCGCTTCAATCCGATCACCAATAATATATATGCCGCCTGCCTCATAACATATACAGGTGATTCTATGTCAAAAAACAATCAGCAAAAGCGCCGGCGTCTCTACGAACTTCCGCCGGTGAACAGCCTGCCTTGCATTGAGTTCAGCGGCAACCGCGAGGTCGTGATCGAGGGCAGCCGCGGCGTGATGGAATACTCCACAGACTGCATCCGCATCAATACCGGCGGTATGGTGCTGGCGATCGGCGGCAGAGGGCTGAACCTGCGCTGTATATCCGATTCGGCGCTGATCATCGAGGGGTTTATCCTCAGCGTCGAATTCATCGTTTAGGAGGCTGCCATGATACTGAACCTGTTACGTTATCTCAGGGGATGGGTGCGATTTTCCGTGCGCGGCAGATACCCCGAACGATTCATCAATATCGCCCTGCGCAACCGGCTGCGCCTGTGGGGCACAGAGCGCCGCGGCGACGAATTGACCGCGTGTATGTATATGCGGGATTACCGCGCTGTCAGACGCTATGCCCGCGGATCGGGCGTGCGATTACGGGTGCGCGAACGCAGAGGACTGCCAATCCTCCTGCGTCGTTACAGCGATCGCACGGGACTGATCATCGGCGCGGCGGCATTTGTCATCACGGTCTTTGTGATGTCGCTGTTCATCTGGAGCATCGATATCACGGGACTGGATACGATCAGCGTAAGCGAGATGCGCGCGCTGCTCAAAGAAAACGGCGTTTCTGTCGGCGCATTCCGTCCCGCGATCGACGATTCCGCTGTCAGCCGTTCGATCATGCTTGCCGATCAGCGCGTCGGATGGATGGCGGTGAATATCACCGGCTCCTATGTTTCCGTCGAGATCAAGGAGGAAAGCCCCTCGCCCGAGGTGGAGAGCATTGTAGATCCGTGCAACGTCAAGGCGAGGCGAGACGGCAGGATTATCCGCATCGACGCACAGCAGGGGAGGACGGCTCTCAAAGCAGGCTCCGGCGTTGTTGCCGGTCAGGTCGTTGTCAGCGGCGTCATGGACGATCAGCTCGGCGGCGTGCGGCTTGTCCACGCAAAAGCCGTCGTCCTCGCCGAAACAGACTATCATGCACAGTTCACGGTTCCGAAGACCGTCACGACCTACCGTCCGACCGGCGAGGTCAAACAGCGCCTGAGCGCAGACATTTTCGGCAGTCGGATACCGCTGACCGTCGGCGGCGTCAGCACCGTCGATGTGCTTTCCGACGAAACCGCCGCATCCCCGGATCCTCTGCATGTCGCCCTGCCGATCTCGCTGATCACCCGCAGGCTGTACGCACTCGAACAGCAGGAAATGACTCTCGATGATAATTCTGCGAAAGAATTATTACTCAGAGAAGCCCGCCTCTACGAGCTGTTCACACTCTCCGGCTGCACGGTCAAAAAGCGCGACGTTCACTTTACATCCTCAGGCGACGTTTACGCATTGACCGCTGATTATATTTGCACAGAAAACATCGCCGTTCAGGAAAAAATCGGTACGGAATAGATATTGTTTTTTTCGCCTCATTATGATATAATACAATACTGAAATTTTGGAAGGATGAAAAACGTGCGTATCTTATGTATCGGCGATGTGGTTGGAGCCGCAGGCTGTGATTTTCTGCGCTCTCATCTGCCCGCCTTCAAAAAGCTCCACAAGGTCGATCTGACCATCGTCAACGGCGAGAATTCCGCTGACGGCAACGGCATTACGCCGCGTTCCGCAGACCACATTTTTACCTCGGGCGCTGACGTCATCACGCTCGGCAACCACAGCTTCCGCCGTGCGGAAGTCTACCCGTATCTTGACGAACAGCCCACCATTATCCGCCCGTTAAATTTTCCCGCGCCCTCAACGCCCGGCAAAGGGATGTGCACCGTCGATATGGGTTATACTCAGGTGACGGTCATCAACCTGATGGGGCAGGAGGCGATCGACAATCACCTCGACAATCCCTTCACTGCGGTCGAACGCCTGCTCCCGAAGCTCGACTCAAAGATCGTGCTGATCGATTTCCATGCTGAGACCACCAGCGAAAAACGTGCGATGGGACTCTGGCTCGACGGCAAGGTCAGCGCGGTATTCGGCACCCACACCCATGTCATGACCGCTGACGCCGAGGTACTTCCCGGCGGCACCGGTTATATCACCGATCTCGGCATGACCGGCGCGATCGACTCGGTGCTGGGCGTCAAAAAAGACATCATCATCAATCGCTTTTTGACCAAACTGCCCGCGCGCTTTGAATATGAAAAAAGCGCCTGCAAAATGGACTGCACGCTCTTTGATATCGACGTCGCCACCGGCAGATGTACTGCCGCTACGTCATATGAACTAAGATAATGTAGTTTTTTTAATTCTTTTTTGTATAGAAAAATGTTGCTAAATTGTAACTTTTGGTGTATAATAGTGTTAATTCTGTAATAATGTTCACGCAAAGGATGTGTTTACCCATGATTAACGGTGAAACTCTGAAACAATCGATCATTTCCGGCGCAAATAATATTGTGTCGATCAAGGCTCGTATCAATGACCTCAATATCTTTCCCGTACCGGACGGCGATACCGGCACCAATATGTCGATGACCATCGTCGCTGCTGCGGATGCACTCAAAGAAATGGACGAGGCAGACGTTGCGACCGTCGCCCATAAGACGGCTTCTGCGATGCTGCGCGGCGCGCGCGGCAACTCCGGCGTTATCACCTCGCTGCTGTTCCGCGGCATCTCCAAGGGACTCGAGGGCAAGACCGAGGCTTCGGGCGAAGATCTGATCCACGCGCTGGGACTGGGCGTAGAGGCGGCGTACAACGCTGTGACCAAGCCCACCGAGGGTACCATCCTGACCGTAGCCCGCATGGGCTATGAGGCGGGACTCGAGGCGCTCGAGACCGAGGACGAGCCTGCGATTCTGTGGGAGATCGTCTGTGATGCGGCTGCCGATGCGCTCGAGCAGACTCCCAAGATGCTCCCTGTCCTGAAAAAAGCCGGCGTTGTTGACGCTGGCGGCAAGGGCATCCTGACCATTTTCGAAGGTATGCTTTCCGTGATCCGCGACGGCGTTGTTGTCGAGTACAGCGAAGAATCCGAGGCTGTCGGCGACGATACCTCCGATGATTTCTTCCGTTCCGCTGCGGCAGAATTCGACGAGGTCATCAACTTCACCTATTGCACCGAATTCATTGTCGGCAGAGATCCCGAGATCGATACCGACCCCAACGAACTGAGATTGTTCCTTGAGACCATCGGCGACTGTGTCGTTACCGTCGCGGACGATGAGATCATCAAGGTCCATGTACATACCGAACAGCCCGGCGACGCGCTCCAGAAGGGTCTGACTTACGGCTCTTTGCTCACCGTCAAGGTCGAGAATATGCGCGAGCAGCACGAGAACGCAAAGGCTGAGAACGAAAAAGCGAAGGCTAAGGCTGAGAAGAAAGCCGAGCCCGAGTTTGCCGCTCCCGTTGAGGAATTCGGCTTTGTCGCGGTTGCGGCAGGCGAAGGCCTCTCGAACCTGTTCAACGAGCTTGGCTGCCAGAACGTCGTATCCGGCGGTCAGAGCATGAACCCCTCTACCGACGATATCTACGCCGCTGTTATGGCGACTCCTGCAAAGAAAGTATTTGTTCTGCCCAATAACAAGAACATCATCATGGCGGCTCAGCAGACCGTAGCGCTCGCCGAGGACAGACAGGTCGTTATCGTTCCGACCCGTACTATTCCGCAGGGCTTGTCCGCGATGCTCGTATTTGATCCCGACAGCGACGTCGAGACCAACGTCGAAAACATGATGAACGCCGCGAAGAATGTTTCCACCGGCCAGATCACCTTTGCCGCGCGCGATTCCGAGTTCGGCGCTAAGAGGATCAAAGAGGGCGACATCATCGGTCTGGATAACGGCAAGCTGACCGTTACCTCCTCCAGCCCGAACAAAGCGCTCCTGAAGCTCGCGAAGTCCATGATCGACAAGGATATGTCCTTTGTCACCCTGATTTCCGGCGAGGGCATCTCCGAAGAAGACGCTGCCGCCGCGGTCGAAATGCTCGAGGATAAGTTCTCCGATCAGGTTGATATCACCTATATCAAGGGCGACCAGCCGATCTACTATTACATCATCAGCGTAGAATAAGATAAACAAAGGGCTGTCGCTGTGACAGCCCTGTTTTTTCTATGATCCATGGGACGCAAGACTTCCTGAGCCGGATGCCGAGCAGACCGGGGAATTGTCTGTTTGTCCGAGCGAACACGTAACCGCCGTCATACATCGTTCATCGTTTACCATTCACCGAAAGATATGTCCTTATACGAAGTACCCATCACAACAATAAAAGGGATCGGCGAGAAAAAAGCCCTGCTTTTCAAAAAGCTCGGCGTTACTTCCGTCGGCGATCTGATCTCCTTCTATCCGCGCGCCTACGACAATTGGGCGGATGTCACCCCGATCGCAGAGGTGACGCACGGCGAGAGGGTCGTGATCCGCGCGCGCCTTGCCGCGGCAGTCAGCACGACGCGGATCTCCGGCGGCAGACTTTTGAGCAAGGCGACCGTCTGTGACGACAGCGGCTATATGAACCTCGTCTTTTTCAACAACAGGTACATCGATTCCATGCTCCGCTACGGCGAGGAGTATTGCTTTATGGGGAAGGTGCAGCGCGAGAAATACGGCTACCAGATGCTTTCGCCCGAATTCGCCTCGCCGAAAACCGGCGACGATATCACCCCTGTTTACAACCTCACCGCGGGGCTGAACAACCGCGTCGTGATGAAAGCCGTCAAGGAAGCGCTGTCCATGCTGCCGCAGGTCATCAACGACCCGCTGCCGTATGATATCCTCCGGCGCTATGATCTGTGTCCGCTGAGCTTTGCTTTGCAGAATATCCACTTTCCCGCAGATATCTCCGCGATGGAAAAAGCCCGCCGCAGACTGGTGTTCGAAGAACTGCTGGTTCTCAATCTCGGGATGCGGCTGATGAAATCCCGCTCCCGTGAGCAGACCTCTATCACCATGCCCGCTGACTACAGCGGTGAATTCATCAAAACGCTGCCGTTCGAGCTGACCGGCGCCCAGAAACGCGCCGTTGTCGACTGCGTCAACGATATGAAAAACAAGACCTCTCCGATGAATCGCCTGATCCAGGGCGACGTCGGTTCGGGCAAGACCGCCGTCTGCGCCGCAGTGTGCTATAACTGCGTCAAAAACGGCTATCAGGCGGCGTTCATGGCGCCGACCGAGATCCTTGCGCAACAGCATTTCGAGACGTTCTCAAAGATGTTTGACGGCACGGGGATCACGATCGAACTGCTCACCGGCTCGATGACTCCCGCCAATAAGCGCAAAGCCCGCGAGCGCATCGAAGCGGGGGAGAGCGACATCGTCATCGGCACCCATACATTGGTGTCCGAAAGTACCGTGTTCCGTCAACTCGGCTGTGCGATCACCGATGAACAGCATCGTTTCGGCGTTGCCCAGCGCGCGCGACTCGCCGCTAAGGGCGAGCATCCGCATATCCTCGTTTTGTCCGCGACTCCGATCCCGCGCACCCTCGGTCTGATCATCTACGGAGATTTGGATATCACCGTGATTGACGAGCTGCCGCCCGGCAGAACCGAGGTGCAGACCCTGTATATCCAGTCCGATAAACGTGACCGCGCCCTCGAATTCATCCGCAAGCAGGTCGACGAAGGCCGTCAGGCTTACATCGTCTGTCCTCTGGTCGAAGAGGGCGACGACGCAGAGATGCAGAACGCGAACGATTATGCCGCCGAACTGATGCTCGGCGTCTTTCACAACTATCCCGTCGGCATCCTCCACGGCAAAATGAAGGCGAAGGACAAAGAAGCGGTGATGGCTCAATTTTCTAATAACGAATTATCCATTCTCGTGTCCACCACCGTTGTCGAGGTCGGCGTCGACGTCAAAAACGCCACTGTCATGATGATCGAGAATGCCGAACGCTTCGGTTTATCCACCCTCCACCAACTTCGCGGACGCGTCGGCAGGGGAGAGTACAAGAGCTATTGCATCCTCGTGTCCGACCACAGCGGCGACAATACCGAACAGCGTCTGTCGACGATGTGCCGCACCAACAACGGCTTCGAGATCGCAGATATGGACTTGAAGCTCCGCGGTCCAGGCGACTTTTTCGGCAATCGCCAGCACGGTCTGCCTCAGCTCGCGATCGCCGATTTCTCCGATACCCAAACGCTTGCCCAAAGTCAGGAAGCGGCGGAGTATCTGCTCGGCGTCAGTCCCGATCTCACTCATGACGCCACCCGCGCACTGCGCGCCGAGGTGCGCCGCCTGTTCAGCACCACCGGCGAAGCGCTAAACTGACGTCAAATAAAACAGGACTATCGCTGTATCAGCCGCGATAGTCCTTTTATACTGCTATTCAATTCAAAATTTCACATAGTAATCAGTAGAGAATTCTCATAGTGATGTCGGACTCGTATTCCTGTTTTTGTGAATCATTCAACTTTATGCACTTCTTCAAATACACAGATCAGGCTGTCCGATACCGCATGATCCCGATGCAGCGCGCCGAAGTACCATTTTCCGTACCGCGTATTCTTCATCACCGTATCGAGGAAGATATTCAGGTCGTTGACGGTCGCGTTCCGGTCGATCATCCGCTTGACGGAAGCAGGCGCCTCATGTGTGACGATCAGGTCGATCCTTCGCTTGTGCTGTCGGATCTTGTCGACAGCGGCTTTCAGCTCGTCGTCAGTCGGCATCGAAGGCGGACATTCCCGCGGCTCATCCTCATACGGCGGCAGTCCTCCGCCGAGTGCAAACACACTTTTGCCGTCGATCGTATATATTTCGCCGCGTTTGAGACAGAATAGATTGCGGTCGATCTTGTACGCTTTTCCGCCGTAAAGATCGGTTTGAGGATACTCCCTGATCTTTTCGAAGTTTTCATGCGCCCCCTCGACAAAGAGAATGTCATACTTCTTTTTGCTCAGCTTCCTGAGATTGCTTTTTTCTTTATTAGAATTATCCCAGACAAAGCCGAAATCCCCCGTCACCAGCAGCGTATCGCCTTTTTTGAGCTTATTCAGTTCTCTGTCCATCAGGCTGTCATAGTCGCCGTGGATATCTCCCGTTACAAAAATCATCTGATCCTCCTGCAGATCGTCCTTTTTTGACCGCTGACGCGCGATTATTTGAAATAGTTACAATCTTTTTATTTGCTATCAACGGTAGAATGGTGTAAGATAAAGTAGAAAAATACTATTCTCTGATACACAAAACCGTCTTTCCTTTATTATATTAGCATATCCGGAAGGAAAATACTATGAAAAAAAAGTTAAATTTTATGATATCGCTGCTTTTGATCCTAGCGTTATCTGTCAGCGTGTTCATCACGCCGGCTTCATCCTATGATAACGACGAGGTGACCTCGTCCTACGCCATATTGCTGATCAATCTGAACACCGATACCGTCGCATATTCCCAGATGGCTGACAAATACTGGATCGCCTCCGGTATGTCCGAGCTGATGACGTATATCCTGCTGACAGAAAAGGTCAAGGATCCCTCCTCGGTATCCGTCAAGGTCGACGAGGCGTTTATCGACGATCTTCCCGCTTCGGACGACTGCCTCAAGCAGTTTGTCGGCGAGACCCTGACCCTCAAGGATCTTGCGGCGATCATGATGCTCACCTCTGGATCCGATGCGGCGTATCTGATCGCCGATACCGTCAGCAACGGCGATATCCCGGCATTCGTCAAGGAAATGAACACCCGCGCGGCGGAGCTTGGCTGCAAGCTGACTTCATTCCTTTCACCGGGAAGCAATTCCACCCGCCGTCATTATACCACCTGCGAAGATATCGCCGTTATGTACCGCCATCTGATGCATGATCCGCTCTATGAGGAGATCATGAGCAGCCCGACCTATATCCCCTCAAAATACGGCGATGACGAAACCTATGCCGTCACGACCGTCAACTCGATCATGAATCCCGTCAGCCCGTATTATTTCCGCTATGTGACCGGCGGCAAATACTCATTTGACAAGATCGCGGGCGCGTCGCTCGCAGTCACGACCAGCTATAAGGAAATGGAATATCTGTTTGTCGCTCTGCGCGGCAAAAACAAGTCGGAGGAGAATGTTTTTGCCGACGCACGCCGCATGACCACATGGGCGTATCTGAACCTCAGCGACCGCAAGGTCATCGATACGGATAAGTCCGTCTACACCGCGACCGTGAACGCGGATTGGGGTGCATATGATATCCCGCTGTACGCCGACGATTCTGCGATCAAGACCCTTCCCAACGACTATGATCTCGGCAAATTCAAAGTAAAGATGGAGATCCCCGAAGCGCTGACACTTCCGCTGTTCAAGGGAGAGAGCGTCGGCGACGCCGTGATCTCTTACGATAAAGAAGTGCTGGACAAGGTCAGCATCGTTCCGGATCACGACGAGGGCGTCTCCATGCTCAACGATCTCGGACGGTTCTGCGGTTATGCGCTGGCGAAGACATTCCCCGATACGCCGGCGGACGCCGTAAAAGAAGCTGCGACCGAACCTCAGACGCAGACCGCCACAGAACCTGCAACTGCGGCTAAGACCATCAAGAAGAAGCCCGCCGCAACGACCGCGACCCAAACGCCGACCGCCGCCGGTGAAGTAGAGGAGTGATGTGATGAAAAAAAGGTTCCGTTTACTCAGCGCAGCTCTGGTCATTGTGATCGCCGCTGCGATCTTCACAGCACCCGGCGCGTCTGCGATCAGCTTCAAGTGCGACGTCAAGACGACTTCCGATTCCATCCTGATGGTCAATCTGGACACCGGCGTCGAGGTCTTTTCCAAGGACGCCGATACCCGCCGCTATCCCGCGGCGCTGACTAAGATCATGACCTATATCGTCGCGGTCGAGAACATCAAAGACCTTGATACCCGCATCGAGATCAAGGAAAAGGTGATCAAAGACGTTGAGGACAGCGGCTTATATCCCAGCGGCCTTGACTGGCACACCGGCGAAAAGCTGACCGTTACCGATGTACTGTACGCGCTGATGCTCCCGCGCGGCAACGACGCCGCAATGATGCTCGCCGATTATGTCGGCGGGGGAGATATCCCGACCTTTGTCGATATGATGAACAAAAAAGCCGAGGAGATCGGCTGTGAGAATACCCGTTTTGAAAACCCGACCGGCGTCGATAACGATAACCAGTACACGACCGCACGGGATATGGTGAAGATCTGCCGTTATGCGCTGGGAACCCCGCTGTTTTCAAAAATCGTATCCACACCGTCCTATACCATGGAGGGCGACGACTATCCTCTGGTCACCACCAACAGCATGATCGACGCTGCCCGCGGCGGTGAATACTACTACACCTACGCGACCGGAGTGCAGAACGGCGAGACCGATAAGGCGGGCATGTGTCTTGCGGCAACCGCCCTGTGCGACGGCTATGCCTATCTGTGCGTATGCCTGCACGCGACGTATGATCTCGAGAATTATGACGAATACTGTATGCTGGATGCCGCCGAGCTGTTCAGATGGGCGTTCCTGAATCTGAGGTTCGTATCGCCTGCGTCAAAAGACACGCCGGTCTGTGAGCAGCCGGTCAAGAATGCGTGGGATACCGAAAGCATCCTGCTGGTGCCGCAGTCCGATCTCAATATCGTATTGCCGTCCGATTATAAGGAGAGCGATATCACCATCGTTCCGGACAATACCGATCCCATCAACGCGCCCGTCAGCAAGGGCGACGTCATCACGACGGCGACCGTTAACTATCAGGGCGAGAAGATCGCGACCATCAACCTGATCGCAAATGATGACGTCAGCGCAAGTCCGATCCTGTTTTTTACTCACGGCGTCGACAAGGTGCTGACCTCACCCTGGTTCCTGCTGTCCGTCGGAATCGTTGTCGTGCTGTTCGTCATATTTGTCAGCGTTTCGTCCTCGTATAACAAGAAGAAAAAGCACAAGAAAAAATCAGAATGATCATATGAAGGCTGCCTTTTTTTGAGGCGGCCTTTTCTGCAGATTGCCGGAAAAAGTCAAAAACTTGACAGCGGCGCTCAATCCCGCTATAATATAGGGTGGTTAAAAGCATAACTATGCCCATTATAAGGAGTTACAATAATATGATTTCCAAATTATCATGGATATTGTTCATCCCCCTGACGCTGGCGGCGGTTTTTCTGAAACTGGCACAGACGATCTTTCCGGATGAAAGTATCTTGGGATTATCGGATCTGAAGCTTGACTATGCGGTGATCGGGTGTGTGGCGCTGATCTTTGTATTTGCGCTGATCCTCTGCCTGTGCGATCGCAAAATATCCAAGTATTATCTGCCTCACCGGAATTTCCCCGCCGGTATCATCGGCATCCTGACAGCGCTGCTGATGGCGGCGGACGGAGCCGATTCCGTTTACGCGCTGATCGGCGCCGATACGATCGACGTTCTCGCCGTGATCGAGGCGGCGATGCTGCTCTTTGCGGCAGTCGTATTTGTCGTGATGGGGCTGAACCATTCGTTTGTGAACAAGGGAAAGAAGACCTTCGGGCTGCTGTATGTCGCGCCGGCATTATTGTGCGCGATCCGTCTGATCCGCTGCTTTGTGGAATTCACCAGAGAATCTCTGTATCAGGCGGACGTCACCCGTTTGTTCTGTTATATTTTCGCGACCATGTTCTTCTTCAACTATGCTGTCGCGCTTTCTCTGACAGAAGCAAAGAACGCAGTCAAATCCTGCTTTATCTACGGATTTCCCGCTTCCGCGATGATGATCGCTTATGCTACTGGCAATCTGTATGAAAGCTTTGATACCGAAAACCTCATGGCGAACGCGCACAATGTCGAGATCGCCCTGATGGGTCTGTATATCCTCGCGTTCATGATCGAGCTGACGATATTTGTCAAGGATAAGGATCATGTTGTCATCGAGGACGAGGATGACGTCGATTATAAAGATCTTCACGAGGACGATATCACCGACAGAGAGGATCTGGTCGTGACCGGACTGGATGACGAAGAGCGTTCCGATACGCCCGCGTCTTCCTATATCTCCACCGCAGATACCACCGATTTTCTCTATCAGGAAGCCCACAACGAGTCAAAGCGCGAGTCGTCCTACTACAAGGCGGCAGAGCATGACGTCGACGATTATATCACCGACGAAATAGCGTCTGAATATGACAAAAAAGGTCAGGAGAAATCCTATGCCGATCAGCTTGACGAGATCGATAAGCTGATCCTCGAGATCTCCGGCGATAAATAAACATTTGTCATCGATTTGTAATTGACACAAATGTCCTGAAGTGTTATAGTATTAGCAACGTGAATACCCTATCGTTGACGGGGACATGATCCGTTTTTGAACGCTCAAGAGAGCCGCCGGTCGGTGCAAGGCGGTGCATAGATAATGGATTACCACCCCTGAGATCGCCCAGGAAATGGAGCGACGTCTGCCGCGTTAAGGCAAAATGAGGGTCATCCTCTGATGACCGAACTCAGGTGGAACCGCGTAACTACGCCCTGATAATTCTTTATTGGAATTATCAGGGCTTTCTTCATATCAACAGTATTTCAGATAAAAGAGGAGAGATTATTATGTTGAACATCGAACTCAAAGGCGGCGTCATCAAAGAATTTGATGATAAGATCACACCCGCCGAAATCGCAAAGTCCATATCCATGGGACTGTACAAAAACGTCTGTGCCGCAATGGTGGACGGCAAGGTCTGCGACCTGCGTACCGAGCTGACAGCAGACTGCAAGGTCGAGCTGCTGACCTTTGACGACTTGGAAGGTAAAAAGGCATTCTGGCACACCACCTCTCACATCCTCGCCCAGGCGGTCAAGCGCCTGTATCCCGAGGCAAAGCTCGCCATCGGCCCTTCGATCGACGAGGGCTTCTACTATGACTTTGACGTCGCAAAGCCCTTTGACAGCGACGACATCGCCGCGATCGAAGCCGAGATGAAGAAGATTGTCAAATCCGGTGTCGAGATCAGCCGCTTCGAGAAGGCTCCCGCCGACGCGCTGGCATATCTCGAAGAACTCGGCGAGCCGTACAAAGTCGAGCTTGCGTCCGAGCACGCAGATAAGGGCGAGCCGATCAGCTTCTATAAGCAGGCGGAATTCGTCGACCTGTGCGCGGGACCTCACCTGATGTCCGTTGCGCCCGTCAAGGCGTTCAAGCTGACCAACTGCACCGGCGCTTACTGGCGCGGCGACTCCAAGAACCACCAGCTTTGCCGTGTCTACGGTATTTCGTTCCCGAAAGCGTCCATGCTTGAGGAATTTATCACCAAAAGGGAAGAGGCGTTAAAGCGCGATCATAATAAGCTCGGCAGAGAGCTGGAGCTTTTCACCACCGTCGATTACATCGGTCAGGGACTGCCGATCATGCTGCCCAAGGGCGCGCGTATCATCCAGCTGCTGCAGCGCTTCGTTGAGGACGTTGAGCAAAAGCACGGCTGGCAGCTCACCAAGACTCCCTTTATGGCGAAGTCCGATCTGTATAAAATCAGCGGTCACTGGGATCATTACCGCGACGGTATGTTCGTATTCGGCGATCCCGACAGCGACGACGAGGTTTATGCGCTGCGTCCGATGACCTGTCCCTTCCAGTACCAGACCTTCCTCAACCGCGGCAGAAGCTACCGCGACCTGCCCATGCGCCTGAACGAGACCTCGACCCTGTTCCGCAACGAGGCTTCCGGCGAGATGCACGGTCTGATCCGTGTACGTCAGTTCACGATCAGCGAAGGTCACCTTATGTGTACTCCCGAACAGCTCGAGGGCGAATTCGAGCACTGCCTGAACCTCGCGATCTATATGCTGAAAACACTCGGCTTGTACGAGGACGTCAGCTATCGTTTCTCCCAGTGGGATCCCGACGACCGCGAAAAATACATCGGTACTCCCGAACAGTGGGACGAGGCGCAGGGCATGATGAAGAAGATCCTCGACGACCTCGGCATCGAATACAAGATCGGTATCGGCGAGGCTGCGTTCTACGGTCCGAAGCTCGATATCCAGATCAAGAACGTCTTCGGCAAAGAGGATACCCTCATTACCATCCAGATCGACCAGATGCTTGCCAAGAACTTCGGCATGGAATATGTCGACCGCGACGGCGTCAAGAAGAATCCCTATATCATCCACCGCACCTCGATCGGCTGCTACGAGCGTACCTTAGCGCTCTTGATCGAAAAGTACGCAGGCGCGTTCCCGCTGTGGCTTGCTCCCGTACAGGTCAAGCTGCTGCCGATCGCCGACCGTCACCTCGATCGCATCTATGAGATCAAAAAAGCGCTCGACGACCTCGGAATGCGCGTCGAAGTCGACGACAGATCCGAGAAGATCGGCTACAAGATCCGTGAGGCACAGCTCCAGAAGATCCCGTATATGATCGTCATCGGCGACAAGGATATCGAAAACAACACCGTATCGATCCGCCACCGCAAGGACGGCGATATGGGCTCGATGGCGCTCGAAGACTTCATCAGACTCGCACAGGAAGAGATCGAAACCAAAGCAATTAAATAATCACCGATCATTGTCATGCTGCGGGCCGGACGCGTGTTCAGTCCGCAGCAATCCCCGTGTCATTACGACCGGCTGCGGGAGGAAGAGGATTCCCGCGTCGGAAAAAACCTTCGCGGTATGACAGCGATATTTGAATTGGCAGGACAACCATTGAAACGACACAGAAAAAAGCTCAAACCATACAAGCTGAATTACGGCTCCTTTGAGGAGCAGAAGCTGAAAGAGGAAAAGAGAACAGAGACCCAGCGCGCTCTGCTCTTTATCCTTCCTGTCGTCATGCTTGCAGTTCTGGCTGTCGGAATCTTCTTCGGCTACAAAAGCTACGAAAAAAGCGCAGCCGAGGAAAAGACGATCCTCTCGTCGTCCGATCCGACCGAACAGGCTCCCGCCGATCCGATGCTGCTGACCGTGGTCAACCCGGCATACCCGCTGGACGCGTCCTATGTTCCCGTGCTGACGGATTTTTGCGGCGTCAAGGTATCGCCGCAGATGACCGACGATCTCGAAAAACTGCTGTCGGATGCAGAGGCGGCGGGGCATCCCCTGACCGTGACCGAGGGATATATTTCTTATGAAGAACAAAAAGAGCGTTATGACAGCGCTGTTGATGCGTATCTCAAAAAATCCAAAATGACCCTGGTCAAGGCGGAGGCGCAGGTCAAGCGCACCACGCCCCGCGAGGGGGAATCGGAACAGCAGACCGGGCTGCTCATTCGCTTTGACGATAAAGAAAAAGGTTCGTTTGCAGACGGCGAGACCTTCAAGTGGCTGTGCCGCAACGCGGTGAACTACGGCTTTATCCTGCGCTATCCCGAGACGGAGAACGTCGGAGGGCTTGCTTATACGCCTAATCTTTTTCGTTATGTCGGCGTCGAGAACGCCTACAATATCCGTGCCTATAACATGAGCTTTGACGCTTATGCGGCATATATGGCGTTCCAATAACAGGATTCTTTGAAAAAACACAAAAAAAGGCTTGCATTTTCAAAAACGTTGATGTATAATTAATCCGTTAACGTGTCTGATAACGTATGCATATATGTGAAAGAGGTGAATCAAATGCAGGAAAAGATCCATCCTAACTATGGCCAGACTACCATTACCTGCGCTTGCGGTAATGTCATCGAGACCGGCTCCACCAAGAAGGATATCCGTGTTGAAATTTGCTCCAAGTGCCATCCTTTCTTTACCGGCAAGCAGAAGCTCGTCGATACCGGCGGTCGTGTAGATCGTTTCAAGAAGCGCTTCAACATGGAGTAATATGTTTCCGAGCATAAGGCGGTACAGCAGTACCGCCTTAATTTTCACTACAGGCGATTTACAGGCAGCTGTTCCTTGATAATCCACCCTCTGTCCGCCGATAGCATTCTTTTGGTAAATGGATCTGCCGGCAAAACCGGCTGAGGAATTGTATGATTGCCCGGGCAAAACATGTAACCGACACTTTTCACACTTCGTTTTTAACCCTCACAGAATCATGACCTATAAAACCATCCAAAAGCCCGCTTCGGCAGAGCTTGTCGAAAAGCGTTCGCGCTTTATCGGCTATGTCAAGCCTGTCAGAACACAGGACGAAGCGGTCGCTTTTATCAACGAGATCAAATCAAAACACTGGGACGCGACCCATAACGTCTATGCCTATGTTATCCGCGAGGAAGGCGTATCGCGCTACAGCGATGACAACGAGCCGCAGGGTACGGCGGGCATTCCCGTTCTCGACGCGATCCGCAAGCGCGATATCACCGACTGCGTCGTCGTGGTGACCCGCTATTTCGGCGGCACGCTGCTGGGCGCGGGAGGATTGGTGCGCGCGTATTCCGCATCGGCAAAGGCGGGGATCGACGCCGCAGGAGAGTGCGTGATGACGCTATGCTCTGTCTGCACGGTACGCTGCTCCTATACGCTGTACGGAAAGCTCCCGTCTCTGATCGCGCGCTGCGGCGGCACGGAGGACGATTCGGTATTTGCCGACGACGTGACCGTCACCTTCCACCTGCCGAAGGATAATCTAGCCGCCTTCAATAAGGCGCTGAGCGAAGAAAGCTCGGGAAAAGTGCAGGCGCAGGTCGCCGACGAGCGCTATTTCGCGCAATAAACCCGCGATACCCATCATTTTGAAAAAATTTTGGCAAGAAAAAGGATATATTCCGTTTTTTGCGTAAATAATACATGGAAGACATAATAATGAAGAGTTAAGAGTGAAGAATGAAGAGTAAAGGGAGAACTGCGCCCCGCCCGATCCTTGTTCTCGATTTCTGAATCCGGACTCCTGACGAGGCAATACTATGCGATTATCGGATGATTTTATCAGCGAGGTCAAATATCGCAACGACCTCGGCGAGCTGGCGGCGTCTTATATGCAGTTAAAGCGCCGCGGCCGCAATCTTGTCGGACTCTGTCCGTTCCACGGCGAAAAGACTCCGTCTTTCAATATCTATACCGAGAACGGTTCGTTCTACTGCTTCGGATGCGGCGTCGGCGGCGACGTCATCACCTTCGTGATGAAGATCGAGAATCTCGACTACCTCGAGGCGGTCAAGTTCCTTGCCCAGCGGGCGGGGATGTCGATGCCCGAGGACGACTACGACGATTCGATGTCGCGCCTGAGGACGCGGATCTATGAAGCCAACCGCGAGGCGGCGCGCTTTTACTACAAAAAGCTCGGCGAACGCGAGGGCATGGAGGGGCTGGCGTATCTGCGCTCAAGAGGACTTGCCGATACGACGATCCGCCATTTCGGACTGGGTTTTGCGCCCGAATCCCGCTTTTCGCTGGGCGATTATCTGCTGGGCAAGGGGTTTACCGAAGCCGAGCTGATCGCTGCGAATCTGGTGTTCAAATCCAGATCGGGCAGGGGAGTGGTCGACCGCTTTTATAACCGCGTGATGTTCCCGATCATCGACGTGCGCGGCAACGTGATCGCGTTCGGCGGCCGTATCATGACCGACCAGAAGCCCAAATATCTCAACACCTCCGACACCATCGTTTTTAATAAAAGCTACAACCTGTTTTCGCTGAACAATGCGAAGAACAGCAAGTCGCGCGCCTTTATCCTGTGCGAGGGCTACATGGACGTTATCTCGCTGAATCAGGCGGGCTTTACCGAGGCGATCGCGACCCTCGGCACCGCCCTGACCATGGATCAGGCAACGCTGCTCAAGCGCTACTGCGACGAGGTCATCATCTGCTACGATGCGGATGAAGCGGGTCAGAAGGCGACGTCCCGCGCGATCGGCATCCTGCGCAGCGCAGGACTGGTCGTCAGGGTGCTGCGCATCCCCGACGGCAAGGATCCCGACGAGTTCATCCGCCGCCACGGCGACAAGGGTCACGCCGCGTTCAAGAATCTTCTCGAAAGCAGCGGCAACGACGTCGAATACCGGATGTATCAACTCAAAAGCGGCTATGATATGACGACGCCGCAAGGCAAGCTCGGGTATCTCAACGAGGGCGTCAAGCTGCTCAGCGAGCTTGACAATCCCATGGAGCGCGATATCTACGCCTCAAAGCTCGCCGACGAGACCGACGTTGCAAAACCCTCGATCATGGAGCAGATCAACCGCCTGACACGGCGCAGATCATCCGCCCGCCGCAAAGAGGATTTCAAAAGAATACAGCGCAATCTCTCCGCACGCGACGACCGCGTCAATCCCCAGCACGCCGAAAACCTGCGTGCCGCGACCGCAGAGGAAAACCTGATCGCGTTTTTGGTCGGCAATCCGGACAAGCTGCCATCTATCGACAAGCGGCTCAAACCCGAGAATTTTGTCACCGAGTTTAACCGCAAGCTCTATTTATATTTCTTTAACAGAATCAAAAACGGTCAGGATCCGATGACCTCGGTATCCGCCGATTTCACCGCCGACGAGGTGTCAAAGATCTACCGCATCGTCAATTCCTACAGCGGGATCCGATCCACCCCTCAGGCGCTGGATGAATATATCAACACCATCATTGCGGAAAGCTCCAAGCTGACCGCAAGCGATATTGCAAACGCGTCTGCCGGCGATCTGGACGCCTATCTCAGAAAGCTCGCCGAGCAGAAGAAATAGCAGCGTCACTGCGACGCGTCAAGTATTAGGGTCGGCGACCCGCATGAACACATAACCTAACAGAGAATATAGAAGGAAAGGAAGTTTGATTATGGCCGCACCTGTATCAGACAAGAAAAATCTCGTCAAGGAGCTGACAGACCTCGGTAAGGCGAAGGGC
>CADBOO010000068.1 GCA_902796225.1 uncultured Ruminococcus sp.
GACCGCATAACCGCACTTGGTGCAGACGGTGCGATACTTTCCGGCGGGCTTTCCGGTCTCGGGATCATTGACCGGCTCGTTTTTGAGGTCGTGCTTCTCGGCATTGGCGAGGCAGCCGCCGCATTTGGTGCAGAAGACCTTATGCGTATTGTCGTCCTTGTTGTCCTTATATTCTTTGGGGAAGTCGTGGGTGCAGGTATCCATCCCGACTGTATCGATATGGAACTCGGCGCTCGCGGAGCCGGTAAAGTTGCCCTTGCCCTTGACCGTCAGGGTGTAGAAGCCGCTGAGCTTGGGCGCTTCGGAATAGGACACAGTGTAGCTATCAGGGAACACGATGAGATCACCTGCATTGACGCTCGCGATGGTGGGATACTGCTCCTTGCCGTTGTAAAGGAGCACGGAGCTCGTGAGCTTGACCGAGGTGATCGCCGCTTTGTCGATTGCCCATACCGCGGGCTTTGCCTCGGTGGTGCCGTCCGTCCACTTATAGTCGCCGAACAGCGTTAAAACAGCGGTGTAGATACCAGCGTCGGTCTCGGGATCGTTCATCGAAACCGTATAGCCCGCCGTAGCCGTATAGGGGCAGTTTTGCGGCTGACCGGTATAGGGCAGCACGACCTCTTCGGGAGGCGCTATGGTTTTTTCGTCTTCGACCACGACCTCCGTTGTTTTGCCCTTCTCGGGGATCACAACCTCTACCAGATTGGAGATACCGCCGCCTTTGCCGGTTTCATAGTCGAAGAGCGCAACGTTGACCTTATCGCCGGGATTCGGCTTCTCACCGTCGGTATAATACAGGGGTGTGAATACCGCTTTTCTGCCGTTGCCCTTATCGATGATATCGTGTTCGGGATAGACCGTCCACAGACCGACGACCTTGTACCATTTTCCGTCGATCTTGAAGCCGTCCATACCTAATTTGCTATTCTTGGCTTCTTCCTGTGTGGCGACCTCTTTGAGGACAAAGACCTCGGTATTGGTATGATTTTCCGGATCGTCGTAGGACATCCATACGGCGGGATAATTCGCCATCTCGCCCTCTGCGCTCGGATCGGGGTTCTTGTCGTAATAGACAGCCTCGTGGATCTTGTGCATGGATTTTGGCAGACTTTCGATCGTTTCCGCCGCTGCCGACAGCACGCCCATTGGGATCATGCCGATCAGCATCGTCAGCGCAAGGATGAGTGCTAACAGTTTTCTCTTCATTCTGTTTTCTCCTTTCGTTTTTGCGTGTATGTTAATGGTTTGCGGATTATTTAGCAGGGGAGGGTCTTGACCCTCCCGTTCGCCGCAGGCGACGAACGCATAAAGAGTGATTTTCTCCCAAAAACAATTATAGAAATCCGGCACTTGATAAGTATTGAAAATCATTTGATTTTCAATCGGGCGGGTCAAGATACCATGTTACTCTTGACACAAGACCCGCCCCTACGAGGCTATTCCTTATGCAGGATCAGCCGAAGGTCGTCACGGCGCCCTTATCGAGGAGGGTGTCGCCGTAGTAAATCTCGACCGTGTCGCCTTCCTTGACGTTCAAATCGTCCTTGAAGGCAGTATAGGCATGCTGGATATAGGGGTTGCCCGCCTCAAGCACGGTGTCAGACTCAAAGAGCGAATACGATTTGCCGTCGGCGGTTTTGACGGAAAACTCGCCTGCCTGAAGGGTGACGTCCTTGTCGGTGTTGTTGGCGAATACAACGCTCAGGTTCGGGGTCTCGCCGACCATTCTCAGCTCGACGGACTTGATTTCGGCGCCGTTAACGGTCAGCAACGCCTCGCTGCCGGAGGAATCACCGCCGGATTCCTTTGCACTGTTGTCCGAGCAGCCCGCAAATACGGCGGTGATCGCCAGACAGAGGATGATCGCGAGGGTCAGGGTGAGGATGCGTTTTTGTTTCATAGTGGTTCTCCTTTCGGTGAGGGAATAATGGGGGTTATCGGATCACGCCTTTACTTCGATCGAGCTGAGGACCGCCTTGGAAATATCGGACTCGGGGTCGAAGCCGTAGCTCTGTACAACGGCAAAGCGGCTGCCGACAGCGCCGTAGATCTGGTATACGGGTGTGCCGGAGTATTCATAGGTCACGCCTGTCCACTTTGAGCCGGCGTCAAACGAAACATCCTTGCAGCCCTCGTTGATGCTGCGGGTGGTCTCGAGTCCGCTGGACGCGTCTTCCTCGGTATCGACGATCGTGATCAAAAAGTAATTGAGCGCGTTGTCTTTTTTTGCAATATTGAGAACGTCGGGATTGTTCTCATCCAGCGCGTTGCCGCCGGTCAGGGTCATATCCTCGGGGACCAGAACGGTGATGTTTCCCCATGTCTGCTTTTCACCCGCGACGTCGTTTTCTTCCTCCTGAGAGGACTCGGCCGTGTCGGATCCTTTATCATCAGAATCAGACTGACTTGCCTTGTCCTTTGTATCCGAGCCGGAGGATTTTTCTTCACCGCACGCCGCGACTGACAGCGCCATCAGCATGGCGAGTGCAAGGATCAGGATGGTTTTGAACAGTTTATTGGTTTTCATTGTTGTCTCCTTCTTTCTTTTCTGTTAAGTGGGATTGATTCTGCAGCTGGTTTTGCAGTTCATTGAGTTCTCTTACCTGTTTTCTGAAGATCGACCACATGATCAGCCAGATGATAAAGAAGACAACGAACTGGATCGCCATGATAATCAGTAGATCGGCGATACCGCTCACCCATCCGAGGAAGAGCGAAATCGGGATAAAGAGCAGAACGATCGATAAGCAGTGCAGAACGGTCGCCAGCGCCAGCGGGATACGCTCGGCGTCATAGAACGTCATTCCGGCAAAGCATACCGCGCCGTAAATGCCAGAGAAAATGCTTTGCAGCAGCATCGCGACGATCGCGTTGCCCGACGCCATACGGAGCAGTTGCGCCGACGCAAATGTAACGCCGTTGGTGGAAGAGGTACCGGTCAGGATCGCGATCAGATTACCGACGAGCATGCCGATCAAAAAGCCGATCCCGGCTCGTTTCAGGATTGTTTTTAACACAGATACCCCTCCTCTCTTGATAATTTTTGCCTGATCAGGGGAATATACCGGCGTGACGCCCAGGTTTCCATGCCGCCTTCAAATTCGACGCGGAGCGTGCCGCCGATAGTAAAATCGTATTTGCGGATCTTCATGAGATTGACAAGCTCAAAGCGGGAGATCCTCAAAAACATCCTGCTGTTCAATAATCCTTCGACGTTCTGCAGCGACTGCTTTGCGGTATAAACGCCTTTGGTCGTTATTACCCGCACCTGCTTACCGTCGGAGGTGACGGTGATCACGTCGTTTTCCTCGATGATACAAGGACATTCGTCGCGGTCGAGAACCGTCAGCTTCTGCGGCTGATTCTGTGACAGCTGTGATATCAGCTTCTCGACGTCGCGGTCTTTCTGTCCTGCGCGGATAACGACGTCGATTCTGTCAAGCGTTTTATCCTGTTCAAAGCGGATATTGATCTTTTTCATCCCGCATCCCTCCGTTTCTGTTTTTTTGCCGGGTGTTTGCACCGTCGTCGTCTTTGATCATAGTATGCGCAATCCGTGCAGCCGGGTTCGGTCAGCTCGGGATTGTCACACCACGGCTGATGCTCCCAGCCGTATTTTGTCTTGCAGCAGCTGCAGACAAAAAAAGAGCAGCTCCCGCATATGACCATATCAAGCTGTGATGTCTTGGTTGTCATATCGGAAGCCCACTCCTTTTAAAAGATCATTATGAAAGACTGTTGTTATTATAGGGGATTACGGAAACGAAATCAATGTCTTCGGAACGAATGGTAGCCGTAGCGGAATAAACGGTCAAAACGACCCGCTTTCTGTCATGCTGTCGGGAAGTGCGCCGTTCATACCTTATTTGATACCGCTTGTGCCGTTTTTATTGTCATCGGTTGTGTAACAAATTATAATGAAAACGTGAAATTGACCTTATGGGTAATAGGAAGAATCGATCAAAAGCATCGATCTTTTCCGACCAAAAAGGAGGAAATCCAAATGATGAAGAAAACCCTATCTCTCATTTTGTCGATCGTGATGATCGTGAGCGTCATAACGATCTTCCCGATCACCGCGTCGGCAGAGGAGATCCTGGACAACGGAACCTATCAGTATGTGATCGTTGTGCCCCCTGAACCCGAAAACCCCGATGATCCTTTCGGGCCGACAACGGTCAGGATCGTCAAGTATCTGAAAGACGACGCAGAGGTCTCGATCCCGTCGCAGATCGACGGGTATGACGTCACGGCGATCGGCGAGGACGCGTTTTACAGCCGATCGGGCAGAGCGCTGAAGACCGTCGTGATCCCGGACACGGTGACTTCTGTGGGCAACTACGCGTTCTGCAAGTGTGCAAGCCTCGAAACCGTGACGATGTCGAACTCTCTCGAACACTTAGGTTATTCTGCTTTCAGAGAGTGTACGTCGCTGGAAAAGATCACCCTGCCCTCAACCTTTAAATCCGTCGACGCCGGTTCCACATGGGGTCCGTTCACCTACTGCTCGAGTCTAAAGACCGTCACGATCGAAAGCGGCGTCACGGCGATCCCTACCTATCTGTTCGCATACTGCTCGGGGCTTGAGAATGTTGTCATCCCCAATACCGTAACATCCGTCGGCTACGAGGCGTTTTTGAACTGCACCTCGCTGCAAACCATCGATCTTCCGAATTCGATCGACGAGATCGACGGCTACGCTTTTTCGGGCTGTACGGCGCTCGCATCCATCGATATCCCCGCCAATGTGACCGAGATCAAGGGCAACACCTTTTCCGGCTGTACGGCGCTTGCGACCGTCAACCTGCCGCCCGACTGCACGACCATCAGGGATTATGTATTCTCCGACTGTACCTCGCTTGCGACGATCGATCTGTCCGGCGTGACGACGATCGGCAGCAGCGCGTTCAGGAACTGTACCTTGCTTGCTTCGATCACGATCCCGACGGGTCTGACCACCGTATACAGTCCGTTCACCGGCTGTTCGAGTCTGAACAACATCACCTTTGAGGACGGAATCACGACGATCCCGAACAGGCTGTTCGACAGCTGTACGGGACTGACCTCGATCACCATCCCCGCGACCGTGACCTCGATCGGCGGCAACGCCTTTTATAACTGTACCAACCTTGCGACCGTCACCTTTGCCGGCAGCAATCTCACGAGCATCGGCGACTCGGCATTCTACGGCTGTACAAGCCTGAACGATATCACCCTGCCCGATTCAATCGAGAGTATCGGCAGCTCGACATTCGGTAAATGTACCGCGCTCGAATCGATCAACATCCCCGCCTCGCTGACCAATGTGGGCGTCGGTTCATACGGACCCTTCTACGACTGCTCGGCGCTGAAAAACGTCACCTTCGGCACGGGACTGACGACGATCCCCGCCTATCTCTTCGCGCGCTGTACGGGAATCGAGAATCTCGCGATCCCCGAGGGAATCACCGCGATCGGCGGCTACGCGTTCTTCGGCGACGGCAACGGACCTTCGGCACTCAAGAGCGTCACGCTCCCCTCGACCCTCGGGACGATCGACTACGGTGCGTTCTACGGCTGCGGCGAACTCGAAAGCATCGTGATCCCCGACAAGGTCACGACCATCGAAGGCTACACCTTTGCATACTGCGGCTCGCTGACGACCGTCGATCTGGGCAAGGTCGAGACGATCAGGAGCAGCGCATTCTCAAGCTGTACGGGTCTTGAAAGCATCGCCCTGCCGTCCTCGCTGACCAAGATCGAAAGCTACGCTTTCTCGGGCTGCAGCGGGCTGACGACACTCATCATTCCCAAGAGCTTTACCGATAACGGCAGTATCGGCAACCATGCGTTCAATCACTGCTCATCCCTTTCGACCGTGACCTTTGAACAGGGCACGACCAAGATCCCCGACTATTTCCTGCAGGGCGTGACGGGTCTGCAAAAGATCGTCATCCCGAATACCGTTACCTCTGTCGGCAGATACGCGTTTGACGGCTGTACCGCGCTGACGGAGGTCACGATCCCGAATTCCGTGGAGACCATCGGCGGCTATGCCTTCCAAGGCTGTACCGCATTAGAGGAGATCGCGATCCCCGCGTCGGTCACCGCGCTCAGCGACTGGACTTTCTATGGCTGCACGGCGCTCAGCGACGTCGATCTGCCCGATTCGATGACCTCGATCGGCGAATTTGCGTTCACCAAATGTACGAGTCTGACGACCGTCGATCTGCCCGCGTCGCTGGAGAGTCTGGGCTACCACGCGTTCAGCGAAAGCGGACTGACCTCGATCGAGATCCCGAAGTCGCTGACAAGCACAGGGGACAGTCCATTCTATCGATGCGCGAGCCTGACCGCGGCGACCTTTGAGGATGGGACTACCGCGATCCCCGCCAACATCTTTGCGGGCTGGCCGGGACTGAAGACCGTCACCATTCCCGCGACCGTGACCTCGATCGGCAGTCACGCCTTTTATAACTGCGACGAGCTGACCGGGATCGTCATCCCCGACAGCGTCGAGAGCATCGGCAACTATGCTTTTTACAGCTGCGATTCGCTTGCAACATTGACCCTGCCAAAAAATGAAAACTTCACCGAGATCAAGGATAACACCTTCAAAAACTGCTTTGCCTTACAAACGCTTGATCTCCCTGCAAACGTCTCAAAAATCGGTCCGAATGCTTTCGAAGGGTGCACCTTGCTCGAAAGCGTGACCTTCCGCGACGGTCTGACCGAGATCAACAGCTACGCCTTCAACGGCTGTACTGCGCTGACAGAAGCACAGCTCCCCTCTACCCTGACAAAAATGGATTCCAGGTCGTTCGGCGGCTGCACCGGTCTGACGAAGGTCTTTATCCCGAAGTCGCTCGGCGAAGAGGGCGGCTACACCTACCAACCGTTCGACGGCTGTTCCTCACTTTCGACCGTGACCTTTGAAAACGGGATCGCAAAGATCCCGCAATACCTTTTCTACAAAACAGGACTGACCGGGATCACGATCCCCGCGACCGTGACCGCGATTGACAGATACGCCTTCTATGAATGCGGCAATCTGGAAAAGGTCACCTTTGCCGGAGAGAATGTCACAAGCATCGGCGACAGCGTTTTCTATAAATGCTCCTCGCTCAGCGATATCACCCTGCCTGCGAGGCTCGAATCGCTCGGAAGCTATGCGTTCCAATACTGCGGCGCACTGACCTCGATCAATATCCCGAAGTCACTGACGAGCGCCGGTGATTACGGCCCGTTCAACTCCTCAGGCGGTCTGAAGACCGTCGTCTTTGAGAAAGGCGTCGAAGCCATCCCCGCAAATCTCTTCCAGAGTAACAACAGCCTCGAGGCGATCGTCATCCCCGATACGGTCACCGACATCGGCAAATACGCGTTCTATAAATGCTCGGCGCTCGAAAGCGTCACCCTCAGTGATGACTTGGAGTCGATCGGATACGGTGCATTCTGGAGCTGTTCCGCGCTCGAAAGCATCCGTATCCCCGATTCTGTCACCGAACTCGGCTATTCCGCGCTGCGTCAGTGCGGCGCGCTGAAGACCGTTGAGCTGGGCGCGGGAATCACGAGCGTCGGCAACGATATGATCGCGTCCTGTCCCAACCTCGAGACCGTCATCTTCAAGGCGGACGACGTCGCGGTTGAGCAGTATGCCTTCAACTACTCTACCGAAAACGTCACCTTCTACGGCAAGCACGGCGCTCAGAATCTGAGGACCGCCCTGAAGCAATACTACAACCGTCCCTTTATCGGCATAGACGCCCACACGACCCATACATGGACATGGAACGGTCTGACCTCCGCGTCCCTGACCTTCTCCTGCACCGACTGTGACGTCGAAGCCCAAACCATCGAGGCGGTCATCACCAACCAAGTCACCAAACAATCCACCTGTACCGAGGACGGAGTCCGCACCTATACCGCGACCGCGCCTTTTATCGGCGATATCGTCTACACCGATACGAAGGATCAGCCGATCCCGAAAAGCGGTCACGATTACGGCGCTCCCGTATGGAGCTGGAACGGCTTTGACAGTGCGTCGGCATCCTTCACCTGTCAAAACGGAGACGATACACAGGTGATTCACGCCGCGATCACCGATGCGGTCACGAAGGAAGCATCCTGCACCGCCGACGGCGTGCGCACCTATACCGCGACTGTGACCTTTGAGGGCAAGACCTATACCGATCAAAAGACCGACGTGATCCCCGCGGGCGGACATCATTACGGCAATCCCAAGTGGACTTGGACGGGCTATACCGCAGCAAAAGCCGCCTTCACCTGTGAGAAAAACGACGATACACAGACCGTCGATGCGACCGTCACCTCCAAGGTCACCACGGCGGCAACCTGTACCGCCGACGGCGTGCGCACCTATACCGCGACCGTGACCTTTGAGGGCAAAACCTATACCGATCAAAAAACCGAAGTGATCCCCGCGGACGGTCACCTCTACGGCGAACCCAAGTGGACATGGACCGGCTATACAGCGGCAAAAGCCGCCTTCACCTGTGATAAAAACGACGATACACAGACCGTCAATGCGGCTGTCACATCTGCGGTGACTACGGAGCCTTCACTGACCGAAGACGGCGTACGCACCTATACCGCGACCGTGGTCTTTGGCGGCAAGACCTATACCGATCAAAAGACCGAATCGATCCCCAAGCTCTATCTTATCGGCGACTCCGACGACGACGGCGTCGTATCGATCATTGACGCTACCATGATCCAGCGAATCCTTGCCGGTCTCCCTGTCAGTTCATTTAACGAAAACGCAGCAGACGTCGACCGCAACGGATTGACGATCCTCGACGCGACGATGATCCAGCGCTTTTTGGTAGGACTCCAAAACGATCTCCATATCGGAGAGCCTAATAGCTGACGACATCGGGATCATCACCCGTGCGGACGGCGTACGACCGTTTGTTCCCGAATTACTACCGCTTGTGCCGATTCTATTGAAGCTGAATTCAAACTCAGCTATAATAACAGTGGTAGATAAATCTGTCGAAAGGAGGAGCATTATGAACCTGAAAACGATCATCAACATCATTCCGTTTGTCGGCGTACTGGTGATGGTACTGTGGGGTGTTCTCGGCAACGCGTGGAATATCAGCTGGATTGCAGTATGCGTCGGCGGTATCCTGATGGCAATTCTTTCCATTATCAACAAAGGAATAGAGAACGATAAGAAAAACGATAAATAATTAAGGAGAAAAGGCATGAAGAACTTCAAAATGATCGGCAGGATTTGCCTGTTCGTCGGTATTCTTGTACAAGTGCTGTGGGGCTTTATCGGCAACGCATGGTCAATCAGCTGGATCGCTTCCTTTGTCGGCGTAATGCTGATGTGCATTTGTAATGTAATAGCAGGCAACGCGGATAAAAAAGATAAATAAAAAAACACGCAGCAGGCTGCCAAGTCCTATCCGCCATCCGTTCAACGGACAGGGCTTGGCAGCCTGTCGGATTATTGAGAGGTAAACAGAAATGAATGATACAAAAAAAGGCAGCAGACTTTTTCTGATCCTGAACTGCATCGCGCTGGGACTCATCGCGATGAACCTGACCGCGCCGGTTCATGAGGCGACCCACCTGCTGACCCAGATGATCGCCGGCGCAAAGCCGGTGACGCTGGCTTTCGGCTGTGCCGATACGGTCAACCCGACCGCGAATATCGACACCGTCTTCTGGAAGATCATGTATGCGGGCTCTGCGGCGCTGATGAACATCATTATCGGCTTCATCCTGCTGATCGTGCTGAAAAAAGCAAAGCTCGGTCCTCTGAGCCGTCCGCTGGTCCTGATGACGACGATGATGCACTTCTCTATGGGCTTCGGCTATTTTCTCAGAGACGGCATCCTCTATCATCCGGGCTCCGATAATCTCGGCGACTGGGCAAAGGTGCTCGAAAACTTCAACGGCAATATCGTACTGCGGATCGCGATGCTGGTCGTCGGCAGCTTAGGCATCCTCTTTGTGTTCTACATTGCCTGGCGGCAGGCGTATCACTTCATCAGCGACAACAACGATAAAAAGGAACGCAATCGCGTCGCCATGGCGATCTACCTCATCCCGTATCTGGTCAACGCCGTCGTGTTCACGCTGGTCGAGCTGCGCGGACCGATCGCAAATGAAAACATGGCAGATTTCCTGATCATCAATCCGATCATCAACATCTTCGGCATGATCGGCTTCTTCTGGGGCTATATGTTCGTCGCCCACATGGTCAAGCCGCGCAAGGATAACGTGTACTACTTCTCTCCGTGCGCTGCAAAACAGCCCGTGCTGTGGATCGTCGCATTGGCGGTCGTCGCGTTCGACGTGTTCGTCCTCTGCCCGGGCATCTGGTTCTGAAATCTCTTCAATGAACAAACAATCGGCACATATCAAAAGCCCTGTCATCGTGACAGGGCTTTGCTTGTTATTAGGATACGCGGATCCGCATCCGCTTATCTTCTGCAGAGGTTTTATTCGCCTATGCTCTGCAGCCTTACGACTGCCGTTCTATCACCAGGCAGGTCACATTGTCATGACCGCCGTTTTCGATCGCCTTTTCCGCCAGATCGAGCGACACCGTCGCAGACGGTTCTCTGAGAAGCGCAAGGATCTCGTCCTCGCTGCACATATCATACAAGCCGTCGCTGCACAGCAGCAGTTTTTCGCCCGGGAGCAGTTCAAAGGGACGGTACGACTCGGGAGATAAGCCCTCTTCGTCAAAATCGACTCCGAGAAAAGACGTCAGCTTGTGGCTGTCGCTGCTCTCGCGTGCCTCATCGAGGGTGTAGATGTTCGCGTAGTATTTTTTCATCGCCAGCGTATGATCGTTGGTGATCTGGCGCAGATTTGCTCCGTCGCAGTGATACAGCCTGCTGTCGCCCAGCGAATAGGGATAAACCATCCCGTCAGCCAAAACGACCATGACAAATGTACTGCCGCCGCGTTTTGCGAGCGAATTCTCGAGCATCCGGACAACAGCATTGTTGCTGTTGACGACAAAACTGCGGACGGTATCGTCGATCGCCGCCGTGCCGCCGAGCAGCGCGCCGTAAACCGCTTTTGACTGTTCGGCACAGATCTGTGACGCCATGCCGCCGTTCATCTCGCCGCCCATGCCGTCAAATACGGCGCAAATCAACGGCTGCGGGATACCGTCGCCGCGCAGATTCGCCTCGGGCTGATCCTGCTCTCTGATCACATTGTTGACGACAAAATTATCCTCGTTATCGGTACGTACGCTTCCCTGATGAGAAGATACGCATACAGCATAGCGATATTCTTTTTTCTCTGTCATGATTACATCCTGTTCCGTCATATGCTTTTCCTTAAGAATCTCTGTTCTTGTTTTTCAGTCCGATGACGCCGGTGACCGCAAATACGAGCGTGATGAAACTGTCATACAAATTCAAACCGACCGGCAACACTTCCGCATCCGCTTTTCCGTCGCCGAGAACCGCGTTGACCGGCGTTGTTTTGCCTGCTCCGGATCCGCCGAGGATGAGGAAAAAGTCGCCGGTTTCCGAACGGTCGGATGATAATACTGTGTCCTTGTGCTTTCCGTTATTTCCGTTTCACCTTATCTGAACACGATCGTCACAGGATCAGGATATACGGATTCTGCGATGCGTCAAGCGCGGCAAGATACCTGAGCACCATTCCCTGTGAGGTGCCGATACATCCTGCCGTCGGGCCGCTGCTGATATGGAAGAAGATCGCCGATCCCTTGTTGTATTCCGCCGCGGTATTGTAATTGATCACAAAGCCGTAGTCGTACGCGGGGGAGTATTCGATCATATGCTCAGCCGATGACCAGTCCCGATCATCCGTCCCCTCGACGCGCTGATTGTAATACTTTGAATCGGGATCATCCACCCAGTAGGTATCGGGTGTGACCCTGAACGTTTCCAGACCGGTCTGCGGAAGGTCGTTGATATAAAACGCCTCGCCGATCGTATATAAACCTCTGGGCGAAGCATAACCGCCCTCATGCATATCGGCAGTCACGCCGTTGGATCCCACAAATCCGTCGCATGCCATGTCCTCCTGAAGCGTCCATTCGCCATCCTCGACCGTATAGTAATTGATCGAAGCAGACGCGCCAGAGGACTCTACCGTGATAAGCTGACGACAGCCCTTGTCGTACAGCTCCTGCGGCGTATTGCCGTTCTGCTCAAGCAACTGTATCAGCTTGTCGGGAGCGCTGACAACAACTGCGGATGCTTCTTCTGTTTTTGCAGCGGTCTCCGGCTTTGAAGCGTCCGCCTCAGTCGCGTCTGAAACGGTCACATCCGAATCGGTCGCGTCCGAAGGTTCAACGACGGTCGGCGCGTCGGTCGCAACGGTAGTGATCACCGCTTCATCCGGCGTAGAGATCACGGTTGCCTGATCGGGCGTCGCCTGATCGGTTATTTTGCTTTTCCCGCCGAAAACAGCGATCACGATGATCCCCGCCGCTACGGCAACAGCGGCAAAGGAAATGGAAATGATGATTACCAGTCTTCTGTTCATCTTTATTCTACTCCGATAAAGATCTGAGGATTCTTGGACGAATCCAATCTGCTCAGCAGATCTGCCATATCATCGGAAGAAATATCGACGTCGCCGTAGGTCTCTGATAATGCGCCTTTCTTTCCTCTGAGTCCGATCGCGGAACCGTTGCCCCTGACCACGCCGTCGGTGGAAAGACCGGTTCCGTTATGATTGATGTAGATGATCGCGTTGAATTCGCCGCTGTACAATCCCGCGCTGATAGAATCGTCCGTATGGGCGTTGTTTCTGACAGCGCTTTTCTCGAGGATCAGGTTATACTGCGGAGAGCTTGTGTCGTCAACGACGACCGTATTTCTCGTTACAAAGTAAGTGTTTGTGTATCGGGTCGACTGCGAAGACGTCGTCAACAGGACGCCCAGATCAAATCGTCCTCTCGGGGTTATCCTGCTACCCTCCTGCGAGGTGCCGATCCCGTTCTTGCCAACACTGCAGCGGTAACTCGCTTTTTTGACAAAATCGCCGTCCTCCCATTCGTAGAAGGTCGCCGTACCGTAGCTGCCGGACGCCGTGATAACGAGCTTTTGTGAATAATCATACGGATTCTCTGCGGTGCCTTTGGAAACGACCAGCGCAACGGTTGTGCCCTTTGCAACGCCCGTTCCTTCTGCTGGCGACTGTTCGATAACGTAATCCTTGGGCGTTTCGTTATCGTTGCGATAGGTCACCGTGACGGAAAGCCCCAGATCCTCCAGCTTCTTCTTCGCGACAGAAAGCTTGTAATCCTTACAGGCGGGCATTGATACGTTTAAGGACGTCGTCGCAACTTTTTCTTCCTGCGCGTCGTCCTGAGACTCTTCTTCCTCCTCTTCGGATACCTCGGAGGACTCCGTCGAAGAAGATAAAGTTGATGCGGTTGACGAACTCGTTACTGTATGATCGCCGGAATCCTTCAGTGCAAAGACGACCGCTGTCATCACGCCGAGGATCACCAGCACGGATACCACGATCACGGCGATGACCGTCTTCATGCTGGGATTCTTACCGGAGGACTGATTCGTCGCCTGTACCGGCGCGTTGTTTGCAGGTACGGACGGGTTGTTCTGATACCTCTGCTGCGGCGCAGGCGTATATTGATGATTCTGATACCCCTGCTGCGGCGCAGGTGTGTATTGATGATTCTGATAGCCTTGCTGAACGTCGGGTCGATGCTGATAGCCGTTGTTGAACTGCTGCGCCTGATAACCGGCGTTCGCGGGATATGCCCGGTACGGATCGGGAGCATCGGCAGGCTTGACCGCTACGCTCTGATGATTCAGCGCCTTCTGTGTCATCGACGTAAGCTCCGCCATATCATGACAGCGGTTTTCCTGGAATACCGCCAGGCCGTACATCAGAACCGTTTCCAGAGGCTGTGAGATCTGAACGCCCAGCTGAGACGGCTTTTTGAGATCGTCGGTCCTCATTCTGTCCAGCGCGTCGGTCGGGATCACGCCGGTGATGCATCTGTACAGCGTCGCACACAAGCCGTAGACGTCCGTCCAGGGACCCTGATTGCCGTTTTTCCGATACTGCTCCTCCGGGGCATAGCCTTCTTTGAGCATCACGGACATTTGTTTTTCTTTATTAGAATAATAACGTGCCGAGCCGAAATCCATCAGCACCATCTTATTCTTTCTGGTCATCATGATATTTTCGGGACTGATGTCGCGGTGAACGATTCCTTCCTGATGGATCCTCTGCAGAGATTCCATGATGGGCAGCATCATCTTGAACGCTGTCTCAGGCTCCATTCTTCCATGCTTCTTGATATAAGCCGACAGGTTGATGCCGTCGAGGTATTCCATGATGATATAGGCGGTATTATTTGCCTCAAAATAATCTCTGACGTCGACGATACCCGGCTCGCCGATGAACCGCGCAAGGCTGCGCGCCTCCATCAGGAAGCGGTCTTTTCCCTGTTCAAAAACCTGGCGCTGCTGTGCCGAGGTCGCAGTCACCAGCTGCGTCGCTGTATTATTCCGGTTGACGTAGCCGTTGGGATAGTATTCCTTGATTGCAACCTTGATATCGAGCGTCAAATCTCTGCCGATATAGGTGATGCCGAAGCCGCCCTCTCCAAGGCAGTTACCGACAAGGTACTTGTTGTTCAGCAGCGTGCCCGGCTGAAGATGATGCGGATAGTTGTCCGGCGTGCTTTGTCTGCCGCATGACGGACAAAAACCGGATGGCGTCAGTTCCTCCATACAGTGATAACAGTATTGTTTCATAGCCTGCCTCCTGTTCAGTCGACAATATACATAATATCGATATTTATACAATTAACATATTACCATATTATCACAGCGAACGCAAGGAAAAGGTACAAAAAAACAGGGCGCTTTTCACGGATAAGCGCCCTGAAATATTCCGGTCGTCAGTCATTCGGTTGAAGCGTCGGGATCACGCAACGATCATAACGCCGCCTGCCTTGCGAACGTGCAGAACGTTACAGCTGTTTTCGCCGAAAAGATCATTCATCGCCTTTACATAATCCCCGACTTTTTCGATGGGGACGATCGCCTGGATCGTTCCCGCGAAACCTCCTCCGTGCACCCTGACCGCCGCGTCCGCACCAAGAGCTCTGCGGCTCATCATGATACCGAGAGAGATCCCCTGTTCGAGTGGATTCGAGGTGGAATACAAGTTCTGCAGCAGAGTCGCGGATGACAGAGAGGATTCGCGATAGATCCGAAAGAATCTGTCGAGGTCGCCGTCCTGCAAAGCCTGCGCTTCCATCGCGGCACGCCTGCTCTCGGAGAAATAATGCGCAGCACGCAGGATCGCGCGGTCAGATACCCTGCCGCGGATTTCGGGTACTCTGCGGTAAAATTCCTCTTCGTCGACCTCGCGCAGAACGTCCTTGCCGAACTGACGCGCGACGTCCTTCATCTCATTCGGGACGGCTGTGTATTCATCCTCCAGATCGCCGTGACTGCCTTTGGTATCGGTCACGCACAGGCGATAGCCGTGTTGTGCAAAGCTGAAATGCTGTTTTTTGACCAGCGGATCCTGTGTATCTTTGAAATCGAGAAATACCAGACCGCCGACAGCGCATACCGTCTGGTCGAGCAGTCCGCTGCCTTTACCGTAGTACACATTCTCGGCATAACGGCCGATCTTCGCCAGTTCGACGGGATCGGTCTTTGCATCGTTATACCGTGTATCGATGATCGTCGCGACCAATGTTTCAAAAGCCGCCGACGACGACAATCCGCTTCCGCTGACGACGTCCGAAGCGGTATACGCGTCAAAGCCGCCGATGCGCACGCCCATCGACGCAAACCGCGCCGCGATGCCGCGGATCATCGACACGGATTTTCCTTTTTCTGCCGGTCGCGCCGTCAGATCGGACAGTTCAACGATACCGATATCATGTCCCTTTGATTTCAGTCGGATGACGCCCTCGTCATGAAATGCGACGATCGCGATGACGTCAAGATCGACCGCCGCCGCCAGCGCACAGCCGTGCTGATGATCGGTATGGTTGCCGCCGATCTCCGTTCTGCCGGGCGCGGAAAACACGCTGACCTCATTTCGTCCGGGAAAGTATGCATCGAAGCGCTCGACAGCAGCAGCGATACGCGCCTTCTGCCGATCCAGCAGCGCGGCTGAATCGCCGTACAATGCGCTCAGTTCACTGTCGATCCCGCCGCTTTTCAGCTTTTGCAATAACAGATCTTTTTTCATCACAGTCAGCTCCGATCTTCGGATGTTCTGCTTCTATTTTATCGCATCTGCGTTCCGCTTGTCAACCGATTTGCGGTACGTGTTTTTCCTTTTTGCATATGATGTATCGAGGACGTATCACAAATAATCAAAAAGGAAAACCATATGCTGCTGAATTCTGATGTACTGTCCGGGCTGACCGTCCCGTTCATCGGGACGACACTTGGCGCGGCGGTCGTATTCTGTATGAAAAAACAGCTCGGCGACAGGGTGACAAAAGCATTGACGGGCTTTGCGGCGGGCGTGATGACCGCAGCGTCGGTATGGAGCCTGATCCTGCCGGCTATCGAGCAATCCGGTCACATGGGCGCATGGTCATTCATGCCCGCGCTTATCGGCTTCTGGCTGGGGATCCTCTTCCTCATGCTGCTCGACCGGCTGATTTCCCGTCTGTATCGCCGCGCGGAAAAGTCGGCGAGCGCGACGCGCACGACGATGATGGCGCTGGCGGTGACGCTGCACAACATCCCCGAGGGCATGGCGGTCGGCGTCGTCTACGCGGGACTGCTGTCCGGTATCGGCGATATCACCGCAGGCGGCGCGCTGGCGCTGGCGGCAGGGATCGCCGTCCAGAACTTTCCCGAGGGCGCGATCATCTCGATGCCGCTGTGCGCACAGGGACACAGCCGTACCCGCGCATTCCTGTGCGGTATGCTTTCCGGCGCTGTGGAGCCGCTGTTCGGAGCGCTGACGGTCGCCTGTGCATGGCTGATCGCCCCGGCGATGCCCTATCTGCTCACCCTTGCGGCGGGTGCGATGATGTATGTCGTAGCGGATGATCTGATCCCCGAAATGTCCGCGGGAGAGCATTCCTTCGTCGGCGTCACTGCCTTTGCCGCCGGTTTCACGGTGATGATGTCGCTGGACGTCGCGCTGGGCTGAAAAAGGAGTCCCTTGTACGGGACTTCTTTTTTTGTTTGACCTGCAGGCGCGAATGTGGTAGAATAAGCGGGAATACGGAGGCAATTATGGAACAGCTCAGAAAACCGATCGTGATCCTCGGCCCGATGGAGAGCGAATCGGCGTATCTCACAGGACAATTGAACGATCCCGCCGTGCATCAGATCGGCGCATACCGATTTGTTTCGGGAATGATCGACGACTATCCCGTTGTCGTCGGACGCACCTATATCGGCATGGTCAATTCCGCGGCGGCGACTGCCATCGCGATCGAACGGTTTGACCCTTGCCTGATCATCATCCAAGGCACCTCCGGCGCGCATGATCCCGATCTGCATCAGGGCGATATCGTCCTCGGCGAGCGCATCGTGGAACTGGGCAGCTACTACACGTCGCACCGTGAAATCGGAGAGGGCAGCTGTTACACCGAATGGACGCAGCCCGGCGCAGAGATCGTGCAGCACGGCGTGATCGACCGCGTCGGGGTGCTGTACAGCGATCCCGCTGTCATCGACCTCGCTGCAACAGTCCCCTATCCTCACGGCAAGGTCATCCGCGGTACCATCGGCGCGGCGGATATCTGGAACCGCGAGCTGGATATGATCGATCACCTGAGAAAAACGCTCGGTACCGTCTGTGAAGAGATGGAAGGCTTTGCGGTCGCGCAGGTCTGCGCCCAGATGGGCGTCAGATGCGCGGACGTCCGCATCATCAGCAACAATGAGCGTTTTCCCGACGAAATATTTGACGAAAGCTACGGCAGGTATTGTCAGGAATTCTGCCTTGACCTGATTCGCAAAATGATCACAACAGATTTTACATAGAACAATCGGGAGGTACGATATGGAAAAAACACGCATCGAACGCGACTCGATGGGCGAAGTTGCCGTACCGGCGGATCGCCTGTGGGGCGCGCAGACCCAACGCAGCCTGCAAAACTTTCCCATCGGATGGGAAAAAATGCCGGCGGCGATCATCCGCGCCTTTGCCCGGCTGAAAAAAGCGGCGGCGCAGGCAAACCTCGCACTCAAGCCGGAAAAGATGTCGGTCGAAAAGGCAGAGGCGATCTCCGCCGCCTGCGACAGGATCCTTGCGGGCAAATTGCCCGACGAATTCCCGCTGGCGGTATGGCAGACCGGTTCGGGGACACAATCCAACATGAATGTCAACGAGGTCGTCGCAAACTGCGGCAACGCAATCGCAGGCAATCGCATCCTGCATCCGAACGACGACGTCAATATGTCCCAAAGCTCGAACGACACCTTTCCCACTGCGATGCACATCGCCGCTGCGACCGCAGTCAGGAAAGAACTGATCCCCGCCGTCGATGTGCTGATCGAAACCCTGAAACGGCTGGAAGCGGATAATGAAGGAATCGTCAAAAGCGGCAGAACCCATCTGCAGGACGCTGTCCCAATCAGCTTTTCGCAGGAGATCTTCGGCTGGCGCGGGATGCTGGAGGCTGACAAGGCGCAGTTGGAACAGGCATTCGCCGGACTGTGCAATCTCGCGATCGGCGGCACGGCTGTCGGCACGGGGCTAAACGCGTGCGAGGGCTTCGGCGACAAGGTCGCCGCCATCCTTGCCGAAGAAACGGGACTCCCCTTCGTCAGCAATCCCAACAAGTTCCAGGCGCTGACCTCGCTCGACCGAATGGTGTTCGCCCACGGTGCGATCAAGGCGCTCGCGGCGGATATGATGAAGATCGCGAACGACGTTCGATGGCTTGCGTCGGGACCGCGCTGCGGACTCGGCGAGATCACCATCCCCGAAAACGAACCCGGATCGTCCATCATGCCCGGCAAGGTCAATCCCACCCAGTGCGAATCGATCACCATGATCGCCGCACAGGTCATGGGCAACGACGCGACGATCGGCTTCGCGGCGTCGCAGGGCAATTTCCAGCTCAACGTCTTTCTGCCGGTCACGGCGTACAATTTCCTGCAAAGCGCGCGGCTGCTGACCGACGGCGTCCTCTCCTTTGAGAAGCGCTGTGTCTGCGGGATCAAGCCCAACCGTGAAAAAATGAGCGACAATCTCTACCGTTCGCTGATGCTGGTCACCTCGCTCAACCCGTATATCGGATATGACAATGCCGCGAAGGTCGCCAAAAAAGCATATAAAGAAAACCTCTCCCTCAAAGAAGCCTGCGTACAGCTCGGCTTTATGAGCGCAGAGGAATTTGACAACGTTTTTCATCCCGAAGAATTGGTTTAAGGAAGATTGGAAGGTACATATGGATATCAGAGAAAAATCACTGAAAAAGCACTTTGACTGGCAGGGCAAGATCGAGGTCGTTACCCGCTGCCCGATCGAGACCCGCGAGGATCTGTCCCTCGCCTACACCCCCGGCGTCGCCGAACCGTGCCTTGTCATCAACAAGGACGTCGACAAAAGCTACGAGCTGACCCGACGCTCCAATCTCGTCGCCGTCATCACCGACGGTACCGCGGTACTCGGACTGGGCGATATCGGTCCCGAGGCAGGCATGCCGGTCATGGAGGGCAAATGCGCCCTGTTCAAGACCTTTGCAGACGTCGATGCGTTTCCGCTGTGCGTCCGCAGTAAAGACGTCGACGAAATCGTCCGCACGATCTATCTGATCTCCGGCTCGTTCGGCGGCATCAATCTCGAGGATATCAGCGCGCCGAGATGCTTTGAGATCGAAAAAAAGCTCAAGGAGATCTGCGACATCCCGATCTTCCATGACGACCAGCACGGTACGGCGATCGTCGTCGCCGCGGCGCTGATCAACGCGCTGAAGGTCGTCGGCAAACAGATGGACAAGATCCGCGTCGTCATCAACGGCGCCGGCTCTGCGGGCATCGCGATCTGCAAGCACCTGATGAACATCGGCGTGAAGAACATCATGATGTGCGACAGCGCAGGCATCCTCTGTGAGGGTGACGCGCGGCTGAATCCCGCAAAGGCGGAGATCGCCGAGGTAACCAACCGCGAAAAGCGCACCGGCACGCTTGCCGACGCGATGCAGGGTGCGGACGTCTTTATCGGCGTATCCGCTCCGGGCGTCGTCAGCTCCGATATGATCCGTTCGATGGCGGACAAGCCGATCGTCTTCCCGATGGCGAATCCCACCCCCGAGATCATGCCCGACGAGGCGCTCGATGCGGGCGCGGCGATCGTCGGCACCGGTCGCTCGGACTTTCCGAACCAGATCAACAACGTGCTGGCATTCCCGGGCATCTTCCGCGGCGCGCTCGACTGCCGCGCGCGGTGCATCAACGAAGAGATGAAGGTCGCAACCTCCTATGCGCTTGCGTCGCTGATCCCCGACGATCAGCTCAGCGCTGACAATATCATCATCTCGGCGCTGAACAAGCAGGTCGCCCCCGTCGTCGCCGAAGCCGTCATCAAGGCAGCGAGAGAGACCGGCGTCGCGAGGATCTGAAGAAGCGTTCAAAACCATCCCGATACAAAAACGAACCGCCTGACCATTAACCCGGTCAAGCGGTTATTTTTCTGCATCAGAATTATTTATATTTCTATAATCGAATATTAAATTACCGTGATATCCGCGTCCGGCTCATCGTCAAGATTGATGATCGGGCGCTCATCTTCATCTTTCGGCTTTTTTCTGCGCAGCTTCGGCATTTGCTTTTCATCCTTCGCGACAACGATCAAGCCGACGATCATGATCAGCAGGTGTCCGCACGCCTCGCCCATATAGCTGATCTGACTCAGCGGCCACGGCAATTGACCGAGTACGGTACCGATCACGGCGGCGCAAACAGGATTGCATAGCAGGGCGAGTCGATTGACCGGCAGGGTCTTGCGCAGGATCAGCATGAACATCACTACCGTCAGCACACCGTCTGCGGCGAGAAAATACAGCACCATCGGCGCGATGTTCAGCATCATGATACTGTTGGTGATCTCGGCGGCTTTTTCGACACTCATATACGGTGCGATCCCCTGCATGATCAGCGGCATATTCAGGCACAAAGCATGGATGAAGATGAACGCCATCGTCCCTGCAAGCATACCGATACGGAACAGCTTTGTGAGCAGTTTGTCGGTCTTATCGCGCGCATGGTCGCGGATGACGCAGAACATCTCGGTAAAGCCGATGTAGTACAGCGGAACTGCGGCGGCGACCAGCAGATCGCTGACAACAAAACGCCATGTGCTCATACCGAGCCACGCTTTGTCGGCAAACGCGCCGAGAGTGGTGTTCACCGCACCCGCGCCGCGCGCCTGCCACAGCAGGTCGGCAATCATCATCAGTGCCGCGGCAATCAAACCAAGCAACAGATTGCGCTTTCTCTTTTTCAGTAATTCGGCAGTCATATTTTTCCTCCAAAGAATTATACAACAATATCCGCAGGCGTTACCGGGACGATCTTTTGCAATTCAGACAGCGGCATCTCGACCTGATAGCCGATCTTGCCCGCCGAAAACAGGATCAGTTCAAGATCCGCGGCAGTCTGATGGATAAAGGTTTTGAACTGCTTTTTCATCCCGATCGGCGAACATCCGCCGTGAACATATCCGGTCAGCGGGAGCAGTTCTTTTGATTTGATCATCGCGATGCTTTTTTCTCCTGCAGCACGCGCCGCCTTTTTCAGATCCAGTTCGTCGGCGACCGGCACCATAAAGACATAGTATGACTTAGAAGCGCCCTGCGTCACAAGGGTCTTGAAGGTACAGGCGGGATCTTTTCCGAGCGCGGCGGCGACCTCTGTGCCGCTGAGCGCGGCGGTAAAGCTGTAGTCGTAGCTGTTATAGGCGACCCTGCCGCGGTCAAGGATCCGCATGACGTTGGTTTTTTCTACCTTTTTCCCCACTCCCGTCACCTCCGATACGGTTTATGATACTGATTAATTGGAATCCGGTACTATTATACTGTAAGATTAGTTTTTTGGCAAGAGAAATCCTCCGCTTTCGGCGGAGGATTCGCAGGGAAACTAAGGAAAACAAAAATGCTTTGGTTCGGTTTTCACGATCAATCGATCAGATAGTCATCCGATCGTTCCATCGCGGCCAGCAGATCGTCGTCGGTATCCAGCGCGCTGATCCGCAGAAACATCGCGCAATCGTCGCACCTGAGCTTGCCGTAAACGCGGGAATTCTCCGCTAATTGTCCGTAGAATCTTGCATCATCAAACATAACATCACCTCGTCAAATATTGTTACAGTAAGCGTTGTTGCAGCCTATATCTTTGCTACACTTATGCTTGAATGAAAGAGTAGATGTGTAAGTAAAAACCTATTCGATGAAAAAAGTGTGTTCAGAAGTGAAAACAGGGGTAGAAAAATGATAGAAATGTGGTATAATGGTTTCAAATCCAATATCACAGAGTATAGCAAAGCTGACCTACCGCGTTTAGAATCGCAATAGTAAACGCAA
>CADBOO010000069.1 GCA_902796225.1 uncultured Ruminococcus sp.
AGGGCGACGACCAGCTCGTCTTTATCGACACGCCCGGTCTGCACAAACCGAAAACCGAGCTGGGCGAATACATGGTCAAGGCGATCAACGAATCCGTCCCCAACGGCGACGTTGCGGTCCTGGTCGTCGACAGCAAGGACGAGGTCAAAAAGGGCGAGCTGTCGCTGATCGAAAAGCTCAGAAAATCCGATATGCCCGCCATTCTGGCGCTGAACAAGATCGACACGCTCAAAAACAAGAAGGAAGAGCTAATGGACGCGATCCTGCGCTACTCCGAGCTGTACGATTTTGACGCGGTGGTGCCGATCTCGTCAGAGACCGGAGAGGGCTTCGACGCACTGATGGACGAGCTGAAAAAGCACTGCGTCGAGGGCGGTCACTTCTTTAACGACGACGCGATCACCGATCAGCCGGAAAAGGTCATCGTGTCGGAGATCATCCGCGAAAAGATCCTGCGCCTGTGCGATAAGGAGATCCCCCACGGCACGGCGGTGGTCATCGAGCGCCTGGCGGAACGCGAGGGCGGCGATATCATAGATATCGAGGCGACCGTCTACTGTGAGCGCGAGTCGCACAAGGGCATCATCATCGGCAAAAAAGGCGCGATGCTCAAAAAGATCTCCACGTACGCGAGACAGGACATCGAGCGGTTCTTCGGCTGTAAGGTCAACCTGCAGACATGGGTCAAGGTCAAGGAGGACTGGCGCAACCGCAGAGCGCTTTTGCAGAACTTCGGCTACGACAAGAAGAATTTTGAATAATCAAGCGGCTGTATCGGAAAACGCGGTGCGGTTGACCGGTCATCAGACGCGGTACGCGGCCGCATCCGGAACGGCAAACCGATGACTGACAGCGATACAGCTTCGTAAAATTTTTCCTCTACATATTTCCCGCGATATCAACCCGGCGGTTACGGTATAATACGGATATACTTTTCCGAAAGGTTGATTTCATGACGGACGAAAAAGAAGCGTGGAACGCATTTTTAAAAAGCGGGAGCGTTCTCGACTATCTCGAATACAAGGCGATCCAGCAAAAAAACGCCGACTCACTCCCGGAGGCAAAGAATGAGGTTCAAAACCAAGGGACTGATACTCAGACAACAGAATATCGGTGAGCGCGACAAGCTGGTTTGGGCACTGACGGAAAGCCACGGCATCCTGCGCGCTTTCGTGCGCGGCGCGAAGAACATCAAAAGCCCTAAGTGCGCCGGCACAGGGCTTTTGTCATACTCGTCCCTGACCGTTTTCGAGGGCCGCGACAGCTACACCATCGACGAGGCGGTATCCGTCAATCAGTTCATCGGTCTGCGGTCGGATATCGAAAACATGTCGCTGGCGCAGTATTTCTGCGAGCTGTGCCTGAACCTCTGCCCTGCAGGTCAGGAAGCGCGCGAGCAGCTGCGTCTGATGCTGAACTCGCTGTATCTGCTCTCGGAGCACAAGCGCCCGCCGCTGCAGATCAAGGTATGCTTTGAAATGCGGCTGATCGCCATGACGGGCTACCTGCCCGATCTGGTGATGTGTGCGGACTGCGGCGTTTATGAAAAGCCTCAAATGGTCTTTGTTCCGCACACCGGCAGGCTCTACTGCTCCGACTGCGCCGAAAAAAACGGCGTACAGGGCATACGGATGCCGATCGCGGCGATCACCGCCCTCAGGCATACCGTATACGCCGACTTTGAGAAGCTGTTTTCCTTTGAGCTGAAAGGGGAATTGCTGGAGCCGCTGTCCCTCGCGAGCGAGCGGTATATCACCTGCATGACGCAGAGGGATTATCCGACCCTGCAATTTTACAAAACCATCATCAATCAATAATACATAGGATCGACAGATATGGAAATGAACAGACATTACAAGACACTGGAACTTGACAAAATCCTGCAGATGCTGGCAGAAGAGACCGCGATCGCGGAATCCGCCGAGAACGCCCTCAGGATCGAACCTGCCGTCAGCCTCGACAAGGTCGAGCTGCTGCTGCAGCAGACAGAGGACGCGCATATGCTCATCGGACGCTTCGGCGCGCCGTCGTTCGGCGGCATCGACAACGTGACGAACGCGCTCAGACGCGCGGAGGCGGGCGGCGGTCTGAACACGACCGAGCTGCTGAGCATCGCGCGGGCGCTGAGGGTCATTCAGGGTGTGCGCGACTGGCGG
>CADBOO010000070.1 GCA_902796225.1 uncultured Ruminococcus sp.
AGAAGAATCTCTGAAGAGCTTAAATACAAATGAAAGGGTTATGGGTACTGTCGCCAGCATTACACCGAACGAAGTGTATGTTGAAGTAGACGGCAGAAAGCAGACCGGCTTCATCCCGATCGATGAACTGTCTGCCGCACCGGTCACTAATGTCGAAGACATCGTTAAGGTCGGCGACCGCGTAGAGCTGCTGATTATGAAGACCAACGACGTAGAAGGCACTATCATGCTTTCTAAGCGCAGAGTTGACGCACAGAAGGGCTATGAAGAGCTTCAGAAGGCGTATGACGAAAAAGAGATCCTCTCCGGTAAGGTTACCGAAGTCGTATCCGGCGGCGTTATCGTTGTCTGTAACGATATCCGCGTCTTTATCCCTGCTTCTCAGGCTGCCATCGAGCGCGATGCGAACCTTGAAGAGCTCAAGGGTCAGGAAGTCCGCTTCCGTCTGATCGAGATGTCCCAGCGCGGCAGAAGAAGAAAGATCATCGGCTCCATCAAGTCTGTCCTGCGTGACGAGAACGCTGCGAAGCGCGCTGCGTTCTGGGAAACAGCCGAGGTGGGCAAGACCTATGTCGGTACCGTTCGCACCCTGACTTCTTACGGCGCATTTGTAGATCTGGGCGGCGTATCCGGTATGATCCATATCTCCGAGCTGTCTTGGCTCAGAATCAAGCATCCCAGCGAGGTCGTCAATGTCGGCGATACCGTTGAAGTATACATCAAGGATATCAACACCGAAACCAAAAAGATCTCTCTCGGCTACAAGAAGACCGAGGATAACCCGTGGCTCATCCTTGAGCAGCAGTATCCTGTCGGCACCATCGTTCAGGCGAAGGTTGTCGGTCTGACCGCGTTCGGCGCGTTTGCCAACATCATTCCCGGTATCGACGGTCTGATCCATATTTCGCAGATCTCCAACAAGCGCGTCGAGAAACCCTCCGACGAGCTGAAGGTCGGCGATGTCGTTGATGCAAAGATCATCGCGATCGACTTTGAGAAGAAGCGTGTCAGCCTGTCTATCCGTGCTCTGCTTCCCGAGGCTCAGCCTGCTCGCGCGGTTGAAGAAAAGCCTGCTGTCGCAGAGGATGAGGTCGTCGCAGTTGCCGAGCCCGACGCTGCTCCTGTCATCAGCGAGACTGTTGTGATCGAAGAAGCTCCCGCTGTCGAGGCTGCTCCTGCCGAAGAAGCTGCTCCCGTTGAGGAAGCACCCGCTGCAGAAGAAGCTCCTGCTGAGGAAGCCGCTGAATAATTCAAGAAACTTCGGGCATCCTGATGGGTGCCCGTTTTTCGCTTATAGGTGATGAAAATGTTAGATACAATTACTTTGGAAACAAAGGCTGTTTTTGAACAGCTGATCGAAACCGCAAAACTGCACGAAGGCTCGATCGTCGTTCTCGGCTGCTCGACCAGCGAGATCGGCGGCGACCGGATTGGAACACATTCCAGCATGGATATTGCCGCTGCTGTCTATGACGGCTTCTTTGATCTGCTCAAAAAGCAGGGGATCTACCTTGCGGCACAGTGCTGTGAGCATTTGAACCGTGCGCTTGTGATCGAGCGCGAACTTGCTGTCAAATTGAATCTTCCGATCGTCAATGCCGTTCCCCAGCCGAAAGCCGGCGGCAGTTCCGCTACCACAGCGTATGCCCGTATGGATGATCCTGTGCTTGTCGAACGCATCAAGGCGGACGCGGGCGTTGATATCGGCGGGACGCTGATCGGTATGCATCTGAAAGAAACCGCCGTACCGCTTAGATTGCCGCAAAAGAAGATCGGCGAGGCTTTTGTCGCTTCTGCAAGAACCCGCGCAAAGTTCATCGGCGGCGCACGCGCTGTTTATGATCCCGAATTACTGTGAGGTGTGATATGACCGCAAAAGAAGAATTCATTCAAATTTATACCGACAATATCTCCCGCAAAGGCTCTGCCGAGCTGCTCGACTGGATCCAAAAGACGGATTTCTTTGACGCTCCGGCAAGCACAAAATTCCACTGTGCCTGTGAACACGGACTGGTCATGCACTCCGTCAGCGTGTTCAATACATTGATCGAAAAGCATTTTGACGAGGATCGCGACAGCATCGAAAGCTTTGCGATCTGCGCGCTGCTGCACGATCTGTGCAAGGCGCAGTTCTATAAGGTGTCGACCCGCAACGTGAAGAATGATGAGACGGGTCAGTGGGAAAAGGTCCCGTATTATTCGGTAGAGGACAGTTTTCCTTACGGTCACGGCGAAAAATCCGTTTTTCTGATCGAACGCTTCATGCGGCTGAAGCTCGAGGAAGCGATGGCGATCCGCTGGCATATGGGCGGATTTGAGGACAGCGGCGGATATACGATCAGCCAGGCCTACGAGCGTTATCCGCTGGCGGTCAAGCTCCATCTTGCCGATCTGGAAAGCACCTATCTCAGAGAAAAGGGAACGTCTGTCGTTCGCAGGTAAAAGATGAATTTTGAAGAAGCTAAAGTAAAAGCGGCTCAACTGACAAAAGAGCTGAATTATCATAACGATCGGTATTATAATCATGACGATCCGGTCATCTCCGACTATGAATATGACGCAATGCTGCGCGACCTGGAGAATCTCGAGGCGGAGTTTCCTCAGTTGATCACCCCGACGTCGCCGACACAGCGCGTCGGAGGAAATCGCGGCGAAAAGTTTTCTCCCGTGACCCATACCGTGCCGATGGAAAGTCTGCACGACTCATTCTCTGCGGACGAGATCCGTGACTTTGATCGCAGGGTGCGTGAAAGCATAGCGGATCCCGTCTATGTTGTCGAGCCGAAGTTCGACGGACTTTCGGTATCCTGTGAATATCGCAACGGCGTGTTTTCACGCGGTTCTACGCGCGGCGACGGCGTTGTCGGCGAAGACGTCACGGAGAATCTGATGACGATCAAAAGCCTGCCGAAGCGATTAGAGAACGCACCCGCGTTTCTGGAGGTTCGCGGCGAGGTCTATATGTCGGTCGAAACGTTTGAGCGCATCGTCAGCGAACAGGAGAATACCGGAGAAAAACCGTTCAAGAATCCCCGCAACGCGGCGGCGGGTTCGCTCAGGCAAAAGGACGCGAAGATCACCGCCCGCCGCAACCTCGATATCTTTGTGTTCAATATCCAGGCGGTGGATGGCGAGACCTTCACTACACATACCCAGACGCTGGATTATCTGACCGAGATGGGCTTTCCGACCGCAACCTATTATTCCTGTGAAACGGTCGACGAAGTGCTCGCTGAGATCGAGCGCATCGATACGCACCGCGGCGATCTGCCGTGTGATATTGACGGCGCGGTCGTCAAGGTGAACAACCTCGCCGACAGAGCGTTGCTCGGCAGTACGGCAAAATTTCCACGCTGGGCGGAGGCGTATAAGTATCCTCCCGAAGAGAAAGAGACCGAGCTGCTTGACATTGAGATCAATGTCGGCAGAACCGGCGCGCTGACGCCGGTCGGCATCTTCAAGCCGATCCTGCTCGCCGGTACGACCGTATCGCGCGCGACGCTCCATAACGCGGATTTTATCGCAGAGCGCGACATCCATATCGGCGATACCGTTCTGATCCGCAAAGCGGGCGAGATCATCCCCGAGGTGCTCTCCGTTTCAAAGCATTCCGAAAACGGAGTGCCGTTTGCATTTCCCGAATTCTGCCCCTCGTGTGGCAGCAGGATCATCCGCGAAGAGGGTGAAGCAGCGGCGCGATGCACCAATACCGACTGTCCCGCGCAGCTGCTGCGGCACCTGATCCACTTTGTGTCGCGCGATGCGATGGATATCGACGGCTTAGGCCCGGCTGTCCTGGAACAGCTGTTGAGTAACGGTATGATCAAGTCTTTTTCCGATCTGTATCGACTGGAACCGGACTCACTGTCACAGCTTGATCGCATGGGCGCAAAATCCGCCCGGAATCTGATCAGTGCGATAGAAAAGTCCAAGTCGGCTGAGATCTACCGCCTTGTTTATGCGCTGGGCATCCGACATATCGGCGAAAAAGCCGCAAAGCTGTTATGCGAGCATTTTCTGTCGATCGAAAGACTGTTTGACGCGACTCCGGAGGAGATCGGAGAGATAGACGGCTACGGCGCGATCATGGCGGAATCCGTCGCGGACTATTTTTCTCTGGATGCGACGCGTGCGCTGATCGACGAGTTAAGATCGCTCGGCGTACAAATGAAACCGCTTGAGGCAAAGCAACAGGAGGGGGTATTTCTCGGCAAGACGTTCGTTTTGACCGGAACGCTCCCGACGATGAGCCGCAAGCAGGCGTCGGTGCTGATCGAACAGAACGGCGGCAAAACGTCGTCGTCTGTATCCAAAAAGACGGATTATGTGCTTGCGGGCGCTGACGCCGGTTCTAAGCTGACAAAAGCGCAGTCGCTCGGCGTGACGATCATTTCCGAAGCCGATCTGCTCAATATGATCGGATCATAACCGAATACTGCGGAACCTGTCCTTATCATAAGGGACAGGTTCTATTTTTTTGTGCTTGTACATATATCTTACCAGTGCGATCACGGGAGGCAAAAATGAGAAAGAACAGTTTGCATACGATTCTCGGTCATCTGCCCGGCAGACTGCGCGCTCCGCTGGAGCGAACGAAGCCGTTTTATGAAAAAGACGCGCATGAGATCATCCTGCGTGCAGATCGGCCGGTCGCTGTCGAATGTACCGACCGCCGGTATTATCTGACCGAAGACGGCGTTCTTACGGGACGGTACGGAACTGACGGTGTGATCACTGCGTCAAAACAGGATATCACCACGGTATTCAAAAGTATTTGTGATTATTCGGTTTACGCCCGACAAAACGAGATCAATCAGGGATATATCACGATCGGCAGCGGCGTTCGGGTAGGCCTTTGCGGTAAGGCGGTAATCGACGGCCGCTCCGTGATCAATATCAAGGACATCACGACGCTGAGCTTTCGTGTGGCTTCGGAGATCAAAGGATGCAGTGAAGCGCTGTTATCGATGCTGGATCCGCTGAAAGGCGTACTGATATGCGGATCTCCCTGCAGCGGAAAGACGACCTTGATCCGCGATGCTGCGCGAATACTATCCGAACGATATAAGGTGAGCCTGCTTGACGAACGCGGTGAGATCGCCGCCGTAGAGAACGGAACGGCAGGCTTTGACGTCGGGATGAGCGATGTACTGGTCAACATGAAAAAAGGCGATGCGGTTGAGTTTGTATTGCGCAGTCTGTCTCCGGACATCATTATCTGTGATGAATTAGGTGGAGAAGAGGACGCCCGATCGCTTTCTGAAGCGCTCAGATGCGGCGCAGCTTTTATCGCGACGATCCACGCAGGCAGTATGGACGATCTGAAAAAGCGCCCCATATCAGTTTCTCTGCTGCATACCGGCGCGTTTCGTTATGTGGTATTTCTGTCCGGCAGACGTCATGCAGGTGTGATCGAAAAGATCTATGAGCTGAGGGATATCTGTGCTTAAGTCGGTGCTGTGTATCACGATCATTATTGCATCGCTGGCAGTCGGATTGTATTATTCTTCACGGCTGTCGCAAAGAGTATCGGTATTATCGGATATGATCTCTTTATTGGAAGAAGTCAACGCAAAAATCAAATACACTGCAGCTCCGCTGGCTGAGCTTTTCGAGAACAATTTTACCGGATTTCGGTTCGAAGTGAATCAGCCGTTTGAACGGCAGTTCTCAGAGTTGGTTCACCGATACAATGATGTATTGACGACAGAGGATCTGCGGCTGTTGGATGAATTGGGTCGTGATCTGGGGACGAGTGACGTCGACTCTCAACAGCGTTTGATCCGATTGAGCATCACTGTGCTGACGCAGCAGAGGGATCAGGCGCAGACGGAAGTGACGAATAAGGGAAAGCTGTATCGGATTCTGCCGCTGTCTGCGGGTATCGCGGCAGCAATTCTGTTGTTATAGGATGGTAAAAATGAACGTTGATATGATTTTCAAAATAGCCGCGATCGGGATCATTGTTGCGATCCTCAATCAGCTTTTGGTGCGCAGCGGCAGAGAGGAACAGGCGCTTTTGACGACGATCGCCGGACTTGTCGTCGCGTTGATGATGATCATCTCACAGATCAGCGATCTTTTCACAACGGTAAAAAGTACCTTCGGACTGTGAGATGGAGATATTCGGTCTTTGCGTCATCGGGATCCTGACGGCGGTGATGGCGTTATTGCTGCGCCGTCAGAGTCCCCAGACAGCCATGCTGTTATCGATCGGAGCCGGAACGCTGATCATTCTGAGCGTGGTGAAGAATCTGGTGCTGACGACGCAGAGCATCAGTACACTCCTGCAGGAAAGCGGTATCAGCGCGGATTATATCGTGATTCTGTTCAAGGTGTTGGGAATCTGTTTTCTGACCGAGTTCACCTGCGATACCGTTACCGAGGCGGGGATGCTGTCGTTGGCGACAAACATCTCTTTTGCCGGAAAAGTGACTGTTTTGATCACGGCGCTGCCGCTGTTTCGGGATCTGCTGACGTCGATTACGACAATGGTTCAACCGTCATGAAAAAGCTGTTCCTTTTAATATTGGCAGTCATTATGATCTGTATTGTTTTTCCCCTGCGCGTACAAGCCGCGGAGATCGATCAATTCGATGAATCGAAAGAGGAGATCAAAAGCGCTGTGGACGACGATACAAAGGAGCATATGTCGATGCTGGGCGTCACTGATATGGATGTGACGTCAGTATCGGATATCACACTGTTCGACTCTTTTGACCTGATCGCAGACTTGATCGGTGATTCCGCAGCAGCGCCGATATCTGCCGGCGTAATCCTGATCGCAGTGATATTGCTTGCTTCGCTGCTGGAATCTTACACCTTTTCACTGCGGTATATCGATACGAAGGACGTCATGAATACCGTCAGTTCGCTGATGATTGTCATGACGCTGGTGACGCCGATTGTGAAACTGATCGAATCGTCTTTGATGACGGTTAAGGGCGCCGCTTCATTGATGCTGGTATATGTTCCGGTAATGGTTGGGATCATGGCATTCAGCGGCCATGTGATCGGTTCAGGCGCATATTATGCGACGGTAATGACCGCTTCACAGGCAATATCACAGTTATCTGCGGCATTCTTTTCTCCGCTGCTGAATATCTTTCTTGTACTGTCCGTGACGTCAGCCGTCAGCAGCCGCATCAAGCTCAACGGGATTTGCGAGCTGATCGCGAAGCTGATCAAATGGACGCTGATGTTTGCGATGGCGCTGTTTTCTGCGATCCTGTCGATCCAGGGCGTTGCTGCAAATGCAGCTGATACAGTCGCTTCAAAAGCAGTTCGTTTTACGCTCAGCTCTTTTATCCCGATCGTCGGATCGTCGATATCCGAAGCGTACAAAAGTATCGAAGGAAGCGTCGGACTGCTGCGTTCCGGGATCGGCGTCTTTGTGATCATCGCAGTATTGGTCGCTTTTTTGCCGATCGTGATTCAAATCCTTCTCTGGCAGGTATCGGTTTTGTGTGCAAAGACCGTTGCGCAGTTGTTTGATATCACATCGATCGTGACGATACTGACGTCGATTTCGACCGTCCTGTCGGTAATGATGGCGATGATCATCTCGATCGGATCGGTATTTCTGATCTCATCCGGCGTTGTGATCTCAGTCGGAGGCGCTTCATGACGGCGCTGTCTGACCTCGCGCTCACTTTCTGCTATCTCAGTGTGGCTGTCACGGTACTATCGTTATTCCTGCCGCAGAAAAGGACCCGGAAGATCTTCGGCTTTGTGATCGGATTGTTTGTCGTCTGCTCTCTGATTTCATCCGTGATACATTCACCCTTTGATTTCGAAAAGCTTGAGATCGAAGACGTTACGCTGAAGCAGACAGACAATGAAGCGTATAATAAAGCAGTCAAGCAAGCGGCGGCGGATAATCTCGTCGCCTCGCTGGATGAATTGCTGCGCAGCGAAGGAATCGAAGCGCGTGATATCCGCCTCAGCCTTAAAATTTCAGACAAAGGCAGAATATATATCGAGGATGTCGTCATATATATTAGCGAAGAGGATATGTCAAGAAAAAACGACGTCACACGTATCATTCAGGCGAATCTTTCAAAGGAGCCGCAAGTGTATGTTGAAAAAGAAGAAGTTCAATGAACTGATCAGAAGCAAACGATTCTTAAGGATAGCGGTCATCATCGGCTTATCTTCGATCCTGCTGATTTTCCTGACGTCACATCTGGATCTCAAGCTGTTTGAAAAACAGCCAGAAGCAGAGGCGTATTCTGAGCAGTTGAAGTCCCGACTGCTCGAGATCGTATCACAGATCGACGGGGTAGGGGAGGTCAAGGTGTTTTTAACGATGGATAACAGCGGTGAAAACGTCTACCTTTCCAACAGCGATACAAAAACAAAGAGCATCGAACCGACGGTTCGCGGCGTTGTGATCGTATGTTCGGGGGGAGATAATCCCGTCGTAGTCGACCGTGTACTCGGCGCGGTCACCAGATCGCTGTCGATCTCGTCCGATAGGGTTTATATCACAAAATTAGACGATCAAAATACGGTCGTCACTGAATAAACGGAGGATCCTATGAAAATACAGAAGAAGCACATTCTTGGCGCGGCGCTGATACTGGCACTCGGAGCAGCGGTCTTCATCAATTGGCAGTTTTCCGGTTCGTCGGCAGTCAAACCGACAGCAAAAGAATTGGGAGCTGCGACATACGTCAGCCGTGACGCAAAGGCGACTGCCGATGAAGCGGTAAAAGGAGGTCTGACGCCGCAGGAAAAGATAGCAAAGCTACGCACCGAACGATCACAGGCACAGGACAAAGCGATGGATGCTGCAAAGAATATCCTGCAATTATCAGACAGTTCCGATAAGGCAAAAGAAGAAGCGGTACGTCAGGCGGGCGTGATCGAGCGCCGTATCCTTGTGCAAAGCAATATCGAAAGCATTCTGGCGGCGAAAGGCTTTACGGATGCGCTGTGTTATCTGTCGGACTCCGGATGTACCGTCAGCGTTATGGCGGATGATATGGAAAAGGATTCTCCGCTGATCATCAAGGATGTGGTAATGAGTCAGATCAATGTGGATTTTAATCAGATCGTTATCGTAGAAATCTGATACAGTATAAAAAAGCCGGCAGGCGCATCGATTGCGCCTGCCGGTTCTTTTATCATCGGTTATTCGATGTACCATTCCTGATCGTTTATAGAATACTCATCTTCAGTAATTCTGGTATCATCATAACTCTTTTTATCGACAAGGACGAGGGCAGATCTCGGAGGAACCTGATCGTCTGTGTCAAATTCCGCGATCGCTTCGTCTGAAGCGGTTGCGGCGTCTGCAAGAATGACCCATTTTTCGGGAAGATCATACTGGGACTTCAGTTCGACCGAAGCGGCGGTTTCGCCGTTGTTGAGTATGATCGATATCATCCTCCATTCGCCTTCGGTATCGTTTTTGATCGTCAGCGAGATGATCTGACCGTTATACACGATATAGCTGTCGTTGACCGCCTTCGTAGTATTGTCGCGCAGGGGAGAGAATCGCTTTCTGATCCGAATCAGACCTTTATAGTAATCCACCAGTTTTTTGTAACGGATACTGCGTGTCCAGTTGATCGAATTGATAGAATCGGGTGATTTGTAGGAATTATGATCACCGTGTTTTGTGCGCGCAAACTCTTCACCCGCCAGCATAAACGGAACGCCGAGTGAGAGCAGGATCATCACGCCTGCCAGCATATTCTGCCTGACATACATATCGTCTGTCGTATCATAATCCGTACACCAGTTGGATTTGAGGATCTTATCCCATAAAGTCAGGTTATCGTGAGCCGAATCATAGGTGATGCACTGAGAGGGAACATTCGCCCAGTTACCGAATGTAACGGAAGATGCGCCCATCATGCCTGCGATGACATTGTACGCGCTGTGGGTAGACCCCTGGATATAACCGCGCGTATCGTCGTCGGAACCGCCCTTGATCCCGTGACGCATATCATCGTTGAACATACCGATGCGGTCAGACAGCTTTTTCGCATTCGATTTGTTACAGCAATCCTCTCCGGAAATTCCGTTTTCACCGTCGTTCGCCGTCCATGGTTCGCCGTACATCAGGATGCGTTTGTCGATCTTGTCGAGATCTTCACGGATCAGATTCATGGTTTCGATATCATGACACGCCATCAAATCAAAGCGGAAGCCGTCGATATGGTATTCCTCGACCCAGTAACGCAGCGAGTGGATCATGAAATTGCGGAACATGACTTTGTCTGTTGCGGTAACGTTTCCGCATCCGGAAGAGTTGAGAAACCTGCCGTTCTGCATACGGAAGTAATACCCGGGAACAGTCAATTCGAACGGAGAGACCTCCGTGGAATATACATGGTTGTATACAACGTCCATAATGACGCCGATACCCTCGTCGTGCAGCGCTTTGACCATCTGCTTGAATTCGCGGATCCTCACTTCTCCGTGGTACGGATCGGTAGAATAGGAGCCGTCGGGAACATTATAATTGACGGGATCATAGCCCCAGTTGTACTCAACGCCGGTGATCTCGTTGACAGAACCGAAGTCAAAGACCGGATTCAGCTGAACATGCGTGACGCCGAGCTTTTTCAGATAATTCACACAGGTAGGATAAGAAGTAAAGGGGATAACCGTGTCCTTCTCGGTAAAAGCCAAGAACTTGCCTCTATGATCCTTGCTGATACCGGAGGTATCGGATGAGGAAAAGTCACGCACATGGACTTCCCAGATGATTGCGTCATTCGGCTTTTCCAAAAAGACATGTTTGTCGTTTTCCCATCCTTCGGGGTCGGTCGCATTCAGATCGACGACCATTGAACGGACAGAATTGACGCCGACAGCCCTAGAATAGATGTCCTGCGTTTCGTGGGTGCCTATTTCGGTCTTGACGACATAGGTATAGTAGATCTTGTCCAGGTCGCCTTCTACCTCGGCAGACCACACGCCTGTCTTTTCGTCAAGCAGCATCTGTTTGATGCCCAGTACCTGAGCGCCGGACTCATGAAAAGAACCGGTGGTATAGAGCTTTAATAGCACTTGCTCGGCAGACGGAGCCCAAACTTTGAACAATGTGCATTCCGGCGAATAGGTGAAGCCGAGGTCAGCGCCGTCATACGTGTTATACTTTTCTTCTTTGTTTGAATAAAAAGCAGCTGTAGCCATAAAAGTATTTCACTCTACCTTCCATACTGACAAGTATTCATAACCGTGCCTATTTTACCATCTTTAACATTGAATTTCAACTACAAAAACGTTGAAAATTTTACATATTTTTTATTTCTTGGATTTGGATAAAAATCAGCCGAAAATCTTGTTGATTTCGTCTAATTTTTTCATGGCTTTTCTATCTTTTTTCTTAACGTAAAGACAAGAAATGACAAACAGGATAAAAAATAGCCATTTGCATATTTTGCTTTTTTAGGCGCGTGGCAAATTGGTTACAAAATCGCACTTATTACTAGAAAAACTGATAACTATTCAGAATTTTTGTTTCTCTATATAATATGTTTACAAAACAATAAGGATATGGTACAATAACTATAATTGTAAAGTGAGGGATCAGTATGTGCGATACGAATAACACTTCTGAAAACAGAAACAGTATTTCGAGATATAAAATGCGCGAACAGGCGTTTATTCTGTGCTTTGAAATGCTTTTTTCCGATACGGATATCGACGAGCTTGCCGATAACGCAGGCGACGCCAGAGATGAGTTTATCAGCGACTTCGCGATTGACTGTGCAAAGGGTGTAGCCGCCCATATCGATGAGATCGATGCAAAAATCAGCGAAAACCTGAAATCCGGATGGAAAATCATCCGTATTTCAAAAGTTTCGCTTGCTTTGATGCGCCTTGCGATTTATGAAATGCTCTTTTGCGATGATATCCCTGTTTCGGTATCCATCAATGAAGCGGTTGAATTGTCAAAGAAATATACCGTCAAAGACGATACGTCCTTTATCAACGGCGTCTTGGGTTCTGTCGCAAAAGCGTTATGAGCGTATATCTCGGCATAGATACCAGCAACTATACGACGTCTGTCTGCCTGTATAACAGCGACGACGGCAGTGTGATCAGCAAACGCCGGCTGCTGCCCGTGCGCAGCGGTGAACTGGGACTGCGCCAGAGCGACGCTGTGTTTCACCATGTTCAACAGCTTCCGGATTTGTTTTCACAGACGTTTTCTGAATACGACGGTAAGATCAGTGCGATCGGCGTATCGTCTGCTCCCAGAGCCGTTGAAGGCTCTTATATGCCTTGTTTTACCGTCGGATTGACGTCTGCGCGCATCCTCAGCGACGCGATGCATATTCCATATTATGCGTTTTCGCACCAACAGGGACATATAGCCGCCGCGCTTTACAGCATTGACAGACTCGATCTGCTTGATCGTCCGCATATCGCGTTCCATGTCAGCGGCGGTACGACCGAAGCATTGGGCGTGAATATGGACGACGGTTATCTCAGTACGCGGCTGATTGCAAAGACGCTTGATCTGAACGCCGGTCAGTTGATCGATCGGGTCGGCGTAATGCTCGGACTGCAGTTTCCGTGCGGCAAAGAGCTTGAACAGCTGGCGCTTCAATGCGATGAGATCATGAAGCCTAAAACGACGCTGAAAGGCATGGACTGCTGTCTCAGCGGTGGTGAAAACATGGCGAAAAAGCTGTTAGATGAGGGAAAGAGTCCCGTTTATATCGCTCGGTTTACGATCGAATTTATTTTGCGTGCGATCGGGAAAATGAGCGATCGTATCCGTGAAGAATACGGCGATCTGCCGTTTGTGTATGCCGGCGGAGTGATGTCAGATTCCATTATTCGCGATCGCCTGACGTCACAGTCGGATTGTCTGTTTGCAAAGCCGGAATTCTCCTGTGATAACGCCGCGGGGATCGCGGTATTAGCATCCGTAAAGGACAGATTATGATAACACCGAAAGTATTTACCGTATCACAATTGAACGCGCGGATCGGATCAATGATCGCAACCGACCCCGAACTTCAGATGGTTTTTATCGAGGGAGAGATATCCAATCTTCATAAAAACGAACACAGCGGTCATCTCTATTTCTCGCTGAAAGACAATAAAAGCGTCGTTCGGGCGGTGATGTTCTCGTTCAACGCAAAAAACCTGCGCTTTCGTCCCGAGGACGGCATGAAAGTGATCATGCGCGCTCAGGTCTCGGTGTATGAGCCGATGGGGCAGTATCAGCTAAAGGTAGAAGATATGCAGCCCGACGGCGTCGGTGTGCTGGCGCTTCGTCTGGAACAGCTGAAAAAGAAGCTGAATGAAGAAGGCTTATTTGACCCTGCACATAAGCAGCCGATTCCCGAAATGCCGCGTGTTGTCGGCGTTATTACCTCTCCGACCGGTGCGGCGATCAGAGATATACTGGATATTCTCAGCCGACGTTTTCCATGTGCCGAAGTCGTATTGGCGCCTTGTTTGGTGCAGGGTGAATCCGCTCCCGCACAGCTGATCGACGCCGTCGATACTTTTTCCCGTTACATGGCGGCTGACGTCCTGATCATCGGACGCGGCGGAGGATCGATGGAAGACCTGTGGGCGTTCAACGATGAAGGGCTTGCCCGTGCGATCTATAACTGCAGGATCCCTGTCATTTCCGCCGTAGGTCACGAGACCGACGTCACGATCTGTGATTTTGTCAGCGATCTGCGCGCGCCGACTCCTTCCGCTGCAGCGGAGCTTGCTGTTCCGGACGGAAAGGATCTGATTGCCGCGATGGATGCGATGCTCCTAAAAGCGCAGGATACCATTTTATCGAGGATTTCCATGTTCTCGCAGGATACGGAAAAACTGGCGAAGCTGGTTTCTGCATGCTCTCCGCAGCAGGAGATCGACCGCCGTCAGGACTTGCTTGACGCGCTGTCATCCCGATTATTCAGTGCTGCCGAGAAAAACTATCAGCTCGCGAGCGCCGGTTTTCAGGAGCTTGTATCAAAGCTCGAAGCGCTCAGTCCGATTGCCATCATGAATCGCGGCTATGCGCATGTAGAAACTGCCGGAAAAAAGAATCTGACTTCTGCTGATGAAGTCGAAGTCGGCGATACCGTTTTGATCAGGCTGAAAGACGGAAACATTTCTGCGATTGTATCTGAAAAACAGCCGCCTACAGTTCATTAACAGAGGATAACCATGTCGTTTACACACCTGCATCTGCATACCGAGTTCAGTTTATTGGACGGCGCCTGCCGAATCCCTCTCCTTGTCAAACGTGCGGGAGAGTTGGGTCAGAACGCCCTTGCGATAACCGATCACGGCGTGATGTACGGTGTGATTGATTTTTATAAGGAATGTCGCAAACAGGGGATCAAACCGATCATCGGCTGTGAGGTTTATGTTGCACCCCGTACACGATTCGACAAAACCTTCGAACTGGACAGAGAATACTACCATCTTATTCTTCTTTGTGAGAATAATAAAGGCTACGAGAATCTTGTGAAGCTGGTGTCTCTCGGCTTTACCGAGGGATTCTACAGCAAGCCGCGCGTCGATTATGATCTCTTGGAAAAGTATCACGAGGGTTTGATCTGTCTGTCGGCATGTCTTGCCGGCGAGATCCCGAAGCGACTGCTCGCCGAGGATTATCGGGGCGCGGTTGAAAAAGCAAGGTATTATCAGCAGATTTTCGGCAAAGAAAACTACTTTATTGAGCTGCAGGATCACGGGATCCCGGAGCAAAAACAGATCATTCCCGGTCTGATCCGCGTCGCGCGAGAGATCGGTGCCGGCCTGGTCGCCACCAACGACTGCCATTATATTCGTCAGGAAGATCATGAGATGCACAACATTTTGCTGTGTATCCAGACAAACCATACGATCCATGATGAAAACAAGGCGGAGTTCAAGACAAACGAGTTTTATCTGAAAAGCGAAGAAGAGATGCGGGCGCTTTTTCCCGATCTCGGCGAAGCCTTTGATAATACCGCGAAAATCGCCGATCGATGCCATGTGGAGATCGAGTTCGGCAACCGCAAATTACCTGATTTCCAAACACCGGATAACGAAGATCACTATGAATACTTCCGCCGCAAATGCTTCAGCGGCTTATATCAGAAATACGGAGATAATCCCGACAAAGCCGTCGTGGATCGGCTTGAATACGAGTTGGAGACGATCCGAAAAATCGGTTTTGTCGATTACTTTTTGATCGTCAACGACTTTGTTCAGTACGCAAAAAGTCAGGATATCCCCGTCGGTCCGGGCAGAGGCTCCGGCGCAGGATCTCTCTGCGCCTACTGCATCGGCATCACCGGTATCGATCCCATCAGATACAATCTGCTGTTTGAGCGCTTTTTGAATCCCGAGCGTGTCAGCATGCCGGATTTTGACATCGATTTCTGCAAGGAGCGGCGAGGAGAGGTCATCGATTATGTGATCCGCAAATACGGCGCCGACAGAGTGGCGCAGATCGTCGCCTTCGGTACGCTGCAGGCGCGCGGCGCAGTACGCGACGTCGGCAGGGTGCTGGATATTCCATATGCATCGGTCGACAAGATCGCCAAGATGATCCCGTTCAGTCTGAATATGACCATCGATAAGGCGCTGTCGGTATCACCTGAACTGATGAAGGCGTACAATTCCGATAATACCGCCAAGCAGATCCTCGACGTCGCACGCAGTATCGAAGGTATCCCGCGCAACATTACCATGCACGCGGCGGGAGTTGTGATCACCGACCGCCCGGTCAGCGATTATGTGCCGCTTGCCAAAAGCGACGATGCGGTCGTGACCCAATTCACCATGACCACGCTCGAAGAATTAGGCCTGCTGAAAATGGATTTCCTCGGATTACGCAACCTGACCGTGATCCACGATGCGGAGAAAATGATCCGCAGACGCGAGCCTGATTTCCGCATCGATTCCATCGATTACGCAGATAAAGCGGTATACGATATGATCTCGACCGGCAATACGGACGGGGTGTTTCAGTTTGAGAGCGGCGGTATGAAAAATGTGTTGGCACAGCTCAAACCAAATCGCTTTGAAGATCTGATCGCAGTGATCTCGCTCTATCGTCCGGGTCCGATGGATTCTATCCCGAAGTATATCCGCAATCGCCACGATCCCTCAAAGATCACCTATAAACATCCTGCCCTTGAACCGATCCTGAACGTCACGAACGGATGTATCGTCTATCAGGAGCAGGTCATGCAGATTTTCCGTGAGCTGGCGGGATATTCTCTCGGACGTGCGGATATCGTTCGCCGCGCGATGAGCAAAAAGAAACATGACGTCATGGAACGGGAAAAGCAGATCTTTGTCGAAGGTCTGGTCAATGAAAACGGCACAGTCGAGGTGGAAGGCTGTCTCAGACGGGGAATCGACCGAAAGACGGCGCTTTCGGTATTTGCCGAGATGGAAAGCTTTGCCTCTTATGCATTCAATAAAAGCCATGCAGCCGCCTATGCGGCGGTATCCTATCAGACCGCTTTTCTGAAATGTCATTATAAGCGGGAATACATGGCGGCGCTGCTGTCGTCTGTTATCGACAGTCAGAACAAGACCGCCGTCTATATCAGCGAATGTCACAGGATGAATATCGCCGTGCTGCCGCCGAGCGTCAACGAAAGCGACGGCAAATATTCCGTTTCCCGCGGGAATATCCGTTTCGGCTTATCCGCTGTCCGCAATCTCGGACTCGGGTTCATCGCCGAGCTGATCCGTGAGAGAAGCGAAAAGCCCTTTTCCTCTTTCTATGATTTTTGTAAGCGCATGGGGAGCAGGGGGCTGAACGCCCGGTCGCTGGAGAGCCTGATCAAATGCGGCGCGCTGGATCATCTCGGCGCGAACCGTCGACAGATGCTGACAGTCATGAAAACCGTACTGGATGATCTCGAATACGACCGCCGCAAAGGCTCGGCTGGACAAATGTCGCTGTTTGATACAGCCGGTACATCCGCTGTCCAGACCGGGATCGTGATCCCTCCGATGGAGGAATTTCCGCTGACGGAATTGCTCAACATGGAAAAAGAGATGGCGGGGATGTATCTCAGCGGTCATCCGATCGACGAATACGCACAGTTTGCCCGCCATATCCATGCGGACAGTATCAGCGAAGTGCTGGATGTTGAAACCGGTCGGTACCGCGATCGGCAGCGGATCAAGCTGCTTGCGATCGTCAGCACGAACAAGAGCCAGCTGACGAAATCCAATAAGATGATGGCGTTTGTTACGGTCGAGGATCGTTACGGTTCGTGTGAAGTGATCGTTTTTCCCAATGTTCTGGAACAATGCGGGTCGGCGCTGTATGTCGGCGCTGTTGTCGAGATCGACGGTACGCTGAGCATGAAAGAGGATGAAGAACCGCGGGTGATCGCGGAAAAGATCACTGCGCTGCCGCCGGCAAAGCAGTTGAACTATGAGCGATCCGATGAACGATCCGCTTCTCAACCGAAGCAGGGTATCCCGAATCGTGAACAAAAGCTGTACTTGAAGGTGCCGTCGCTTGAGTCGCGTGAATACCGAAAGGCAAAAAACATCCTTGAGATTTTCCGCGGCAATACAAAGGTCGTCTTTTATCTGAGTGAAACAAAAACCCAGATGCTCGCGCCGCAGTCGCTGTGGACGGCGGTTAACGATACGATGATCGGCGAACTGAACTATCAGCTGGGCGATGAGAACGTCAGGCTGAAATAACACTGTTCCGATCTGTAAAAAATTGCCCGAAACACTTGATTATTGTCGAGGTTTTGTATTATAATATTAGCGTATTTAAATTCTCTATTTTTCAGGAGGAATCATTATGTCAAAGGCTTTAGCAGTATTGACCAGCGGCGGCGACGCTCCCGGCATGAACGCTGCGGTCCGTGCAGTTGTCAGAGCGGGTATCCACAGAGGCTTTAAGGTCTACGGTATCTCCAGAGGCTACCACGGCCTGTTAAAGGGCGAAGCAACGGAAATGAACCTGCGCTCCGTTTCCGATATCATCGGACGCGGCGGCACGCTTTTGTATACCGCCCGCAGCAAAAAGATGATGACCCCCGAAGGTCAGCAGCAGGCTGCGGATTTCTGCAAGAGCCTAAATATCGAAGGTCTGGTTGTCATCGGCGGCGACGGTTCCTTCAAGGGCGCACTTGCACTGTCCAATCTCGGTATTCCCTGCGTAGGTATTCCCGGCACGATCGATAACGATATCGCCTGCTCGGATTACACCATTGGTTTTGATACCGCAATGAACACCGCGATGGAAATGGTCGATAAGATCCGCGATACTGCACAGTCCCACGATCGCTGTTCGGTCGTTGAGGTCATGGGCAGACGCTGCGGTGATATCGCCCTGCAGACCGGTATCTCAGTCGGCGCGACGTCGATCCTTGTGCCGGAGGTTCCGTATGATATCGAGACAGACGTTATCTCGAAGATCTATGAGCAGAAGAGCACCGGTAAAAAGCACTTCATCATCGTTGTCGCCGAAGGCGTCGGCGGCGTTGAGGATCTGGCGAAATATATCGAAAAGCGTACCGGTATCGAGTCCCGCGCGACGATCCTCGGACACGTTCAGCGCGGCGGTTCGCCGACTCTGCGGGATCGCCTGATGGCGACCGCTATGGGCGTTGAGGCGGTAGACCTGCTGGAGAAAGGCATCGGTAAACGCGTCATCGCATACAAAAACAGCAAGATCGTCAATTACGATATCACCGAAGCGCTGAGCATGGAACGTGAATTCGATACACATCTGTATGAAGTCGCCATGGAGGCGTCGATCTGATAAGCAAATCAGAAATGCGGTTGCGCGTCTGCACAACCGCTTTTCACATATCGGGGACAGGAAATGAGTATTCAATACTTTTATAATTTTTGCCTGAAGGATATCGACAAAACCGATCTGGACGGCGATTTATTATCCGACGTCAGAAAATCATTTTTTCTGAATCGGGGAAGGATCAAGGACAAATTGACCGGAAACAGTGAAGCTGAACCGCTGTTTTATGATTTTTCGATCGAAAGCGAAAAGCCGATGAAGTGGACGGTCAAGAACGCTTCCGGAGCTGTTGTGCAGGAGGTCATGCTTTCCGACAACGGAAAGTATTATATCTACTTTTATGAATCGCAGGCGCTTTATAAACGGCTGCTGTTCAGTAAGCATCACACGCTTCTCAAATGCGAGTATTTCGACACCGCGTCAGGCGTAGTCAGGCATACACTGGAGCCGCGCAAAGCGCAGAACGGTTTGTGTATCCTTTACACCGTCAAAACCAGCGCCCAGCCGATCGCACTGTTCGAAGAGCCTTATGTGAGTGATGCAGCCGTACGTCAGCGACTGCACGAGGATTTCGATCATTATACGGTGATCGCTTCGACCAACGATGGGATCATTCGCTTTTTATCCGAGCAACAGATCGCTGAGTTTAATTCTCTTAAAGAACAATACGAGCTTGAAGCATCCCAACAGCAGGAAGAAAGCTTCGTCGGCGATGAAACGCCTTTGCTTGATAAGATCAAAGCAAATGATTTTAATGTCAAGCGCAATCTTTCTTCCGCATTAGATATCACCCTTGCAATGGAATTCGGCTTCCGTAACGAGGCGGAAGAATCGCCCGCCGAGTATACAGCACCCTTGTATTCAGCCGATACTGCAGATATTGATTCCACCGGCGATATTCCGTATCAGGAGGAAACGATCCTGATCGACAATTATGTCCCGGTTGCTCAGACTGAGCAGCCTGTTGCCGAAGATGCGCCTGCACAGGCGGATGACGTCGTGGTCGAACAGCCGCTGATCGAACAGCCTATGATCGATGATGCATCGGAACCCGCTGTCGAAACTGCAACGGATATCCCGACGCCTGTCGTTGTTCCGTTCACGCGCGAAGAGATCCCCCGACCCGAAGAATCTTCTGTCGGATCGCCGGATAAGCAGATCATGGCTGACGGTGCGGTTTACAACTACTACGGCGAGCTGGATGAAAACGGCAATCGTTCCGGCTTCGGCAGAACGATGACCGATTTGGGACGTACCGCCTACGAGGGTCACTATTATAATGATAAACGCTCCGGCAACGGTTCATATTTCTACAAGAACGGCAATCTGTGCTATTCCGGCGACTGGAAGGAGAATGTCCGCCACGGCGTCGGCGTCGGCGTCAGCTCCCGCGACGGTTCCATCCACGTCGGCAATTGGAAGAACAACAAGCCTGATGGCAACGGCGTTCGGTTGACTGCTGACGGCGAGATCAAGTTCGTCTGCAAGGTGCTTTCCGATGAAAAGACCGTTCTGATGCATTATATGCCGGATGACACCGTTATTATCTCTCAATATGACAAATTCGGGACGAAACTGGGGGATACGACCGTTTCGCTGAACAATTTGCCGATTTGACCTCATAAAACCGATCAACTCTGAGAATACTATTACCGTTACACTCCTGTTGGAAAGTAACGGTAATTCTATTTCTGAGGAGAAATCAATATGAGAAAGATTCTTATTGTTTTATGCGCCGCGCTGATGGCGGCAGCACTGCTGTGCGGATGCGTCAAGCGCGCTGCCAAGGACGTCGCCGATACCGTATCATCCGCTGCTTCCGACGTCAAAGAAGATGCAGACAAATACGGCAAGACAGGCGACGACGATAACGGTGTGATCGGGGATGATGCGTCCGATGTACAGCCGACAATGGCGGATATGGACAAGATGATCGAAAACGGCAAGATCGACGACGAAAATGATGATGATTACGACGGCGACAACATCGACGATGACGCGAACAGCGAAACGACCGCAGCAAACGATACGGATAACAACGCCGACGGCGGGGAAGAGAATGCGGAAACGATGAGCGACAGCAACAGCGAGTTTATCTGAATGCGCTGTCGGTTATGATTAGGTAAAAAAAGCAGGGTCGACGTGGTTGCGCCGGCCCTTACATATTATATGACCTTTTCGAGATCCGCTTTCAGTTTGCGGATGATCCTCTTCTCAAGGCGTGAAATATAGGATTGAGAGATCCCCAGAAGATCGGCGACCTGCTTTTGCGTATGCTCCTTATTTCCGTTCAGCCCGAATCTCAGCTCCATGATCATTGCTTCTCTGGTGTTGAGCTTTGATACCGCTTCCATCAGCTGGTTGATCTCCACCTCCTGTTCGATATCGGTGCTGACTGTATCACAGTCGCTGCCGAGAACGTCGCTCAGCAGCAGTTCGTTGCCGTCCCAGTCGGTGCTGAGGGGTTCCTCGATGGAAATCTCGTATTTTGACTGGCTTGTTTTTCTCAAAAACATCAGGATCTCGTTTTCGATACAGCGAGAGGCATATGTCGCCAGCTTGATGTTGCGGTCCGGAGAGAAGGTGTTGACCGCCTTGATCAGACCGATGGTGCCGATCGAGATCAGATCCTCGATATTCACATTGGCGTTTTCAAATTTTTTTGCGATATAGACGACCAGCCTCAGGTTATGTACGATCAGCGGTTCACGGGCTTTTTCATCGCCCTGTCGGATCTGCTCCATGATGACCTCTTCTTCCGATTTTGTCAGCGGAGGCGGCAGCGCGCCGCTGTTGCTGATATAGTACACGCTGTTGGAGAGGAATAGGAACCTCATCTTGAAGAGGATGTTTCTTAGTAACTGCATCTTATCACCTTACGATTTCTGAATTGATGATTGCCTGTATGTGATCGGAACGGATATCTGTCGCCGCGATATAGATCTCTCTTTCGATCATCGATCGATCGACGACGACCTGTTCTGCCTTGATCCCGTACAGGATCGAAGAATTGCCGACGGATGAATAGGGGATCACGCGCTGATGTAACGGATCGCCGATTTTGAATATGGAGGTATCGACGATGATGACCGGTGCGCCGGAGAACGGTTCTGTCAGATTGCACCCCGTGTCGATCTTTGCGATACAGGAATACTCGCTTCCGTTAACCGTGAACGACAGCGGTACGACAGTATTTTTAATTCTTTCACGGAATAATTTTTGAAATACCGTGATAAGGATATATATGAACGCCGTGCTGCCGAGCAGGATCAGCGGATTGAATTCAAAGTAAACGACATTATTGACAATGACCATATTCGGGGGTCGGAACAGCTGATAGATCAGGATCATCATCCCGCTGTAGACTAAGCTGACGAGGATCACAGCAAGAACGGTCTTGAAAAACGCTTTGCGATTGATAAATGAAAAAGCCGCCAGTACCAGCAGCAGGGAAGAGACGACCCTGATCAGCAGACGAATGATGAAGCTGTCCGCCGTAAAGAATACCAGCAGTGAAAACAGTGAGCCGATAAACGATGCTGCGATCAGCCGCAGGACTTTTGCGGAGCGCTTGATCAGCTTTTCCGTTGTGATCAATACGGCGTATGTCATGATCGTGTTGATAAAGAGCAAAACATCTACATAAACAACCGTATCCATCCCTCCGCAATCCGGTCTGTAAATGTATTATGCCACAGGCTTCATGCGTCTTGTGTCAAACACGAAACGCATCTTTTTGTATTATCATCGCCGAAAACGGAATTTGATCGCATAACGGATATCCTTATCGGGAACAGAAGATGAATTGGAATAATACGGTTGACCTTAGACTTTTTTTGAATCATTAGCGGGAAAAAGCGGTTTCATACTGTCAAAATGCTGATTTTGTTAAAAAAATAGTAAAAAACATTTGACTAATAACCGTTTTCAGTTTATTATATTAAATTGAAATACACTATATGGTGGTGATTCTATGGCATTATCCACAATAGATAGAGTGAAAGCGGCGGAGCTTGCGGCAAATGAAGCGCGCGAAAAAGCCGAACAGGACGCCGAGGCGATCCTCGAACATGCATCCAAAGTCGCCGACGAGATAATCGCTCAGGCAAAGGCGAATGCCGCTGAGAACGATCGGCTGCAGGCGACGGCTGCTCAGGCAAAAGCAGACGAGCAGATCCTGTCACGCCGTTTGAAGGCGCAGGAGGAGGCTGACGCTCTGCGCGAAAAAACCATGAAGCTCAGACAAAACGTCATCAATAAACTGATACAGGAAACCTTAGCCAAATAAGCAGTAAGGAGGGCATTTATGGCGATGCTCAAAATGCAGCGCATTTACATCTATGCGCTGATCAAGTACTGCAAGGATATCCTGGAGACCCTTCAGCGGCGCGGAGTGGTCGAGATCGAGAACATGGAGCTGGAAGACAGCGTCTTTTTCAAAGAAGATACGTCTCCGCTGCAGGCTCAGTACAACCGTTCCGCTGCGACAGCCGGCGAAGCGCTTGAGATCCTCTCACGCTATGCGCCTCAGAAAAAAGGCTTGCTCGCATCGTTCAAGGGACGCGAGCAGCTGTCTACCGATGAATACAACAAAATGGTCGACAGCGCACAGGATACCCTTCGTATTGCATACGACATCATCTCTTATCAAAAGAATATCGATATGAATGAAGCGGAGAAGATCAAGTACGAAACGCAGCTTGAATCGATCAAGCCGTGGCTGAGTCTTGATGTGCCGATGAATTTCAGCGGCACGGCGACCACGACCGCTTTCATCGGGAAGTTCGCGGAAAACAAATCCTCGACCGATATCGTGACCGGACTTGCCGAGCTGATACCCGAGGTTGAAGGGATCGACGTCGAGATCATTTCGAGCGACGAGAATCAGACCTGCGTCTTTATCCTTGCGATGAAGCAGGACGCCGAGAAAGTATCCGACGCCCTGCGCAGGATCGGGTTCGAATATCCTTCCTATGTTTCTCCGGTCGCTCCCCAGACGCGCGAAAAGCAGATCAATAAGCATATCAGCAATCGCGAGGGACGTATCCTCGAGGCGGAAAAGAATATCAAGGCTTACGAAAAGTATTATTCCAAGCTTGAGTTCCTGGAAGATTACTTCGTGATGAAATCCGAACGCTATCAGGCGTTCGACGATATCACGACCTCCCGCAACACGTTTATCCTCAGCGGTTATATCACTGAGCGCGACGCGCAGGAGCTGAAGACGTATCTCGAAGAGCATTTCGACGCCGAAGTGGAACTGGAGGCTTCCGATACCTCCGATACGCCGGTTGTTCTCAAGAACAACAAGTTTGCGGAACCGACCGAATCGGTACTGGCGTCCTACAGCTACCCCGACAGGCATGAAGCTGATCCGACCTCGGTGATGGCGATCTTCTACTATATTTTCTTCGGCATGATGTTCTCCGACGCAGGCTATGGAATGGTCATGGCGCTCGCGTGCGGGATCCTGCTGAAAAAGTTCAAGGGAATGGAAGCGGGACTCAGACGCTCGATGAAGATGTTCTTCTGGTGCGGCGTTTCCACCACTGTATGGGGGCTGCTGTTCGGTTCTTTCTTCGGCGACGCTGTTTCGGTTATCTGCAACACCTTTTTCCATACGCCGCCTCCGGATATTCCCGGACTGGTTGTACCGATCTGGTTCAATCCCGTCACGAACCCGATGCAGATGCTGATGTTCTCGTTCTTATTCGGCATCATCCATCTTTTCGCGGGTCTTGCCATCATGGCCTATAACGATATCAGGCATAAGGAATACGCGGCTGTTCTGTACGACGTTATCAGCTGGTATCTGCTCGTCGGCGGCGCGATCCTCGCACTGCTGTCGATGGAAATGATGGGAAATATCGCCGGATTTGTACTGCCGCCTGTCTTTATGACGATCGGCGGGATCATGGCGGGCGTCGGCGCGGTACTGATCGTACTGTTCTCCGGCAGAGAGAGCAAGAATCCTGTCAAACGCCTGCTCAAAGGCATCTACGGTCTGTACGGCGCTACCGGTTATCTGAGCGATATCCTGTCCTACAGCCGACTGCTTGCTCTCGGATTGGCGACCGGCGTCATCGCTCAGGTGTTCAACCAGATCGGATCTATGATGGGCAGCGGCGTGATCGGATTCATTCTGTTCATCCTGATCTTTATCATCGGGCACGGACTGAATATCGGCATCAACGCGCTCGGCGCGTATGTCCATACCAACAGGTTACAATTTGTTGAATTCTTCGGCAAGTTCTATACGGGC
>CADBOO010000071.1 GCA_902796225.1 uncultured Ruminococcus sp.
GACCTCCAAAGATAGATAAATAGTACATCTATCATTTGGAGGTTTTATAAAAAGTGGCTTATTACTGAGGTTTTATGTGTTTTTGCGCGACATCATAACTACTGCCTCGACGTGGGCTGTTCGCGGAAATAAGTCCACCGGGGTTATTTCTTCTACGGAATAATGGCGCTCTGTGAATAATGCGAGGTCACGGGCGAGTGTGGCGGGGTCGCAGGACACATAGACGATCCGGTCGGGCGACATTTCGGCGATCGTTTCGATCAGCTCCGACGTCAGACCCTTGCGGGGCGGGTCGATGACGATGACGTCCGGCGCGATCTTCTCGCCTTTGAGCTGTGAGGCGGCAGCAGTCGCATCGGCACAGATGAACCGGGCGTTATCGATACCGTTGCGCTTAGCGTTGGCGTTCGCGTTATCGATCGCTTCGGGAATGATCTCCACGCCGATCAGCCGCCTGCAGTCGCCCGCCATGGACAAGCCGATGGTGCCGGTCCCGCAATACAGATCGATCAGCGTTTCCTTACCGGTAAGCCGTGCATAATCCTTCGCGACGGCGTACAGTCGCTGCGCCTGAGCGCGGTTGACTTGATAAAACGACCGCGGCGCGATATCAAACTGCAGTCCGCAAAGCATATCGCTGATGCAGTCTTTGCCGTAAACCGTATAACTCCTTTTTCCGAGGATCACATTCGTTTCGTCGGGATTGACATTGACGATAATGCTCTTGATCTGCGTGTATTTTTCTTTCAAAGAATCATAAAGCAAGCTGTCATCCTCAAATCGCCGCTTGCCGGCAACGACGCAGACCATCACATCGCCGTTTGATTCGGCATATCTTAAATAGAGATGACGAATGCCGCCGCGGTTCTGCGGGGTATAAACGATCCCGGGTCGATGGATGAGAAACGCATAGAAATCTGCGGCGATCCGGTTGAATACCGGCGGCGAGAGCCTGCAATCGATGCAGGGTACGATCCGATGGCTGTGGCGGGCATAAAAGCCCATCATAACCTCGCCGTTCTTATCCAATCCGACGGGGATCATCGCCTTGTTGCGGTACCCGTCAATTTTCTCTGAAGGAATTATATCCTTGACAAGATCACCGTTCAGTCTTCCGATGCGGGTCACACAGTCAATGACCTTCTGTCGTTTTGCGGCAAGCTCGGCGTCATAAGAAATATGGCGGTACACACAGCCGCCGCACTGACGCGATACGGGACAATCCGGCTCGATCCTGTCGGATGACGGCGTGAGGATCTCCTCCGCCTTCGCATAAGCGACATTCTTTTTGACCTTGAGGATCCGTGCCGCGACAACATCGCCGACCGCAGTATTCGGGATAAACACAACGATCCCTTCTTCGGTTCGGGCAACGCCGTCGCCGTCAGAGGTCAGTGCGGTGATATTCAGTTGGATAATGTCGTTTTTATTCAGCATAATGAGTACCTTTGCAGTATAATGTCATTCTGTGGAGGATGAATCCTGACGCGGAATCATCAATTTGAGGACGTCAATCACCAGTCCCCTACAGAATCATTATACAATGGGCAGAGATGTTATTTTTCTGCACAAGAATAATATTTACATTTTTGTCACCCACTTGCACTTTACGACAAATAATGGTAAAATAAGGGATGAACCGATTTTTATCGGACAACTGCATAAACAGAAACAGTATTTACTATGCCCGCGGTGAATGACAGGCGGGTAAATCCACATGATACATAAGGGGAAGATTATGAATTACGACCATCTTTTAGATACGATCAAACGAATCCATTTCATCGGCATCGGCGGTTCTGGCATGTGCCCGCTGGCTGAGATCATGCACAGCGAAGGATTTGAGCTGTCCGGTTCCGATATGAACGAGAGCGATACGCTCGAGCGCATCAAGGGCTACGGCATCAAGGTCTATATGGGTCACCGCGCCGAGAATATCGAGGGCGCCGAACTGGTCGTCTACACCGCGGCGGTCAAAAAAGACAATCCCGAGCTTGTCGCCGCACAGGAAAAAGGTATCACCTGTCTTGAGCGCAGTGTCATGCTGGGCATCGTCACACGACGCTACAAACGCAGTATCGCGATTGCCGGCACCCACGGCAAGACTACGACCACCGCAATGCTCAGCCAGCTGCTCATCGGATCGGGCTTTGATCCCTCCGCTATCATCGGCGGCAAGCTGCCCTTTATCGGCGGCAACAGCTATGTCGGTCAAAGCGATATCATCGTATGCGAGGCGTGCGAATATGTCGACACTTTCCTTGAGCTGAATCCCTACATCTCTGTCATCCTCAATATCGACGCGGATCACCTCGACTATTTCAAAACGCTCGACAATATCAAAAAGTCGTTCAACAAGTTCTGTCACCTCACCACCGGCGCGATCGTCTACAACGGCGACGACGAGAATATTCTTGAGGCGATCGATGGCGTCAACCTGCCGATGATCACCTTCGGTTTCCGCAAAACCAATGATTACTATGTCGCGAACCTGCATGATATCAAGGGTGCGTACAAAGCGTTCGACCTGATGCATAACGGCGAAAAGCTCTGCGAGATATCGCTAAAGGTTCCCGGCAGACACAACATCTACAACGCGCTTGCCGCTGCGGCAACCGCCCACTACCTCGGCGCGACGCCCGCACAGATCGCAGAAAACCTGCAGAATTTCACCGGCGTTCACAGACGCTTTGAGATCCTCGGTTCTCCGAGAGGCATCACCGTTGCCGACGACTTTGCCCACCATCCCACAGAGCTGACCGCTTCGCTTTCCGCAGCGATGGAAATGGGCTACAAAAAGGTTTGGGCGATCTTCCAGCCCCACACCTTCAGCCGTACTGCGCTGCTGCTGGATGATTTTGCTAAAGCCCTCAGCATCCCCGACGTTGCGATTATCTCCGAGATCCTCGCTGTCAGAGAAACCAACACCTACAACATTTATAATACCGATCTGGGCGCCAAAGTCCCCGGCAGTCTGTGCATCGACACCTTCGATGAGATCACGAAATATATTGAGGAGCACGCGGAGGAAGGCGATCTTGTCCTGACGCTCGGCGGCGGAAATATTTATATGTGTGCGAATCAGATCCTCAAAGCACTCAGCACGGAAGAATAAAACTGAATCAACGCAATAAATGATCCCGCTTCGGATATTCTGTGAAGCGGGATTTCTTTGTATAGCTGAGTACAGAAAAAAGCAGGCAATCGGATCGGTCGCCTGCTTTCATAGTATTTATGGGATTATCTATTCTTAATACTTTCGGGAATCTTTTCCTCCAGCGTCAGAGTCAGCGTGCCGGTCTTACCGCCGCGCTCGATCTCGATCTTGATCTCATCGCCTGTGGATTTTTTGGAAACGATCTTTTTGATGTCTGCAGATTCGGAGATCTCTTCGCCGTCGATCGAAACGACCCTATCGCCCTTCTCAAAACCGGCCTTTTCCGCATTTGAGCCGCTGTCAACAGACGCGATGTAACAGCCGGGCGTTCCGGTTCCGAAATAATACCAGGCATACATCGGATTTGTCAGGTCGACAAACGTCATACCGGTGTCTGCCTTGCCGCGCACATAGCCGTATTCCGTCAGATCTTCAAGAATACTGCTTGCGGAATTGATCGGGATAACAAAACCGATGTTATCGACCTCGCCGGATGCGTTCTTCGCAACAACAATACCGACCAGTTCACCCTGACCGTTAAACATGCCGCCGCCGGAGTTACCTGCATTGATCGCCGCGTCGGTCTGCATCAGGTTCATGGTCTTGCCGTCGATAACGATCGAACGGTCAAGCGCCGAAATAATACCTTCGGTGACAGAACCGCCGAGTGTACCGAGCGGGTTACCGATGATAACGCTCTTATCGCCGACCTTCAGGTTATCAGAATCGCCGATGGCAGCAACCGTCAGTTCAGTATCGCCCGGATCGATCTTGATCAGCGCGATGTCGAGTTCTTCATCCGTACCGATCAGAGAGCCTTCAAAACTCTCTCCTGAGCGAAGCGTAACGGTGATATCTTTCGCGTTTTCGATGACGTGGTTGTTGGTAATGATAGTACCGTCGCTCTTGATGATAACGCCGGAACCTGCGCCCTGCTGGATATACTGTCCGTAGTAATCAGAGGTCTGGACGACTTCGGTCGTGATCTCAACGACTGCAGGCGCTGCGATATCCGTAATCTCCGCTGTGGTTTTATCGGGTCCGGAAGAAGTTGCGGTCGCGCTGGTCGTTTTGGTCGAGCTGGTCGAATCAGCAGCGGTATTGTCAGCGTCAGCTGAATCCGAAGCGCTGTTGCTGTTCTGCCTCAGACTATTTGCCAAAATAGCGCCGCCGAAGCCTGCCGCGCCGGAAACGAGTATACAAATGATCAGCAATGCTGCGATCATACCTTTTCCGATTCCGGAACCGCTCTTCTTCTCTTTATTCCTTCTTTCCTCCGCCCGACTGCGTCCACGCTCGTTATGCTGTGTAAATGAACGGTAGTAATATCCGTCGGAAAGGTTATCGCTTTTTGAATAATGATCAGCGGGCTTCGTATCTATTGCAGTATACGGTGAGACCGACGGCGAATTTGAGGGTCGATACATCTTCGCAAAACCGTCATCTGTAGCCGGAGCCGTTTTTTCAGGCTTTTCAGCCTGCTGAGCCGGTTTGTCAAAGGGCTGCACCGCCGGCTCAAAAGCGCTGTAAGAATGCTGCACAGACTGTTCTGCCGACTGAGGCGTCGAATGCTCAGGTTGAGCGGACGGTTGTTCAAACACCGTCGTCGCAGGATCTTCCTGCGCATAAGGATTATATGTCGTCGAATCGGAAGCAGGCGGCTCAGGGGTCGGCTGCTCACGGTTATACTGACTGAATTGATCAAAGAAATCGTTATTCATATTCAATTTCCTCCTTGCATGGATACTTTTTAACCAATTATCAGGCACTCATCCGAGTACGCATACAGCATATATCCGTAAAGTGAAAAAACACTGACATACGGATTAATTATACGTGAATAATATATGAACAATTCATGAACACGAACGATCGGATCGGTCAGACGGCTGCCGCTGCTTATCGATGACCATCTGCAGATACGGCAATAATTCAAATCCCATCCGTTCATACAGACGCTTGGCGCCGATATTATCATCCTCGACCTCGATCCTGAACCGCATCGCGGGGATCTCACGTTTGAGGTATTCAAAGAAAGCGGTGCCCAATCCCCGTCCGCGGTATTCCGGTTCGATATAGATCTCTTCGATGGTGACGGACAGTCCTCCCGCCTCCTGAGAATATGTTTTTGACAGCAGCGCAAAGCCGCACGGAACACCCTCCTCTTCAAAGATGTATCCTTTGAGATATCTGTCGGAGCGCATCATTTCATCAAAGGCGGATCGGTAATTCTCTGTCGGTACCGGCGCGTTGACCGCGTCCGTATGGTAAAACTTATCGACGAAGTCATAGTAAACTGCCCGGTCCTCTTGTCTGATTTCTCTGAACATTACTGCCTCATTTCTATCCGGAACAGCGTTTGTGCGTTCCGGAACATGATATTCTCGTAATCCCGTTCGGAAACCATCGAGCGGAATTCGTTGAAGTACGCCTGATACAAAGAACGCTCTCCCCTACCGTTATCCAGATAGGTATCTTTTCCGTCGATCGGATTATCAGACCCGAACAGGATCTTCTCACTCCCCCATCTTTCGATCGCCTTCAGGGTGCTTTCGATAGGGACCCAGGTCGTATCGCCGTAGAGGTTCGGCAGTTTGCCGAGCAGCTCGATCGCCTCGCTGTTATCCGTGCCGAGATCCATATGCACCATCACAAAATTCAGCTCAGGATGCTTTTTCGCGGCGTTATACAGGCGGACAGATCTTGCTTCTTCGCATCCCCCCGTATGGCTGACGATCGGAAGATCATATTCCGCCGCAAGCCGATAGATCGGCTCAAGACGTTCGTCGTCGGGAGCCGTGAAGGAATGGTAGGGATGGAACTTGAACGCGTAGACCAGATCGCGATTCTCGCGCAGGAGCATCCTGAATTCATCGTCCGGCAACTCACCGTGAATCTTCATCCAAGGTACCGCGCCGATTTTATCGGGATATTTCCGCGCAAACCGGATGGTATCGCGAAACACCTGATTCTGACTTTTTTGCAGTTGACGCGGGATCGGTTCCAGTTGATGATCAAACTCACACGCTTCGAGGTTCGAAACCAGCGAAAAGTCGATCTTGTATTGCTTCATCGAATACAGAACGTCCTGCGGCTTCATAGCAAAGCCGTTCATATTTCCGATATGCACATGCGTATCGATAATCATAGTATCACCGCCTCTATCATACCTGTTTCCTACGCAAAAATCAAGGGATTCCGATGCACTTTATGCATTTTATCATTCTCACATTCCGGTGATTGCTTCATAAGATATACTGTAGGTTCATCTACACTATATCAAAGGAGAATACCATGGATACAAAACAAATAATGGCGGAATACGGCATCAAGCCTCTGCCGTCCGACACAGTTGAGGCGATGGCATATGTACCGTTCCAGCCGTATGCGCCCGAGCTGTGCAAGCCGGCGCTTGGCTATGAGAACGGGACCATCTTCCGCGATCTGAACAAGCCGTTTTACGGAAGCGTCTGCGGAGGTGACCGGGATGAATGAAAGAGAAATGCTGCTGAAAAAGATCGGCACCTATAAATTCGCGATCACCGATATCGATATATTCCTCGATACCCATCCGGGCGACACAAAAATGCTGGAACTGAGAAACCGGTATCGCGCAGAACTTGCGCCGCTGGTCGAAAAGTTCGAGTCGGCATACGGTCCGCTGACAAAGCGCGACAATCAAACGAATACATGGACATGGGTCAAAGATCCGTGGCCGTGGGATACGGAGGCATAAGGATGTTCGTATACGAAAAACAGCTGCAATATCCGGTAAAGATCAAAAACACCAACCCCGCCCTCGCAAAACTGATCATCACCCAATACGGAGGCCCCGACGGGGAACTCAGCGCATCGACACGCTATCTGAGCCAGCGATTCTCTATGCCGCTTCCCGAGCTGAAGGCCACGCTGACCGACGTCGGCACCGAGGAGCTGAACCATCTGGAGATGATCGGCGCGATCGTGTATCAGCTGACGCGCAATCTCAGTGAAGAAGAGATAAAAAAAGCTGGCTTTGACCAGTATTTCGTCGATCACACAACAGGCGTCTATCCGGCTTCTGCCTCGGGAACGCCGTTCACAGCTGCGGCGCTGGCAGTCAAGGGCGACCCGATAACCGACCTGCACGAATCTCTCGCCGCCGAGCAAAAGGCGCGGACGACCTACGACAACATCCTGCGTTTCTGCGACGATCCCGACGTTATCGACCCGATCCGGTTTTTGCGAGCCAGAGAAGTCGTACACTATCAGCGGTTCGGCGAAAACCTGCGTCTGCTGACCGATAAGCTTGACAGCAAGAACTTCTATGCTTTTAACCCCAGCTTTGACAAAAAGTGCTTCAAAAAGAAGAAGTAAATACTGCTCACAGCAGAGTTATGACCGTTTTAACGAAAGAAGCCGGCAATCGACATCAGTCGCCTTGCTCCATTACAATTATATATAGCATGCAAAAGAGCCCTGCCGAAGCAGGGCTCTGACTCATGATTTAATCAGATTGGGATCAACCTTGTTCCCAACCGTTAACGGTATACGTACCGCCGTCTTCGACCGCAAGGTCGGCGGTCTGATTCCACTTATTATCCCAGTTGTTCTCTGTAGTAGAGCCGTTCATACGGACAAAGATGATATTGCCGTAGCCTTCGGGAATATCGACAGAGTAGAGATTATCTCCGGCGTACTTCAAATTGACCCAAACGGGATCCATGCCGTCCTGGAAGAAGTATGCGGCAAAACGTGCGCCGTCGGATTTCCACTCGGTGGACGGGACCATGTACATCTTACCGCCGCCGGGCAGAGGTCCGGGTCCGGGACCGGGATCATCGGGATCGTAGTGCCACTCGCCGTAGAGATAGTGACCTTCGGCGTCGGTATCTTCGAGGCAGTAGATCGCGTTATCAGCAAGGCTGCTGACAGCGATATCGGTGGTCTGACCGGTGTCATTGCCGTCGTTGAAGATGACATTCGAGGTGGTGGTAAGCGTCACCGCGAAGATCTCCTGACCGTAATCATTGGTAGCGACTGCATACAGCGCTTCGCCAGGCCAGATTCCTTCACCGCCGTCTTCCCAGACGTACGCATAGACAGAACCCCAACCCATGTTGTTGGTGAAGTAGATGGTGGTCTCGTCACCGATGGGCGGATCGGTCGGATAAGGAGCGTCTGTCGGAGCATCGGTTGGATAAGGAGCGTCTGTCGGAGCATCGGTCGGCTGAGGCGCATCGGTCGGCTGAGGTGCATTGGTCGGATCGACAGGATTCTCGACGCGTACGTTGATCTTATAGCTGGCGGGAAGCTTGATACCCGCCATGAATCTCTGGATCGAGGTCGCGTCAATGATGGTGACCTTGTTGTCCTGATCGACGTCGCCTACGATATCATAATACTGACCCTTCTGGTTCAGGCCTGCAAGTACGCGCTGGATGCGTGTTGCGTCGAGAACGGTGACCTTATCGTCGTCGTCCGCGTCGCCCATCAGTTTACCGGAACCGGGCTTCTGAGTCGGCTTTTCAGTCGGCTTCTCTGTCGGTTTCTCTGTCGGAGGCTGAGTCGGCTGGACCTGATCTTCCTCATAGAGGTAAACAACGTTGCTGACGCCCGGCTCATAGTAACCGGTTGCATTCGCGGGAGCGATCGACTTGTAGCCGCTCTTTGTAACGGCAGATGTCGTATAAGTGGTATTCGAGCTGACGTTGGTGTACTGCTTGGTCACATCTGCAGAGATCTGCTTACCGGTCTTGAGATCGATATGCGAGGTAACGATCTTGTTGTTGAAGGATACGACGCCCGCCTTGATCCAAGCTTCGCCGGAGACCGAGTAGCCCTGTTCGCCCTGACCGGGCATCTGCTGATCTGCCCAGTGGAACATGACGTAGCAGGAGGTCGCGGGTACATCGATGTATACCCATCCGGTACCCATAGAAGAGTCTGCCTTCATGCCGGCGGTACCCTTGGTCTGGCTGGGCCAGTCGCCGAGAGGCTCGATGCCGTCGTCGTCGTACGCGTAGCAGAGGATGGTTGCCGTGTTGGCGAACTTGGTACCGGTCTTGTAGAAGTGGACGCGGGTGGTGGTATTGGTCAGCTTCTTATAATAGAAGTTGAAGGTCTGCGGATTGTCCGCATTAAAGTTGCCGCGGGTCATTGCAGGATAACGGGTTGTATCCAGCTCGTATCCCATGACCTTTGTCGCGGGAACAGCATACGGATCGCCGTGACGCATACGGAACTTCATCGGCGTCTTGACTCTCGCGCCACCGGAAGTGTTATAGAAGTTGATCGTCAGGTAGCCTGACTTGATATTGCGGGTATAGTAGAACTTGACGGTCGTAGTCGTACCGGCGGTAACAGGTCCGTAGGTAGCGTTATTCGCCGCGGTAGACTCTGTCTTGTCATAGTCGTGATCGAAGAGGATGTTCAGGTTCTTGGAGGCACGCCATGTCTGACCTTCCTTATACTTCGCGGTCTCGGTCTTGACCTTGGTGTAAGAGCCGGAAGACGAATCGCGGGTATAATGCTCGGTGATGACGGTAGCGGTACCGGGGTTCGGCTGAGCATAATTGCCGAAGGACGACTGATCTACAAGGACAACGCCGGAGTATGCAGGCACGCTGTATGAGCCGGAAGCATTACCGAGGCTGGCAGTACCCGACTTGGTGCCGTTTGCGACGACTACCCAGTTGCCGGAGAGCGAGATGCTCTTTGCCGAGCCGGAATTGTTCAGCGCAACGATGATCTTGTTCCACTGACCGGACTTATTGTTGGTGATCTGCCATGCGGTGCAGCCGCTGATAGTAGTGGTCGAATCGGAGGTTGTATCCGTGAATGCGGTAACAGCCTTGCGGATCGAGATCAGACCGGCGTAATAGTCGGCGACAGACGCGTAAGTAGACGCGCGGTTCCAGTCGATCGCGTTGATCGCGTCGGAGGAACGATAGGAGTTGGCGTCGCCGTACTTGGTGCGGCAGAACTCGGTACCCGCAACAGTGAACGGGATGCCCTGAGAGGTCAGAACAGACGTCAGACCGAGCTTCATCTGCGCCAATACAGTCGAGCTGGGATTATTGACGGCGTTCTTATTGATCGTCAGCAGATCTCTGGTACCTGCTTTACCGTCCTTACCGGCAGAGAATCCGGAAGCGCCGGTAGCGGCGAGGACCTTATCGAACAGGGTTAGGTTATCGTGGTTATCCGCGTAGTTGATGAACTGATTCACCTTCGCGCTCGGGAAGTAGGTCGCCTGGCCGGCGCCTGCCTTCCTGATTTCGGTATCGGAAGAGCCCTGCAGGAAGCCCTTGTGGGAGGAATCGTTCAGCTCATGGTCGCCCTTGAGCGCATCGGAATAGGTCTGGTTGAACGCGCCGACACGGGTCAGCTGAGAAAGGTTACCGGGAGCGACGCCGTTCGAGATACCGTTATCGGGACCGCCCGACCAGGGTTCGCCGTACATCAGCACGCGCTGATCGATCTTATCAAGCGCCGAGCGCCATTTTTTCATATTTGTCGTATCGTGGCATCCCATCAGGTCGAAACGGAAGCCGTCGATGTGATACTCTTTGACCCAGTGGGTAAGAGAATCGGAGATGAACTTGGAGGTCATCGCCTTCTCGGACGACAGTACGTTGCCGAGTCCCGAACCGTTGCAGTAGTTCTCGGCAGAAGACTTACGATAGTAGTAGTTCGGTGTAGTCAGGTTGAGGGAGGAACCCTCGAGAACGAAGGTGTGGTTGTAGACGACGTCCATAACGACGGCGATACCGCGGTCATGCAGCGCCTGTACCAGCATCTTGAATTCCTTGATACGGGTGTTGCCGTCATAAGGATCAGAGGAATAAGAGCCTTCGGGAACGTTGTAGTTCTTGGGATCATAGCCCCAGTTGCGGCGAATAGCGTCGTCGGTCTCGTCGATAGAAGCGAAGTCCTCGATCGGCATGAGCTGAACACAGTTGACGTTGTGCTCGACCAGATAGTCAACACAGGAGGCTACTTTGCCCGCGCCGTTGACAGTCGTGTTGCCCTCGGTGAACGCGAGGTATTTACCTTTGTTCGCGTCGCTGACGCCGGAAGATACGTCGATAGAGAAATCACGGACATGAACTTCCCATACGACCGCTTCGCCGGGATTATCAAAGAATACATGCTTGTCGTTATTCCATCCGTCAGGGTCGGTGGAATCAAGATCGCAGACCATGGAACGGTTACCGTTCGCACCTACCGCAGTAGCATAGGGGTCCTGGGTCTCTTTGATAACGCCCTTGCGGTTGACGATATAGGTGTAGTATTCGTTCTTATGGTCGCCGGACAATGTCAGGGTCCAGTTACCGGTAGTGCTGTTATAGGTCATGTTGTCGGTGCCCAGAACAGCCGCGCCCGATTCGGAATCGGTACCGGTAGAATAGCGTTTTACGCTGACAGAAGTCGCTTCGGGTGCCCATACCTTGAAGGTGGTTGACGCCTTCTTGTAGGTACAGCCGTAGCCGCTTTCGGCAGCAGCCTTTGTCGCGTAGTTCTCAAGATAGCTTTGGTTGTAATAACCGGTTTCCGCCAGATCGGTATCGTACGCCTGAGCGGCGATACTGAAAGTGGAAATCAGCAGCATTGCAACCAACAGGATCGAGATAAACCTGCGTGATTTCATAAAATCCTCTCCTTTGATGAATAGAGCCGGAATATACGAATTCCAGTTACATTCATTATAGCATAATGTTGTAAAAGAATAAATGAAAAACTGCCGATTTTCCGACAGATTATTGCACAATCTTTTTTTGTTCAATTTGGTCATTTCCAACAAAACAAGGGGTAACATTCACAAAAAATCCGATAATATGAAACGACCGCGAACGTTCGCGGCCGCATCATACTATCCTCACGGATTATAATCTGATTTCAGGGAATCCGACGCCGAATCCCGTGCCGAGTGTGATACAGACAGAGTCAGGCACATCGGAGAAATACAGCGCTGTCGCGGTAGCGTCATGCACCAGCCGCACCTCGACATTGCGCCTGAGTTCACCGGAAAGCTGTTCATTGAGCAGATCGGCATAGTTTTCGGCAAGCAGGCTCAGCTTTGCATATCCGCCGCGGATCGGGTTCAGAATCCCGTTGTGCGTATAATTTGCAATGCTGATCAGGATCCGGTCGCTTAACTCAGCCGTTTCCGAAGCCTCTTTGTAAGTGCTTGACACGATATTGAGGATATAGTTGTGCAGATCGTAGGCATATGCCAGCCGATCGCCCTCATCCTCAAAATCGATCTGCATATAGCGCGACGGCAGACTGTCAAGCGTATTGATGCCACTGATGATGCCGCCGGACTTTTTCAGGACGGCGCGTTTGAAGTAGGTCTGACCCATATCGAGGATCAGCGAAGCGGTTTCGTCCTCCATCAATCGCTGCCCCAGCCCCATCACGCCGAGAAAAGCGCCGTTTTCGAATAATACGATGTTGTACGGCTTGACGCCGGCGTGATCAAAGACCATCTGCACCTGTTCCTTGAATCGTCTGCCGAGCATGGAACTTGCCAAACCGCCGAGCAGAATCACGGTATCGAGGTTTTTCCAGAATTCCCAGCAGCCATCGTCCCAGTCGTCGCGCGCGGCACGATTCTCGGGCAATCCTGTTTTGAGCGTCAGCAGCAGCAGTCCCAGACGATTGCCGAATCGGACTGCGACGCGTTCGCCCATCTGGCGATAGCGGACGTCCTCGGATCTCAGCGCTTTATCAAGTTCCTTCGGCAGCGCAAAATCCGGCAGATGGGAGTAATCGATCCCGTAATAGCGCGATACTCTGCGCATTTCCGCCACGATGGATTCGGGCGAGAACAGGTCTTTGAAACGCTTGCCGTCCAAACCTTCCTCGATCCCGCCGACAGGACATTTTGCCATGACGGCGCGGTTGAGCGAGACGCGCGGCGTCAGGTATTCGGTTTTATCGGTCTCGGATAAGACAAGAAACGGATTGATCATAGCGCCTCCGAAAAAACAGTTCTTAGTTCTTATTTCTTAGTTCATCATGATCCCGCAGACTCGTAGGCGTTCACTCCCCTGTTCCAGACAAACAGCGCCAGCGCCATCAGCACCGAACCTGCGATCACCGTGCCGCCGATGCAGAACAGCGGATCGCTGCCGGTCAAAAAATAGCTTGCGGGGAAATATGCGGTAAACGCAAAGGGGATCACATAGGTGATGACCGCCTGCACCGCCTTGTTATAGATGGATACAGGATACTTCGAAAAATCATTTGTCATGTACAGCATATGGGTGATATGACCGCTTTCCTTCGTCCAGAACGAGATCGCGGCGGTCATGATCTTCAGCGAGGTATAGATCATCGTCGCAAACACCACAACAACCAGAAGCAGCGGGATCGTGTACCAGTAAAACGGCAATTGCAGCCGCGGGATCGCATATCCAAGCAGCAGGATACAGGTCAGCATCTCGCCGAACGCATCGACGCAAAAGTTTTCGACCAGCACATGGTACAGGCTGTTGATCGGCCGGGTAAGGTACTTGTCAAAGTCGCCTTTACGCACGATGCGATACCCGACCATCCATAGATTATCAAAGAACAGGTGATCGACCGATTTCGGAATCAGCGAAAACCCGTAGATAAACAGAATCTCCTCGAACGTCCATCCCTGCAGTTTGGGGATCTGGCTGAAAATAATGCCGATAAACAGGATCTGGATCGCTTGCGCGATGACCAGTCCGACCGCACCCAGCAGAAAGTCGACTTTGTACTCCATCAGCCGCTTGAGATACTGTTTGATAAAGATCCGATGAAGGCGAAAATATCTTCTCATAGCTCAGCCCCCCTGGATCGACAGATGCTTGACCGCGCTGTTCCAGACCAGTTTTGACAGTCCCATCATCACCAGCAGCCAGAACACCTGCAGTCCCATATAGGCGAATATCTCGCCAATTGAATACATCCCCATGTAGATCATCACGGGCGTATACGCCAGCGATGCAAACGGCAGAACATTCAGTACCGCCGCAAGACCGGCAGGCAAAAACGCAAGCGGGATCGTTGCGCCGGATAAAAAGCCAACCAAAGTCTCTTTGATGAGCGTGGTACCCCAAAGATTTTTGAAGAAAAAAGCCATAAAGCCGTAGATAACGTTGAAATAGAACGAAATCATATAAGCGATGAACGTCGAAAGAACGTAGAATAGGAAACACAGCGGATCAAACCGGATCATGACGGTAACAGCATAGCGATACGCCTCGACCCCAAGTACCATCGGAACAAAGATAATCGCGATACTGACGATGCGGTTGCCCAGTTCCTTAAACAGAAAGCACATTTCGAACGAACAGGGACGGATCATCCGCATGGCGATCGAACCGTCGATGATCTCCTCGCCAACCGAAAACGCGCCGTCGGAATATGTCATGTAACCCGTCAGGAAAGCAATAAACAGATAGACCGTCATATCCTCCATCGTGAATCCCATAAAGGTATCGCTGTCAGAGCTGAGAAAGACCGCTTTCCAGACAAAGTACATAATAAAAGCGGACATGATCTCGCCGATGAAAAAGCAGACAAAATTTGCCCGGTAAGCGACCAGCTCCTGCATACCCGCACGGGTAAACGGCTTATACGTGCGAAAAAAACGCTTGACAGGGCTCATGATTCCACCCCGTTCTTGTACAGACGTTTGATGATATCCTCGATATCGACGTCTTTGATCTGCATATCGTTGAGATGCACTTTGGAGAGCGTATATGCGATAATATCTTCTACACCGACCTTATCGGCGTTAAACTTGACGGATACTGAGTTTTTATCACTTTGAACAGTGATGTCATCATCGCTTAGTCTATACTTCGTTCTATAATCCAGTTTACTCAGTTCCGACGCATTGACCAGCTCAAATGCAAAGGTTCTGACATTACCGAAGTTGTGCTTGAGGTCGCCGATCTCGCCGTCAAATACTTTTTTGCCTTTATCGATCATGACGATGCGCTTGCACAGCAGTTCGATATCGCTCAGATCATGTGTGGTCAGGATGACGGTCGTCCCCTCTTCCTCATTGATCTTTTTGATCGCATTGCGGATGTTTTCTTTCACAACAACGTCCAGACCGATGGTAGGCTCGTCGAGGAACAGCACCTTCGGCGAATGCAGCAGAGCCGCGGCAATATCGGCGCGCATCCGCTGACCGAGCGACAAGGTACGGACAGGGCTGGTGATAAAGCTGTCCAGCTCCAGCACCTCGTTCAGAAACGCCATGCGCTGTTGATACTTATCGTCAGGCACTTCGTAGATCTCTTTTAATACAGAATACGTTTCTCTGAGCGCCAGATCCCACCACAGCTGTGTTCGCTGGCCGAACACGACGCCGATCTCTTTGACGTAATTCTTGCGGTTCTTCTGTGGGATCTGACCGTTGATGACACATTTTCCCGACGTCGGCATCAGAATTCCGGTCAGCATTTTAATGACCGTGCTCTTCCCTGCACCGTTCGGACCGATAAAGCCGAGGATCTCCCCCTTCGGAACCTCGAACGAAATACCGTCGACCGCCTGGACGATCTCCTTATTCGGCTTGAACAGCGCTTTGATCGAGCCTTTAACGCCCGGCTCTTTGATAATTTTCCTGAATTCTTTTCTCAGGTTTTCTACATAAATCATGTTTTCCATACATCTTACCTAAATCATAATGATATTGTTTGACAGCCGCGGTAATCATTCTTCCGAAAAAGTCATCTTTACAGAAATCATACCACGCCGCGGTAAAAAATGCTATACATTTCTGTTGTCAATGACATTTATTTCGGCTGCTCCCGGGTATCCGGCAGGGGATTTCGGCCAGATTGCCTAAGCCTCAAAGGGAACTCCCGGCAGCGTTTAGGTTTTCGGAAATATAATGATATCACAGATCCGGATGACTTTCAAGCAGTTTACCGCTAAACCACTGCAAAAAATGATACCTTTTGACGAATTCTGTAATGATAATTACACTTTTGTTGAAATGCTTGCATTTGCTGCAGATACGTGTTAGTATTTCACTAAACTTGTGATATTTTTTCACAATCTTATGGGTGAAACAATGGCAGAGTATCAATTATTTGTTCAAAAAGAGTATGACCGTGCCAACGGTTTTTACGGCTCTTACGGCATATCGGTATTAGAAAACGGAACCCTGATACAGATCGTCAGGGATCTTTCTCCGGATCGTTCTGCGGTCGAACGGTTGGTGAGCGTCTTTAACGAAAACGCCCTCGATCCCGTTCACCTGACGCAGGCGGTGGAAGAATTCTTGTATGATTTTGAGGGGTAGGCTTTCCAAATCCTCCCTTTTGTGTTATGATACTTCCGAAAGGCGGTGACAGCATGCTGTGCGATCTGTGTCCCAGAGAGTGCCGTATTGAGCGAAGTGAATACAGCGGCGGCTATTGCGGCGTCGGAACGCTGCCGAAGATTGCGCGCATCGCGCCGCACTATGACGAGGAACCGATTCTCAGCGGCTCGCACGGCGCAGGAACCATCTTCTTTTCCGGATGCTCGCTGCGATGTGTGTACTGCCAGAACTACGCGATCTCGTCGCAGGATGCCGGCAGAGTCATTACTCCCTATCAGCTCAGCGAGGAATACCGACGGCTGGAAGCGATGGGCGTACACAACATCGAATTCGTCACCCCGACCCATTATATCGACGCGATCATCGAGAGCCTGTCCATCTATCGTCCGCAGCTCCCGCTGGTATATAATTCGTCCGGCTACGATAAGGTCGAGAGCCTGAAAAAGCTCGACGGGATCATCGATGTGTATCTTCCCGACTTCAAATACAGCGATAACGCGCTTGCAAAGCGGCTTTCCGCGTGCGCAGATTATGTCGAAACAGCTACGGCGGCGATCGATGAAATGATCCGGCAGGTCGGTAACTGCGTGATCGAAAACGGACTCATCAAGCGCGGCGTGATGATCCGTCATCTGGTTCTGCCGTCACACACAAAAAACAGTATCGGCGTACTGGAGATGATCAAACAGAAGTGGGATAACCGCGTTGCTGTCAGCTTGATGAGCCAGTATTTTCCCGCAGGAAATGCATCGCAGTATCCCGATATCAATCGCCGCGTGACAGAGCGGGAATACCAAAAGGTATTGCATAAGCTGTATGATCTGGAATTGGACGGCTTCGCGCAGGAACTGTCCAGCGCAGACAAAAAGTACGTCCCGATATGGGACTATTGATCGCGCCTTTGTCAGGCACATCATGAATCCCTTACCATACAATGTAAAAAAAGCACTGACTTCACGAATGAAGCAGTGCTTTTTGTGTTACTTTGCGTAATCGATCGCGCGGGATTCGCGGATGATATTGACCTTGATCTGACCGGGATACTCCAGATCCTCTTCGATCTTCTTGCAGATATCGCGCGCCAGCGAAGCCATGGAATCATCCTTGACCTGCTCCGGCTTGACCATGATGCGGATCTCTCGACCTGCCTGGATTGCGAAGGAGGTTTCGACGCCCTTGAAGGACGAAGCGACTTCCTCGAGCTTTTGCAGACGTTTGATATAATTCTCAAGGTTCTCACGGCGAGCGCCGGGACGAGCTGCGGAGATCGCATCTGCCGCCTGAACGATACAGGCGACGACCGTCTTGGCTTCCACATCGCCGTGGTGAGCTTGGATGGCGTGGATGACAGCGTCGCTTTCTTTATACTTACGGGCAACGTCTACGCCGATCTCTACATGGCTGCCCTCGATCTCGTGGTCGAGCGCCTTACCGATATCATGCAGCAGACCCGCACGCTTTGCGACGGTGGGATCCAGCCCCAGCTCGGAGGCGATGATACCGGACAGGTAGCAAACCTCCAAAGAATGGTTCAGCACGTTCTGACCGTAGCTGGTACGGTATTTCAGACGACCGAGGATCTTCACCAGCTCGGGATGGAGTCCGTTGACGCCGGCGTCCAGAACGGCGCGTTCGCCTGCCTGCTTGATGCTGTTCTCAACCTCGCGGCGGGCCTTTTCGACCATTTCCTCAACCCTTGCGGGATGGATGCGGCCGTCGGAAATGAGCTTTTCGAGCGAGATACGGGCGATCTCTCTGCGAACAGGCTCAAACGAAGATAAGGTGATTGCCTCAGGCGTATCGTCGATGATGAGATCGACGCCGGTGAGGGTTTCGATCGCGCGGATGTTGCGTCCCTCGCGGCCGATGATGCGGCCCTTCATCTCATCGTTCGGCAGCGGTACGACCGATACGGTCGCCTCTGCTACCTGATCCGCAGCACAGCGCTGGATTGCGAGCGAGATAATGTTGCGGGCGCGTTTGTCGGATTCGTCCTTGAGCTGCTGTTCATACTCCATGATCTTCAGCGACTTTTCGTGGGACAGATCCTTTTCCAGTTCGTTCAGCAAATAAGATTTTGCCTGATCGACGGTGTAGCCCGAGATCCTCTCGAGCATTTCGAACTGACTCTTTTTGATTGTTTCCACCTCGGCGAGTCTGACCTCGGCTTCTTTCATTTTTTTGGATACCCTGTCTTCCTTCTTCTCGACGTTGTCGAGCTTTCGGTCGAGGGTCTCTTCCTTTTGCTGGATGCGGCGTTCCTGACGCTGGACCTCCTTGCGGCGGTCGGAAAGCTCTTTTTCGCTCTCGTTGCGCAGGCGATGGACTTCATCCTTGCCTTCGAGGATGGCTTCCTTCTTCTTCGCCTCAGCCGTCTTCATCGCGTCCGCTACGATACGCTTGGCTTCCTGCTCGGCGCTGCCGATCTCAGCCTCTGCGACTTTTTTGCGGTACAGGTTGCCGATAATAATACCGACGCCTGCGCCGACGATCAGCGCAACTGCGATGAGGATGATGCTTAATACATCCATGCATTGACACCTCCTTGATTTGATTTTGAATCAAACTCAACTCACGGTGCCGTTACCTCAGATATTCTGTTTTGTATTACCAAATGCACGGATCCGACAGCAGTTACCGAAAATCGGCATATCTCGGGTGACCGTACCTTAAATCAGTGGCATCCGTCTAAACGGATTGGCAATAGGAAGTAAAAATATCTATATATAACGGCTCTCTGAAGAGAGTCTAATACGATAGAACGAATCTGCATAGCAGACTCGAACGTGATAATGCGTATAATTCACCTATTATCACATTATAGTTTATCATAATACAATTCCATGAAAATGTCAAGTGTTATTTTTCTAAATAAGAAAATACTGCGCATATCAGAATGCGCAGTATCCCTGTTTTTTCCGACTATTCTTATCATCCGTTGATATCGAACGGTTCGAACACATACGGTACATCGTCGCTGTGATAGTGCATCGACCAGTATTCCCTGCCGTCTATGGTCTTTTTCTCCAGTACCATATAATAGAATCCCAGTTCTTCTCCGAGATCATCCGTATCGGCAGATTTCAGCTCATATTTTCTGTAGGCGATGTGGTAATACTTGCCGTCAGTCTGATATCTTTCGATCTTTGTCGTTACAAAAGGACTGCCCTTGCCGCCTCCCAGGATACAATAATCGCCCTCGTATTTCCAGATCAACTGATCATCAAACGCTTCCTGATAGAACTGCTCGATCTGCTCGTCGGTGATATTGAAGATATTCCTGCAGACCCAGTCAACCGTCACATCGTCAAACCGCCAAGCGCCCAATCCCTTATTATCCCAAGGACAGGCAGCGGCTGCTTCCTGACTTTGGTTGACGAAATCATAGCCGTTTCCGGGATACAGGTTATTTCTGCTGTCGATTTGGACGCACGGGAAATTGTGCACGATATAGGTCAGCACGTTCTTATCACTTTCAGGCGCTCGGCGTGAATCAAAATCTTTTCCGCAGTAAACGCCGTATGTCTCCACGAAGTCCGTGACTTCATCGGGGATGATCGGGATCGCCTGCGGCGAATACTGCCCGCCGGACGATTCGGTCTCAGGCTCGGTCTCAAAAGCCTCGGTTTGTTCTTCGGTACTGATGACCCTGCCGATACCGAAGCCGCGTGTTTCGGTTTCTTTCGGGGCGTCAGTCTGTGCCGCGCCTTCAGTCTCCGCATCGGACGCCGGCTCTCCTACATATTCTCTCTGAAGCCGCAGATAGTAGCCGTCGATCTGCTCAAATCGATCCGGTCTGAGCACACGGGTATACTCGATCTCTTTTGAACTGATGACGTGATCTCTGTAATTGACGTCGATCTTCACCAGTTCTTTGGCATTGTCGTAGGAATACTTCAGCACATAATCCTTGTTGTTCACCCGATAGGAGCAGGTTTCGATACGGGACTCGCTGTCAAAGGTAAACTTGACTTTTTCATTGGAAGGATCATCGAGCGACGCGTCGATCTCGATTGCTTCAGCCGGCGGTACGAACTGCTTTTTCGCCTCATCCAGCTCCGCCTGACTGACGGAATTCCCGTTCAGGAACAATGCGATCCCAAGCGCTGTCGCCGCAACCAGCAGAAAAACGATCAGCGAGATCAGGATCACCTTTGTCTTATTGCCATTTTTCTTCGGCTGCATTCTGTCGGGACGTACATTATCCGGAAGTGCCCGATACGACGGCAGCTGCATCTGTTCACCTGTCCGGTCAGGGCGGCTGTCTGCCGCCTGATACACTTCATTTTCACGATTTCCAAACGCCTGATCATTCATGATCGGCGTGCCGCAGACGTCACAGAATCTGGATCGTGCGCTCAACTCGGCGCCGCATTGCCGGCATTTCATTTTTACCCTCTCCTGTTGTAATACTGCCGATAGTCGGCTTGCAGTAGAATCATAGCATTATTCAAACCTGCTATTTTTCTAAATAGGAATATAGATGTGTATTATTTACTATGAACAAAAAATCGATTCCGGCAGGATGCTCCGCTGACCAAACCCGCCACGTAAATCATCGAATCGTTCGATTTTTGTGAATATATAATGATTTTAACGTTTTATGTTGTATATATTGACCAGTGAATTGACAGTTTTTATAAAAATTGCACGAAAAATTTGGAGTTCAATTTCTGTTTTTGCTTGAAATCAACAGAAATGTTTGCTATTATATCCTTGTATAGTTATGTGCGATTACTATGCACGAATCTTGTATAAGGAGAATTAGATTATGAATTATGTATTAAACGATGAGAGATTGCCTCTTGACTTGTTTCACGGCGGCGACGCTGTCAGAGCCTACGATTTCTTAGGCGCGCACGACTGGTGGATCGACGGTTGTCAGGGTACCACTTTCCGCGTATGGGCTCCTAACGCGCTGACCGTTTCCGTTGTCGGCGACTTCAACGGCTGGGATCAGCTGGCAAACCCCATGCACAAGATTTCGGAAGGCGGCGTATGGGAATGCTGGATCCCCAATCTCGGCGAGACCGCGATCTACAAGTATTGCGTAGAGACGCCTTGGTTTGAGAAGATCCTCAAATCCGATCCGTTCGCGTTCCATACCCAGACCCGTCCCGACAACGCATCCATCATCTACGACTATGACAAGTATCAGTGGAACGATGAGGCGTGGTACAAGTATAAGATGGAGCACAACCATTTTGAGAGCCCTGTCAACATCTATGAGGTTCACGCAGGATCCTGGAGAAAGTATGCCGACGGCAACACGTTCTCTTATGAGAAGCTTGCAGACGAGCTGATCCCCTATGTCAAAGAGATGGGCTATACCCACATCGAGTTCATGCCGATGACAGAGTATCCCTTCGACGGCAGCTGGGGCTATCAGGTAACCGGTTACTTTGCCCCCACCTCCCGCTACGGTCATCCCGATATGTTCAAAGCATTCATCGATAAGTGCCACCAGGAAGGCATCGGCGTCATCCTTGACTGGGTACCCGCGCACTTCCCCAAAGACGCTCACGGTCTCGGACGCTTTGACGGCATTCACTGCTATGAATACGAAGACAGCCGCAAGGGCGAGCACAAGGAATGGGGCACCTATGTATTTGACTATGCACGCTACGAAGTCATCTCCTTCCTCGTATCCTCTGCGATGTTCTGGCTGGACAAGTACCATGTTGACGGTATTCGTGTCGACGCGGTCGCATCCATGCTCTACCTCGACTACAACCGCAGAGACGGCGAATGGGTCGCCAACAAGTACGGCGGTCATGAGCATCTCGAAGCTGTTGAATTCATCCAGAGACTGAACACCGCCGTTCACCTGCATCATCCGACCGTTATGATGATCGCTGAGGAATCCACCTCCTGGCCGATGGTA
>CADBOO010000072.1 GCA_902796225.1 uncultured Ruminococcus sp.
GGATATCACCAACAAAACCAACCGGATGCCGCTGAAATACTTTGACGCGACTCCCTTCGGCGATATCCTCAGCCGCATCACCAACGACATCGACACCATCGGCATGACGCTGAACCTGAGTATCGCACAGCTGATCACCTCGATCGCGCTGTTCCTCGGCTCGGCGCTGATGATGTTCATCACCAACTATATCCTGGCGTTCACCGCGATCGGCGCATCGGTGATCGGCTTCATCCTGATGTCGGTCATCATGAGCAAGTCGCAGAAGCATTTTAACCGCCAGCAGCGACACCTCGGCGCGATCAACGGCCATGTGGAGGAGATTTACACCGGCCACAACATCGTCAAGGCGTACAATGCCGAGAAATCGACCAAAGAGGAATTCAGCCGCATCAACCGTCACCTGCGCGACTCGGTCTTCAAGGCGACCGCGCTGTCCGGTCTGATGCAGCCGCTGATGGGCTTTATCGGCAACCTCGGCTTTGTCGCGGTATTCATCGTCGGCGCTCTGCTGGCGCGCGACGGCGTCATCACCTACGGCGTGATCATCGAATTCACGATCTACGTCCGTCTGTTCACCCAGCCGCTCTCTCAGCTCGCCCAGAGCATGAGCAGTATGCAGAGCACTGCCGCCGCAGCGGAACGCGTGTTTGAGTATCTGGAGGAAGAAGAGCTTGCCGATGAAAGCGGCAAGACCCGTACGCTCGACAAGGTCAAGGGCGACGTGCGGTTTGAACATGTACGCTTCGGCTACAATCCCGACAAAGTGATCATCAAGGATTTTTCCGCAGATATCAAGGCGGGACAAAAGGTCGCGATCGTCGGCCCGACCGGCGCCGGCAAGACGACTATCGTCAACCTGCTGATGCGGTTTTACGAGCTGGGCTCCGGCAGAATCTTCATCGACGGCGTTTCGATCGATGAGCTGACCAGAGAGAATGTCCACGACTTGTTCTGTATGGTATTGCAGGACACATGGCTCTTCGAGGGCACTGTCCGCGAAAACCTCGCCTACTCCAAAGAGAACGTCACGGACGACGATCTGAGAAAGGCGTGCAAGGCGGTGGGTATCCACCACTTCATCCGAACGCTGCCGAACGGCTACGATACCGTGCTGGATGACAAGACGAGCCTGTCGGCAGGTCAGAAGCAGCAGTTGACCATCGCGCGCGCGATGATCGAAAACGCGCCGCTGCTGATCCTCGACGAGGCGACCTCGTCCGTCGATACCCGTACCGAGCGGATCATCCAGAGGGCGATGGACGCCCTGACCGAGGGCCGCACCTCGTTCGTCATCGCGCACCGTCTGTCGACCATCAGGAACTCCGATCTGATCCTCGTGTTGAAGGACGGCGATATCATCGGCTCCGGCACGCACGACGAGCTGCTCAGGGAAGGCGGCTTCTATGCCGAGCTGTACAACAGTCAGTTCGAGCCGAGCGCATAAACAGATTGACAAGCGGCGTTTGCCAATGTACAATAATGGGTGTAGGATCTCCTGCACCCATTCTGCGTTTTAAGAAGGTTTTTGTATGAATATCTGCGTATACGGAGCGGCGTCCGACAATATCGCCGACGTCTATAAAAAAGCGGGTGAAGCCCTCGGAGAAGAGATGGCGCGGCGCGGCCACGCACTGATCTTCGGCGGCGGCGCTTCCGGCATGATGGGCGCTGCGGCGCGCGGCGTAAGCCGGGGCGGCGGCCATATCACGAGCATCGCGCCGAGCTTTTTCGACGTCGACGGCGTGCTGTTCCCGGAGTGCGACGAGTACATATTCACCGACACCATGCGCGAGCGCAAGCAAAAGCTGGAGGATCTCAGCGACGGTTTTGTCATCAGTCCCGGCGGGGTCGGAACCTTTGACGAATTTTTTGAGATCCTGACGCTCAGGCAGCTCAACCGTCATCAAAAACCGATCGCGATCCTCAATACCGAGGGTTACTACGAATATATGCTTGCCATGATGAAGAACGCCTCCGATCTGCACTTCATGACGCCGCTGAACTTTGACCTGATCTACGTCAGCGATCGTGTGGAGGACGTTCTGGATTATCTCGAGAACCCCGGCGATATGTTCCACGGGATCTCAGAGCTGAGAGATTTGAAGTGAGTCATACAAAAAATGACGAACCGGAGTATATCTAACTGCCGGTTCGTCTTATTTTATGCTCTTCAAAAACTCGATCAATACGGGATAATTGCCCTGGCGGAAGCGGCTGTAGGGCAGGTTGTGGGTGATGAGATTATCGGTGACGAGGAAGGTATCGATCCCGAGCTGTTCGCACGGCTCCATATCCTCACGGACGTCGTTGCCGATCATCAGCGCTTCACTCGGCCTGACGCCGAAATCGTCGAGGATCTCCTGAAAATACTTTGGGTTCGGCTTGCATGCCGAGCTGTAATCACAGGTCGTCACCAAGTCGAACATTGACGCGCTCAGTCCCACCCAGCTGAGGCGTTTGTCGCACGCTGTAAGCGGAAACATCGGCATCGTGGCGATCACGGCATGCTCGGATTTTTCGCGCATCAAGCGGGCGATCTCGGGCGCGAACGGGTTTTCGCGGGCGATCTCGCGGACGTTGTCAAAGGTCGTGTTGTAGTAATCGTCCATCACCGGTTCCAGCTCTTCGCGCGTATAGCAGGAGCGCTCGCTTGCGACCTCATAGAAAACGTCGATGTTCAGTTTTTCGCTTTTGTTGAATATCATCGCGCGGCATCCGTCGTTCATCGCGTTGAGGGCGACCGACGGATTCAGCCCGTGCTCACGGAATTTTCGGGCAACGTCGCGGAACCAGATATCAACGAATTTTTCCTGTGTGTGCAGGGGCAGCAGGGTGTTGTCCAAGTCGCACATCAACAATTTGATCATCTGTTTCACCGACACCATCATACTACATTTTTTGCGGTTTCTCAATAAGAACTTGTAAGTGTTACAATTTTGTGTTATATTTTACTGGAAGGGGCGATCGCCGGTCGCCCATCCCTAAACCATCAGGAGGTATCTCTATGAAACACTTTTATCCTGCCGACATCCTGCTGCCGAAGAAGGATTTTGAGACCTGGTCGGTCGTCGCCTGCGACCAGTATACCAGCGAGCCGGATTACTGGCGCGGCGTCGAGTCGATCGTCGGCGACAAGCCCTCCGCCCTGCACATCATCCTGCCGGAGATCTATCTGAGCGCCGACAACAGCGCGCGCATCGCAAAGATCAACGCAGCCATGCAGGAATACCTTGACGGCGACGTGTTCGACACATACGAAAACAGCATGATCTATGTCGAGCGCGAATCGAACGATACCGTCCGCAGAGGCGTTGTCGGTCTGATCGACCTTGAGGACTATGATTACACAAAAGGCAGCACCGCCCTGATCCGCGCGACCGAGGCGACGGTTCTTGAACGCATCCCGCCGCGCGTACAGATCCGAAAGGACGCGCCGCTGGAAATGCCGCACATCCTGCTGCTCATCGACGATCCAGACCTCTCCGTGATCGAGCCGCTGGCTGACAGCAAAGACGATTTTACATCCGCCTACAGCTTTGAGCTGATGCAGGGCGGCGGTCATATCGACGGCTGGTTCCTGCCTGCAGAAACGCAGCAAAAGGTGCAGGACGCGCTCGAAGCGCTGATCGCCGGCAAGGACGACAAGCTGCTCTTTGCCGTCGGCGACGGCAACCACAGCCTTGCGACCGCCAAGGAATGCTATAACCTCACCAAGAACCCCCTCGCCCGCTATGCACTGGTCGAGGTCGTGAATATCCACGACAAGAGTATCGAGTTCGAACCGATCTACCGCGTGCTGTTCAACGTCGACCGCAACGACTTCCTGGCGAAATTCATCGCCCATACCGAGGCTGTCGGCGGCGACACGCTTCAGCATTTCACGGTCGTTGATCGGGAAAAAGAGGTCGGCGTCGACGTCAAAGCGACTGCAAAGCTGCCCGTCGGTACTCTGCAGACCTTTGTTGACGACTATATGAAGGATCATCCCGAAGTGAAGATCGATTATATCCACGGCGCTGACGTCACCCGCAGCCTGTGCAAAGATGAAAACACCCTCGGCTTCATTTTCGACGGCATGGGCAAGGACGAGCTGTTCCCCGCGATCATCGCGGACGGTTCGCTCCCGAGAAAAACCTTCTCGATGGGTCACGCCGCGGATAAGCGCTATTACATCGAGGCAAGAAAAATCAAATAATCAGACAGCATAAAAGCGGTACTGCTCGCATGAACAGTACCGCTTTTTTCATATCAGTATTACGGATTCCAGTTTTCCCGGCTCTCCTGTTTCTTCGGCTTGAGAAAGTGGTAGACGATCGCAAACATGATCAGAAAGGCGATCCCGTTGCCGATCCACACCGACGGGGTGTTCCACTCCCATTTGACGACGGAATTGGTCACGACCGAGGTCTGGTACCAGATCGTCAGCCCGATCACCGCGCCGAGCATCAGGCAGGTGATGCCGAAGGATAGCAGGAGCGCTTTGAGTTTTGACTCTTTCTTTTCTTCTTTCTTACTCATTCATATCCCTTCCTGTCCTAACATTGTTTCACATGATACCACAATCGGCAGGGAAAATCAATGTCGGAAATGTAAATGTTTGGCAACCCGCTTTGCTCATACAAGGATGCAATTCCTCAGCCGCCTGCGGTGACGGCTCTCATTACCAAAGGAAGTCTTATGTATTGAACATGCTGAACATCCTGCCGAAGTTCTCGAACGCCGCCTCTGAACCGCCGACATAGTTGCCGGGATAGTAGTAGGAGTAGACCAGCCCCATATTGACGAATACGCAGGCGAACATGGCGATCAGCAATAGATGCTCGTAGATCTTCTTGGATTCGTCGTGCTTCAGATTGCGGTAGAACAGGAACATCACGAAGAACGCACAGACCAGCATCTCCCACGCAAAGTCCATCATATAGCGCACGCCGTAACCGGATTCCCAGATCGAAGCGATGATGATGAACGGCGCGGCGAATGCGACTGCAGAGAACAGGACGATCGTGCGGACGCGCTTTTCTTTTCTGACGTATTTGAGCGCGAACGGCGCGCCGAAAAGGAAGAACATCGGCAACGCGCGGAAGAGAAGTCCGCAGCCGTTATAGGTCGCAACAAAATAGTAGCCGTTGACGCCGAGGGTCGACAGCGTCGTCTGGACATAGGGGAACTCGCCCGAGAACGACGGCGGCGCAAACAGGTAATCGAAGAAGCCGATCGCCGAGAGCTGGGTATGGAACTCGGTGTGGGTAAAGTCGTTGATGGTCAGCGAGTAGGCGATGCCGAAATCGGTGAACGACCCGAATCGCGCGTGATTATACAACATCTGAGCGCCGCCGATGACGACGAACGGCAGCAGCGCACACAGCAGGTATTTGATATAAGCGGACTTGGCCGATTTTGTTCTTCTGAGCTTCAGCACACCGAATACAATGAACGCGACGGCGACCACACACCAGATCGCGGTCGTCGGACGACAGGTGACGGCGATCGCGAGAAACAGCGACGACAATGCCGCAGGGATCGGTCTGATCGGTTCTTTATCGGTGCCGATGACGTTGGACGATACGAGGAAATACGCGCCCAGCACCGTAAAGCAGAAGCCCGAGCTTTGGGCGATCTCGTAGAAGTTCGCCATGACCGTGCAGTACCACATCCCGCAGGCGGCGTAGATCATCACGAGCGCCGCGGTGTACATGGACAGCGGGATATCGGGGAACAGCTTTTTCATGAGCTTATAGAAGGTCATGCCCAGGAAGATCAGCGCGATCGTATTGAACAGGAACACGCCGACCAGACTCTCCAGATAATGCCCCGTGATCAGGTGGAACGGCATATACAGCAGGATGACCGGCCCGATTCCGTAGTAGGAATAGTATTTGCCGTTATACAGTACATGATCCCACTTGGCGCTGACGCCCTGTTCGGAGCGTGCCGACCAGTCGTAGGGATTCTCCATTTCGAGCAGCTGCTGCGTCGGCTGATCCTTCAGCTCGGTCTTGCCGCTTTCCAGCGCGTCGACCAGCTCCTGGGTGATCTGGTTGCCGGAGTCCATACTGAAATCCGTTTCGGGATGAAGGTTGACCGATGAAAGCACATAGGACAGGATCACAAAGCAGACAATCAGCACTGCGGTGACCGACTTTGCGATCTTCGGCTGTTTGCCGAGCGGTTTGCGGAAGTTTACGGAGCGTTTGAACGCCCACACAAATGCGATCCCCAGCAGGATCAATGTAAAGCGCAGATAGGAAAAGTTCGCGGGATAATCGGCGTTCAGCGTGATCGCGCGGAGGGTCGCGTGGTTTTCGCTCAGTCCCGTGAGATTGATGCGGAGCTTGCCGACCTTGCCGGAAAAATCGCATACGATGTATTGTGTCGCCTCAATATCGTTGAACACCGAGCCTTTGACAAGCCCCGTCCGCAGATAGTAGGACGCGTTGGTCTCGTCGGTAAAGTCGATGGAATAATCGGTTTTGTATTGCGTACCGGTGACGTCCAGCTTGATGACGCCGATCTTTTTATTGACGTCGGTGAATTCAATCGACGCGGTCTCGTCGGTCGTGATATAACCGTCGCCCGAGAGAGTCATCCCGCTGACAGCGGCATTCTCGATATCCAGCGCGGTCTTTTCATAACCGCCCTTCCACAGGTGGTAGCTGTCAAAGTTGAAGCAGACGGCTTCGATCAGCAGGACGAACAGCATCGCCTTTGCCATAAAGCCGACGAATTTCGACAGTCCTTCCTGCGGGATGTGTTTGCACACAAGCGACAATCCCAGACTGACGGCGGAGAAAATCGCGACGCCGATACAAAGCGGCATCAGATAAGCCTCGCCGATACCCGCGGCGATCGAGAATACGACCGTGAGCGCACAGGACGCATATCGGACAAGGCGGGAGTATTTGCGCTCTTTGAGAATTCCCGCGACCGCAAACACTAACAGGGATACGAGCGAAAGGATGAATATGATTTTCATGAAATCCTCCTAATTGATGAATTTCTCGGGATGTGATCTTGCATAGTGAAAAATGTATTGCTGGGCGATCCCGGCGTATGCGCCGAAAGCGGACGGATCCATTCCGTCAAACAGCGTTGCCGTCGCGCGTTTCATCCAGACGTCCAGCGGAAAGCTCTCGAGCCGATGCAGCCCGTAGAGCAGGACGCAGTCGGCGACTTTGACCCCGACGCCGGTGATCTGCATGAGCGTTTGCCGTGCAGCATCATACGGAAGATGACGGATTTGCTCAAGATCGATCGTACCGTCCGCAGTCTTTTGCGCGGCGTCGATGATGTATCGGTGGCGGAAGCCCGCGCGGATGGGCATGAGGTCTTCGGGCGATAAGGCGGCGAGCTGTTCGGCTGTCGGAAAAGCAAAGACGCCGTCGCCGATCGGATCGCCGAAATGCGCGCACAGACGGTCGACGATACCGGTGATCCGTTTGATGTTGTTGTTCTGGGAAATGATGAAGCTGATCAGCGCCTCCCACGGCTCCTGCCGCAGGATGCGGATACCGGGAGCAAACCGCGCCGCCGACGCCATTTCGGGATGGATCACGGAAAGCTGTTCTTTTACGTCGGCATAATCGAGCGACAGATCAAAGTAATCCGCCCAGAGATCGCGGTCGCATTCCTTTGCACCGTCGATAAACAGGCGGTCGCCTTCCATATGAACAGCGGCGGCTCTGCCCCTGACGACGCCGAAAAAACTGCCGTCTTCGCGCTCTTTCCAGCGAAAGCACTGACCGCAGTCGAGCGTTTCTTTCAGCGACAGGTCTTGTATCTTGTCAAAAATCAGCGTACTCATACAATTTCCTCAGAAAAATCTGAAAACAGTATACCATATTCTTTTTCAATATGCTATAATATTTTTAAATAAATTCAGGCGCGGACAAAGACCGCCCGTAACCGTTACCATTAACCATTATCAAACCGGAGGTTCAACATGAAGCCGAATATCTGTACCATCCCGATCACCGACCTTTTTTCCGAGACCGACGGCTGTCCGATCTGCCGGATGCACCGGATGCTCGAGGAGCAGTATGTCGAGTACATCACGGGCGCCGCGATGATGGCGCCGGATGTTCGCGTCGTCACCAACAAAACCGGATTCTGTCACCGCCACTTTTCCATGATGGTCAATACCGGCCCGCGCCTGTCGAACGCCCTGCTGCTGCAGACGCATATCGACGAACAGCGCAAGCTGGTCTTCCCGAAGAAGCTCAGCGAGCCCGCCTCCAAGCAGAATATCGCGGCGATCGCACAGCTGCAGAAGACCTGCTATGTCTGTGACCGCATCGACCACGACGTGCTGCATCTGCTGCGTACCGTCTACACCCAGTTCGGTCAGGATCCGGATTTCCGCAAACAGTTCAAAGCGCAGGATTATATCTGCCTGAACCACTATTCGCTGATCATGACCGCCGCGAACGCGCATAAAAAGGCGATGAACAAGGCGACGTGGAACGAATTCTATGAGGCGGTCAATACCCTGTCGAAGCAGTACATGGACACCCTGTACGACGACGTGACCCACTTCACCACGATGTACGACTATCGCAATCAGGGCGGCGACTATAAAAACTCGAAAGACAGCATCGAACGCGCGGTCAGGTTCATTTGCTCCTACCCGGTCGATGAAAACTTAAAATAAGCGTGATACACAGGAAGGGCAGAGCCGCCGCTCTGCCCTTGTTTTTTTGCTTTTCAGCGTCATTCAAATCTTTTCGGAATCACTCGCTGACGGTCAGATGCAGATAGTCAAGACCTGCGTCCTTGTCGACGTCAAAGAGAACCGTCATCCCGGAGGGGCTGAGCGATCCGTTCATCAGACTCATTGTCGCCTGTGCGTCGACAGCCTGTTTGCCGTCGATGGCAAACTTCGTCTTGTCTGCCGAATAGCTGCCGCCTTCCCAGTCCGACGTGTCCGCGTCAAAGTTGATGGTGACAAACTTTCCTTCGGGAGAACCGGGGTCGTCAAAGCCCTCGGAGCCTTCGGTGATACCTGCCACGATAAGCTTGAAGCCGGAATAATCAAAGCTGTCCCCGACTTTCACGCCCGGCTCAGGCGCCGCGGTGGGGGCTTCGGTCGCCTTCTCCGCGTTGCTGTCCGACTTTTCGCCGCAGGCGGCAAAGGTCAGGCACAGCAAGAGGATAACGAATAGAATCGCTGTGAATCGTTTCATACTATTGCTCCTTTTCATTCGTTGAAACAGTCGTAGTGTTAATCTTCCGCGACGGTCAGCACCGCGTCGTCGAGCGAATAATCCGCGGGCGCGTCAAAGAAAACGATGATCGAACCGGTGACGTAGGACTCGGTATTCGAGCCGAGCGTCTGACCGTCCAGATCCAGTCCTTTGCAGATGCAGGTGCTGTACTCGGTCCCGCTGAGGGTAACAGCGCCGTCCTTCAATTTGTCGTTGATGGTGTTGAAGGGGCTTTTGCCTTCGGTGATGGTGAATTCTACGACAATGAATTTTCCCTCTGCCTCACCGATCATATTGGTGTTGAGGTCGTCATAGTCCGACAGATCATCGGTGACTTTTGTCAGTTCAAAGTCGATATCGCTCCAATGGTACGACTTGCCGATCTCATAGCCGGGCGCTTCTGTAGGCTTTTCGGTCACTTGTTCTTCTGCGGCGTCTTTTGATCCGGAGTCCGTTTTATCCCCGCATGCGCCCAGACTCAGGCACAGCGAAAGGATGAGGATCACGGACAGGATCGCAATCCGGTTTTTTGTCATGATGATTTCCTCCTGAAACAGATTGACGATGGATGATTATTCTACGGTCAGGTGCAGATTATCGAGATCTGCGTCTTTGTCAAGATCGAACAGAACAGCCAGTACAAGTCCGTCCTTCGTCACGGTACCGACCGCATTGGAGGCGTCTTTTCCGTCGATGGAAAAGCCCTTGTATTCGATCGCCATATCGCCGTCGCCGACAAACTTGAATTTCAGGGTGACCCATTTGCCGGTTGCGGAGCCAGAGCTGCCGAATACCGAAGCGCCGTCTTCGATCTCACAAAGCTCGATCGTGTTCCCCTGGAACGCAAACTGATCGCCGATCTTTACGCCCGGCTCAGACTGGGCGGCGTCGGATTTGCCGTCGGATGCGTCCGACTTTTCGCCGCAGGCGGCGAAGCTCAGGCACAAAGCGAGGATAAGGATAACGGACAGGATCGCAGTGATTCTTTTCATAATAACTCTCCTTTTTTATATGGGTATATGATATGACAGGCAATCATCGGACCTATGCCTGATTTCCACCGATCGGATGATAGTTTTATATTAGCATACGCGGTATGGGAAGTAAAGGCAAATCAGCTTTTCTGCATTGAAAATACTGCACAAAAATCCCCTGTGCGATTTGTGCACAGGGGACAAGGTATGCGTCTGAATCAATCAGAAATACTTATACAATTTGATCTGTTCATCCTGAACGATGCCGAGTGAAAGGAAGTTGCCTTCTCTGTCTTTCACGCGGTAGATCGCATTTTTCTCGGCGGAGTTTTTTGCCTCGGTTCGGCTGACGTCCAGCGGGTTGCCGTTTTTGAAACGGTGCGCCTGCTTATCGCTGACGGTCAGCGCGGGATAATCGATGAAAAGGCTTTCGACCGTACGAAAATACGGCGCGGTTTCATCGACACCGCCGTTCTGCATGATCGCCTTCAGCTCGCCGAGCGTGATCGCGTCACAGAGCCGATAGCCGCAGGCTTCCTCGCGCACGAGATCGGTCATCACGCCGACAGTGCCCAAGGCGCGGGCGAGATCGTCGATCAGGGTGCGGACGTAGGTGCCTTTTGAACAGGCGATCTCCAGCTGTCCGGATTGTGTGCTTTCGTCAAAGGTCAACAGCTTCAGTTCATAGACGGTCACCGTCCGCGGTCTGCGCTCGACCGATTTGCCCTCGCGGGCATACTGGTAAAGCCGTTTGCCGTCGACGCTGACCGCCGAGTACATCGGGGGGAGCTGTTCGATCTCTCCGCGAAACTGTTCGAGCGCTGTTTTGATACCCGCTGCCGTACAGCGCGCGGGTTTTTCTTCGGTCACCTCGCCCCAGATATCCAGGGTGTCGGTCGCAATCCCCAGCCGGAATCCGGCGGTGTATCGCTTATCCTGACACGGGATGACGTCCTGCGCTTTGGTCGCCGAGCCGAGCAGCACCGGCAGGATACCGGTCGCGTTCGGGTCGAGCGTGCCGGTGTGACCGGCTTTTTTCTGACAGAGGAGCTTACGCACCACAGCAACGACGTCAAAAGAGGTAAACTCCTTTTCCTTGCGGATCAGCAGAACGCCGTTCATTCTTCACCGCCCCTTTACAAAAACGCCTCGGCTGCGTCGACCAGTTGTTTCTTGACGGTCGCGAGATCGCCCTCGATCGAACAGCCTGCCGCGCCGGGATGTCCTCCGCCGCCGAACTGCTTGCAGAATTCCGCTGCGTTGATGTCCTCGTTGGTGCGAACGGAGATCTTGAACACGCCGCCGTCTTTTTCGCGCATGGTGATGCCCATATCGACGCCTTCGACCTGACGCGGGATATTCGCCAGTCCTTCCATCTCGTCGTCGCCCGCGCCGAGCGCTTTCTGCATCGCGATCGTGGTATAGACCACGGCGCACTTGCCGCCCGCGTAGAACTCCATGGTATCATAGATCATGCGTTCCATCTTGATCTTTGCTCTGGTTTTGACGACAAAGTTCGTATAATTGATGGACTGCCAGTCGCAGTAGGGGATCACCTGAGCCGCGATCATATGGGTGCGCGGGGTGGTGTTGATGTAGCAGAAACAGCCTGTGTCGGTCGAGATGCCGGTGTAGACGCCTGCGGCGATATCCTCGTCCGGCTCCACGCCCAGCATGCCGATCAGCTGCCAAATCGTTTCACACGCCGCAGCGGCCGTGCTGTCGACATAGATATGATCCGCCGTGACGGAATTGGTGCGGTGATGGTCGATGCAGAGGTCGATCTTTTCGACGCCCTCCATAACGCTGTCGCCGAGCAGCGTCATCGCCGCTACGTCGACGCTGACGATATACTGCGGCTCGAATTCCTGTTCCGTGTAATTCCTGACGAGATAGCGAAACTTGGACGGTACCGCGCCGTTTACGGCAACATTTGCCTTTTTGCCCAGCTTCCGCAGGGCAAACGCCAGTGCGAACGCGCCGCCGAGGGTATCGCCGTCGGGATAGGTGTGGGTCAGCAGTTTAAAATGATCGTTCTCTTTTAAGAGAGAGGCAACTTCATCAAGCGTTATCATCCTCATGGGGTACCTCCTCGTCATGTTTGATATCCAATCTGCCCAGTATGCGCGAAATCTCCGCGCTGTATTCGATCGAGTCGGTCGGGGTGAAGATCAGCTCCGGCACATGGCGGAGTCTGAGCCTGAGACCCAGCTCGCGGCGGATGTATCCCGAGGCGCTTTTGAGTCCTTTTGCGGCGTTTTTTGCCTGATCCAGACCCTCAAGCGCCGAGATATAGACCGTGCAGTAGCTCAGGTCGTTGGTGACCTCGACGCGAACGATCGACAGAAAGCATGAGGTCACACGCGGGTCCTTGAGCTCGCGGAAGATCGCGGTCAGCTCGCGTTTGATGTCCTCAGTCGTCCTGCCTAATTTATGATTAGCCATAGTAATTTCCTCTGATGTTACAAAACTCTTTGCGAAGCAACAGAAATCGGGTGAGGGCGCAGCCCTCCCGCAACTCTTCACTCTTCACTCTCAGTTCTTTACTCATCACGATATTCTTCGATGGTGAATACCTCGAAGACGTCGCCTTCTTTGATATCGTTGTACTTTTCAAGGCCGATACCGCATTCGTAGCCCTCGGCGACCTCTTTGACGCTGTCCTTGAAGCGCTGGAGAGAACCGATGTTGTCGTCGGCGATGATGATGCCGTCGCGGACAACGCGGACGCCTGCGCCGCGCTGGATCTTACCGCTCTTGACATAGCAGCCGGCGATATTGCCGATGCTCTTGATGCGGATGACGTTGCGCACCTCGGCGGTACCGAGGATGACCTCGCGGGTCTTGGGCGCAAGCATACCCTTCATCGCGCTTTCGATCTCTTCGATGCAGTCGTAGATGACGCGGTACATACGCATATCCACGCCGTCGCGCTCGGCGTTCGCCTGAGCGGTGGCGTCGGGACGGACGTTGAAGCCGACGATGATCGCGTTAGACGCGTTCGCCAGCATGACGTCGGACTCGGATACCGCGCCGACCGCGCCGTGGATGATGTTGACGCGAACTTCTTCGTTGGAGAGCTTTTCGAGGCTCTGGCGGACTGCCTCAACGGAGCCCTGAACGTCAGCCTTGACGATGATCTTCAGCTCCTTGACCTCGCCGAGCTTCATCTGATCGAAGAGGTTGTCGAGGGTGACCTTGGTGCGGGCGTTGAACTCGGCTTCCTTCTTCTCGTGCTTTCTCTGCTCGAC
>CADBOO010000073.1 GCA_902796225.1 uncultured Ruminococcus sp.
AAAGAGCGATCTGGGCTACAACGTTGACTTCTCGCTGAGTGCCGATCTTGCCAATGTAAGGGCGAACAAATCCGATCTTACCGACGCAGAAGCAGGCGAGCTGATCAGCTCGGCGGTCAAGGGTTATACCGAGAACAAGATCATCTCCGCGCTGAAAACCTTCCCCGGCACGCTCGACGCCAACAACAGTGCCGACGGCTCTGACGCCTTCCTCCACATCTCCAAAACCGCAGACGAGCTGGACGCCGGCAGTGAATTCACCGCTTTCCGTTCCGGCATTGAAGCAGGCGCCGGCATGATCATGGTCGATCATATCATGGTCGATCAGCTCGACAAGGAGCGTCCTGCCACCCTGAGCGACAAGGTCGTACCTCAGCTTTTACGTGAGAAGCTCAACTATCAGGGCGTCGCCGTCACGGGCGATATGTCCGCAGGCTACTTCACCAGAGAATACAGCTACAGCACCATCGTCAAGGGCATCTTCGCCTCCGACATCGATCTGATCCTCAATCCCAACAGTCTGCAAAGCTATGTGCAGGAGATCGAGAGCAAGCTCAGCAGCGGCGAGATTACCGAGGCTCAGCTCAACACCAAGGTCAAGCGTATCCTCACGCTCAAATATCAAAGCGGCATGATGGATGATACCGCCGCCGCGACAGAAGCGGCTGACGCGACGACCGCGTCGACAGAAGCGACCGGCGAAACAACGGTATTGACCGAAACCACCGCACCGACTGAATAAATGACTGGACCGACTCGCTCCTTTGGAACCGGGTCGGTTTTTTCGTGTTCATTCATTCTGTCATTCTATTGCATTTCTGCGTCAATTGTGATAAGATTTAATCAAAAGATCAATTGAGAAAAGAGGTCAAAAAGATAATGAAACGAATCCTTGCTTGCTTTTTCGCGTTAATTATGGCAGCATGCTGCGTCACTCCCGCTCTTGCCGCCGCAGCCGATGACGCGACTCCTCAGGTCGATCAGGCGACCTACTCCGTCGTATCCGCCGTAGTCAACAGAGAATATGACTTTAAAGAAGACTTTCACGACAGCTATCCGTATGACGAGGATTTCTATACGGTGGGCGTCTTTGATCTGGATGATTATAACGGCGACGTCACTCTGACGCTCAAAAACAACAGCACGAACGAAACCTTCGTTTTCCAAAGGAACGCACAAACAGAATGGAGCGTCAGGGCGTCCGTGGATCATCTGCTGTATGAAACCACACAGCTGGATGCGAAGGTACATATTTACGACCTTGGCGGCGATTATGGGATCCAAGAAGTCGATATCCCTGTCAAAATTACCGTTGTATCCTCCCAATACAGCGCCGATTTCCACAAATATCCCAGTTATGATGGATCGCACACCGCAATGTATGAAGGCACGGATTTTACTGTGGAATACGATCCATCCTCTCCCGATCGCAAAGCGACGGTCAAGCTGCTGAAAAAACCGTGGCTCTTCTCGCTCCGTGTGTACAATGTTGAAACCAAAGAGGACGAGTATCATGAAACGGACGATTCCGTGTTCGAGTTTCCGATGGAAGCAGAGGTCACCGACTTTGATCCGTCGAGCGAATCATTCTGGTTCTACCTGCCGTCAAAGCTCATCATGGAGGACGGATATCCGTTTGCGTTCACGATGTCGGTACATGGCTTCCGCAACAAACCATCTACCGACGACAGCTCCGAAAAGCCTGACGCAACCGACGCGCCGTCTATAGACGGCTCCGCAAAGGACAACGCGACAAAGGACAGCGCGGCAACGCCCGATTCCGGCAAAGCCTCAAATAAAAATGACGGCGGCGTCAAGCAGAGCGGCGGAGCGGTAAAGACAGGCGATTCCGTCGGGACACTGATCCTTGCCGGACTCCTCCTGATTACCGCGGCATTCATCGTGCTCTACAGCAGAAAACGCGGTCGCGTCCGCTGATACATTGGGTCGATTGCCAAGCATTCCGAAATATAGTATCATCAAAAATAACACTCCGATCAGAACACGCTGTTCCGTCGGGGTGCTTTTTTATCGGGCATATAACAACAAGGACACTCACAGAGCGTGAGTGTCCTTTGTTTCAATCGGATTATTTCTTGGAATTGAAGATCGACATGATGTCATAGAAGGAGTCGTCATCGTCGGTGGAATCGACCTCGACCTTGGGAGCCGCGGGAGTGGGCTCAGCCAGCGGATCGGGAGCCGCTGTAGGAGTGGCGGAAGCCGCCGTGGGAGCGGAGGTCGGGAACGCGCCGGAGTTATCGGTGTTGCCGCCGCAGCCGGTAGCGATAACGGTCACGCTGATCTCATCCTTC
>CADBOO010000074.1 GCA_902796225.1 uncultured Ruminococcus sp.
GGATATGCCCTCTTATCCGGACGTTGATCAGGCGGAAAACGAGTATTGGTCGTATCAGTGGAACACCCTCAAGCCAAAGTACGACAAGGCGATCGAAGAGCTGACGTCTTTGGTACATTTCCCGAAGCAATACGGCTGCGCCGTTTACCGCAATATATGCTACGACTCGCTGGTCGTCGATCTGACCGTGCAGGATATCTACGAGCTAGCCGAAAACAGCACATGTGTCAAGTCCATCAAGCTGTATGAATCGGACAGCGAATGGCAGACCGATCACAGCCGCTATGACGACGGCAACACCGTCACCCGCTACCGCGAGCGCTACATCAGTCAGTACGAGGGCGCACACTGCGGGATGTATGAGGAGCTGTACCATCACCCCTATTGCCAAGACGATAAACCCTACGGCACAGACTGGGCGATCGTTAAGGCAAGCAACGACTGTATGGTTTGTTGCGTCTGTCACTGGGAGGTCGTCGGCGGCAGACTGCTTTACGCGGGCGGTTACAAACAGCAGCCGTTCACCTTTGATATCGGGTTATATGACGCTGAGCAGGATCGGTTCTTCGATATCAACGAGATCGACTTTGACGATTATCCCGATCTGTATGAGGTCTGGCAGAGGCTCGACCTCGGCTTCTGCACTGCTCAGAGATTTCTCGGCGACGCTGACGGAGACCGTGAGGTCACCATCCTCGACGCGACCAAGATCCAGCGCGGTATCGCGGGATTGGATTCGAAGAACGAGATCGTAGCGACCGGCGCGGACGCCGACGGCGACGGCGAAATGACCGTCCTCGACGCGACCCGCATCCAGCGCTATAAAGCTGAGCTGTGTAATCTCGACGGTACGGTATATACAAAGGCATAACAATGCTTCAACTATTCCAAGTCACACCCATCCCCCTTATTTCCCACTATATATCAAACAGACGGCAGCCTGATGACTGCCGTCTGTTTGTGTTTCAGCCCTGTGAGAAGGATGAATACTGTGTTTTGAGGGTATCGATCTTGTTTTGATCGACCTGCTTCTGGGTGTACCAGCCTTTTTCTGTCATTTTGGAAAAGATCTCGTTCTGCATCGACAGGCTGTCGGTGAAGGCGGAGTTAAAGGCGAGGTGTACGTTCTGGGTGCCGCTCTCGACCGCGCCGTGCATATACAGGTCGCATACGCCTTTTTCGAGCAGCAGCAGATTCTGCATCAGATTCTTGTCGTCCATCGTATCCCTCCTTACAGCAGCGAATAGAACTGGCGGAAGATCTGAGCATGGCGGTCGGAAAGATTCTCGACGCATCGCTTCAGCTCGGGATCTGTCAGATTCTGTACGGTCTCGTCACATTTTTGCTGAAAATACTGCTCATGTCCGAGGGCGTCCTCGATATAGAGCAACTCTTTGTCGGTCATAACATTACCTCCTGAAACTTTGGTAATGCTAGTATGCTCGGCAATCGGCATAATATACATATCAATCGCGTCCGGACAGCGTCCGACCATCACTAAAAACTATTACCCATTCTCCGTTATCCAAAAAAAGCGCTGCCGAAGCAGCGCTTTTCGCTTTAATTATTTGGAATTATCAGTACATTCCGCCCATATCGGGAGCAGCCGCTACAGGAGGCGCGGGCTCTTTGATATCGGCAACAAGGCTCTCGGTAGTGAGAACCATCGATGCGACAGAAGCCGCGTTCTGCAGTGCGGAACGGGTGACCTTGGTCGGGTCGACGATACCGGCGCCGATCATGTCGGTGTACTCCTCTTCAAGCGCGTTGAAGCCGTAGCCGACCTTACCCTCACGGCGGATATTCTCGACGATGACGGAGCCTTCGAGACCCGCGTTCTTTGCGATCTGCTTGATCGGCGCTTCGAGCGTCTTGAGCACGATCTGCACGCCGGTCTTGGTGTCGCCCTCGGTGGAGGCAAGCAGCTTCTCGACCTCGGGAGCAGTGTTGAGCAGCGCAACGCCGCCGCCTGCAACGATGCCTTCCTCGACAGCCGCCTTGGTCGCGGAGAGCGCGTCCTCGATGCGCATCTTCTTTTCCTTCATCTCGATCTCGGTGGACGCACCGACCTTGATGACAGCTACGCCGCCGGCAAGCTTTGCCAGACGCTCCTGCAGCTTTTCACGGTCAAAGTCGGATGTGGTCGTCTCGATCTGCTGACGGATATGGCTGACGCGATTCTTGATCTCGTCGGCGTCGCCTGCGCCGTCAACGATGATGGTATCTTCCTTGGTGATCTTGACCTGTCTTGCGCGGCCGAGCTGCGCGATGGAAGCATCTTTCAGCTCCAGACCGAGGTCGGAGGTAATGACGGTACCGCCGGTCAGGATCGCGATATCCTGCAGCATCTCCTTGCGTCTGTCGCCGAAGCCCGGAGCCTTGACGGCAACGCAGGTAAAGGTACCGCGCAGTTTA
>CADBOO010000075.1 GCA_902796225.1 uncultured Ruminococcus sp.
CGGGCGCTGCCCACACCCGATTTCTGTATATTCATCTAAAACGCGTCAGCGTTTCCCGAAATTCCTCATTCCTCATTTCTAATTCCTAATTCTAAGGAGAAATACTATGATTCTATTCCCTGCAATCGATCTGGTCGACGGCAAGGCTGTCCGCCTGTACAAGGGCGACTATGACCAGATGACCGTCTATTCCGATAAACCCGCCGAGATCGCGTTCGATTTCAGAACGTGCGGCGCAAAGGCGATCCATATCGTCGATCTGGAGGGCGCTAAGGACGGCGGCACGCCGAACTTTGACACGGTCCTTTCGATCAAAAAAACCTCCGGTCTGTTCTGTGAGATCGGCGGCGGCATCCGCAGCATGGAGGTCGTCGAAAAATACCTCGACGCAGGGATCGACCGTGTGATCCTCGGTACGGCGGCTGTGGAGGACGAAGCGTTTCTCAAAGCGGCTGTCGCTAAATACGGCGAGCGTATTGCCGTGGGCGCGGACATCCGCGACGGCTTCATCGCCGTGAAGGGCTGGCTGGAGCGCTCTGCTGTCACCGCCGACGAATTCTTCGAGAAGATGCAGACGATCGGCGTCAAGACCATCATCTGTACCGATATCTCCCGCGACGGCGCGATGAGAGGCACGAACCTCGATCTCTACCGCACCATGAACCGCCGCTATCAGGTGGATATCACCGCGTCGGGCGGCGTATCGTCGATGGACGATATCCTCGCACTCAACGAGCTGAAGATGTACGGCGCGATCATCGGCAAGGCGTACTATACCGGCGCGATCGATCTGAGAGAGGCGGTGAAGGCGGTACAATGATCACCAAACGTATCATCCCGTGTCTGGACGTCAAAAACGGACGCGTGGTCAAGGGCGTGAATTTTGAGGGACTTTCCGACGTCGCATCCCCCGTAGAGCTTGCCAAATACTACAGCTCCTGCGGCGCAGACGAGCTGGTGTTCTACGATATCACCGCGTCGGCAGAGGGCAGATCGCTGTTCACCGACATCCTGACTGAAACCGCAAAAAGCGTCTTCATTCCCCTGACGGTCGGCGGCGGCATCAATACCGTCGCGGACTTTGACCGTGTGCTCAAATGCGGCGCGGACAAGGTGTCCGTCAACTCCGGCGCGATCCGCAATCCCAATCTGATCTATGAAGCCGCAAAGCGCTACGGCGACCAGTGCGTGGTCATCTCTGCGGACGTCAAGCGTGTGGACGGCGAGTTCCGCGTCTTTGCCAAAGGCGGTCGGGTGGATACCGGTATGGAGGCGATCGGCTGGATACGCGCCTGCGTCGATAACGGCGCGGGCGAAGTCGTGCTGAATTCCATCAACACCGACGGCGTCAAGGGAGGCTTCGATCTCGAGATGCTGGAAGCCGTCTGCAGCGTCGTCAACGTACCCGTGATCGCATCGGGCGGCGCGGGAAAGATCGAGGATTTCATCACCCTGTTCAAGACGCTTCCCAAGGTCGATGCGGGGTTGGCCGCGTCCATCTTCCACTTCGGCGAGGTCAGGATCGCCGACCTGAAACAGGCGATGGCGGCGGCAGATATACCGACGCGTATGTAGACAATACCGCATCAAACACGCGTGACAAAAGGAGTTTACCATGCTTAACATATCCGAACTGAAATTTGACGAAAAGGGTCTGATCCCCGCGATCGTGGTGGACAGCGTATCAAAACGCGTCCTGACCCTTGCTTATATGAACGAGGAAAGCCTCAGAATCTCGATGGAGAAGGGACTCACCTGCTTTTTCAGCCGTTCGCGTCAGGAGCTGTGGCTCAAGGGCGAGACCTCCGGCAACTACCAGCACATCGTCAGCATCACCGCCGACTGTGACAAGGACGCGCTGGTGGTCATGGTAGAGCCGGACGGACCTGCGTGCCACCTCGGCACGACCTCGTGCTTTACCAATCCCGTCTGGGAGAGCGATACCCTGAAAGAATTCAGCTATGAGGGACTCATGGAGCTGATCAGGGGCCGCAAGACGGATCCCCGGGAAGGCTCCTACACCACCTATCTCTTTGAGAAGGGCGTCGACAAGATCCTCAAGAAGATCGGCGAGGAATGCACCGAGGTCATCATCGCCGCAAAAGCCGAGGATAAGCCCGAGACCGTCTACGAGATCGCCGACCTGTGCTACCACACCATGGTGCTGATGATCGAGCAGGGCATCACCCTCGAGGACATCCACAAGGAGCTTGCCTCCCGCCATGTGATCGACAAAAAAGTCAAGCAGGAGAAGATGACCGGTGACAACTAAGGACTTACACACCCACTCGACCTACTGCGACGGTAAGAACACGCCCGAAGAAATGGTGCGTGCCGCCGTCGACAAGGGACTGGATACCATCGGCGTCTGCGCCCACAGCTACAGCTATTACGATACGTCCTACTGCATCAAAAAAGAAGCGATCCCGCGCTTTCTTGCCGAGATGAGATACCTGCGCGCCGCCTATGCTGACAGGATCCATGTGCTCTGCGGCGTGGAGCAGGACTACTACAGCGATGAATTGACGGACGACTTTGACTATGTCATCGGCTCGGTGCACTATCTCAGGTGCGGCGGCGACTATGTCCCCGTTGACGAGACCCCCGGGATCCTCAGCAAAGCCGCGGACAAATACTTCGGCGGCGATATCTACGCGCTGTGCGAGAAATATTTCTCCACTGTCGCGGACGTTGTGAACAAGACCGGATGCGATATCATCGGGCATTTTGACCTGATCAGCAAGTTCACCGAGCGCACCGACCTGATCGACCTCACCCACCCGCGCTATATCGCGGCGTGGAAAGCCGCCGCGGATGAACTGCTCAAAACAGGCGTGCCGTTCGAGATCAACATGGGCGCGATCTCACGAGGTTACCGCACCTCGCCCTACCCGGGCGCAGAGATCATCGATTACATCAAGGCGCATGGGGGCAGATTGGTATTGTCCTCCGACGCCCACAGTGCCGACGCGGTGGCATATCAATTTGACAAATACGAAACGTTTGCATAAAAATACCCGACAGGCGTCATACCTGTCGGGATTTCTGTTTTCTGTCAAGCTATCATTCTGTGCCGATATGTGTCGTGCGAAACGCGTATCAGAATTTGATCCGCTCTGCGATATAGGCTTCGAGGTCGGCGATCGCGACGCGCTCCTGCTGCATGGTATCTCTGTCGCGGACGGTTACACAGTTGTCCTCGAGGCTGTCGAAGTCGTAGGTGATGCAGAACGGCGTGCCGATCTCATCCTGACGGCGATAGCGCTTGCCGATGGAGCCTGCGTCGTCGTACTCGACGGGGAAGGACTTGCACAGCTCGTCCGAAAGCGCCTGAGCCTGCTCACCCAGCTTCTTGGAAAGCGGCAGGACAGCCGCCTTGAAGGGCGCGAGGAACGGATGCAGGTGCAGCACCACGCGGGTATCGTTCTTTGCTTCGTCGACGACCTCCTCGTCGTACGCCTCGGTCATGACGGTCAGGAACAGACGCTCTACGCCGAGCGACGGCTCGATGACATAGGGGACATAGCGGGTGTTGTCGGTCGGGTCAAAGTAGCTCAGATCCTTGCCGGAGGTCTCCTGGTGGCGGTTGAGGTCATAATCGGTGCGGTCGGCGATGCCCCACAGCTCGCCCCATCCGAACGGGAAGAGGTATTCAAAGTCGGTGGTCGCCTTAGAGTAGAAGCTCAGCTCCTCTTTCTCGTGATCGCGCAGTCTGAGGTTTTCCTCCTTGATGCCGAGGCTGTAGAGGAAGTCGCGGCAGTAGGAACGCCAGTAGTCGAACCATTCGAGGTCTGTATCGGGCTTGCAGAAGAATTCCAGCTCCATCTGCTCGAACTCGCGCACACGGAAGATAAAGTTGCCGGGCGTGATCTCGTTGCGGAAGGATTTGCCGACCTGCGCGACGCCGAAGGGGACTTTTTTGCGGGTGGTGCGCTGGATATTCGCGAAGTTGACAAAGATGCCCTGCGCGGTCTCGGGCCGCAGATAGCAGACGGAGGAGGAGTCC
>CADBOO010000076.1 GCA_902796225.1 uncultured Ruminococcus sp.
AAACACCACAGGGAGTGCTTTTTGTCATAAAAACACTTGACAAAACACCCGACTTTGATAAAATGAATAAGAATGGAAAAGTAGTCGTTCTGGATAATGTTCAGGATCCGGCGAACCTCGGAACCATCCTCCGCTCGGCGGAGGCGTTCGGCGTTGATCTGGTCGTTCTCGGCAGCGATTGCTGTGATATCTACGCCCCGAAGGTCATCCGCGGCTCGATGGGCGCGGTATTCAGACAGCGGTTCGTGATCACCGATGATCTGCCCGGTTTTATCCGCAGGTTCAACGCTTTCGGTACATCATACGCGGCGGTGCTCGACCGCGAATCAACGCCGCTGTCCGCGTGCGACTTTTCCTCATCGACCCTTTGCGCGGTCGGCAACGAAGGCAACGGTCTGTCCGAAGCCGTGATCGCCGCCTGCTCGCGCAAGGTATTCATCCCCATGAAGGGCGGCGCTGAATCCCTCAATGTTTCCGCCGCGGCTTCCATCCTGATCTGGGAAATGATGCAATGACCGAATCGGCACTATATGATATCTGGCTGTCTTTGGCGCTGGGCTATACAAGCCCCAAGCCCAAGGCGATCCATGCACTTTATCATTCTTTAAAAGAATTTTACGACGGCGGCGAATCCGAATGGAGACTTTCGGGCGTCCTGACCCAAAAAGACGTCGCCGCGCTGTCGACGACCCCGCTTTCCAAAGCGCAGGATGTGATCAACCGCTGCGAATCGCTGGGGATCTCCGTGATCGCGCTCGGCGACGCGGATTATCCCGAAAAGCTGTCCGAGATTTACGACCCGCCGGCGGTGCTGTATGTCAAAGGAAACCTGCCCGACTTTTCAACGCGTCTGACCATCGCGATGGTCGGTACGCGCAAGGCGACCGTCTACGGCAAAATGGCGTCCCACCTGATCGCGGGATCGCTCGCGAAGGTCGGCGCGATCATCGTCAGCGGCGGCGCGGTCGGCATCGACAGCCTGTCGCATATCGGTGCGATGGAAGCAGGCGGCACGACCGTTTGTGTTCTCGGGTGCGGCATCAATTACCCGTATCTGCAGGAAAATAAAAAGATGCGCGACGAGATCGCCGCCACCGGTGCGCTGATCTCCGCTTATCCGCCCGATTACCCTTCCGGTAAACACACGTTTCCCGAGCGCAACCGCATCATCTCGGGCTTATCCGACGGCGTTGTTGTGATCGAAGCGGGCGTCAAAAGCGGCTCGCTTATTACGGCACGGCTCGCGATGGAACAGGGCAGAGACGTCTTTGCGGTGATGGGCAACATCACCTCGCCGTACTCGCAGGGGACGAATGCGCTTATCAAGGACGGCGCTGTGCCCGTGACGGATTATACCGATATCACCTCGTATTATCCGCAGTTCAGCATCGTCGCCGATCCGGACGATCCCGTTATCCCGATACCTGTTCACAAGAAAGATATCGGCGTGTCGGAACACGCCAAGAAGGTATATGAGGCAGTCACCGCCGAACCGATCCACATCGATATGATCACCGCTGCGTCCGGACTGCCGGTCAACCGTGTCTTGCAGGCGATCACCGAGCTGGAACTGGAAGGGCTGATCGCCTCTGAAAGAGGCAGGATGTATCGCCTGATCTAGTTAGGAGTTAGGAGTGAGGAGTCAGGAGTCGCGACTTGTTGGCGGCTGCTGACGCCGTTCACTGAATATATAACATTGTTGGAGGACAAAAAGAATGTCTAATCTGGTTATCGTTGAGTCTCCCGCAAAAGCGAAGACCATTAAAAAATACCTCGGCGAGGGCTACGACGTCGTAGCGTCGATGGGCCATGTCAGGGATCTTCCCTCAGCGCGTTTGAGCGTAGACGTCAACAATAATTTTGAACCGAAGTACGAGATCATCAAAGGAAAGGAAAAGCTGGTCGACGAGCTGATGGCCAAGGCGAAGAAATCCGACCGTGTCTATCTCGCAACGGACCCCGATCGTGAGGGAGAGGCGATCTCGTGGCATCTGGCATATCTGCTCGGACTGGGACTCGAAGACATCGACCGCGTCGAGTTCAACGAGATCACAAAGACCGGTATCAAAAACGGTATGGCGGCGCCGCGTACCATCAACATCGATCTGGTCAACGCCCAGCAGGCGCGCCGTATCCTTGACCGTCTGGTCGGCTACAAGCTCAGCCCCTTTGTATCCCAGAAGATCCATCGCGGGCTTTCCGCAGGACGCGTCCAGTCGGTCGCAGTCCGCATCATCGTCGACCGCGAGCAGGAGATCCGCGCATTTAAGCCGGAGGAATACTGGACGCTTGACGCCAAGTTCATCCCCAAAGGCTCCCGCAAAGCGTTTTCCGCATCTCTCTACGGCAACAGGGACGGCAAGCTGAAAATAAAGAACAAAGCGCAGGCGGACGGCATCCTTGCCGATCTCGAAGGCGCAGATTATATGATCACAAAGGTCAAAAACGGTACGCGCAAAAAATCTCCCGCGCCGCCGTTCATCACCTCCACTTTACAGCAGGAAGCGTCCCGCAAGCTCAACTTCCAGTCCCGCCGTACCATGAAGGTCGCGCAGGAACTGTACGAAGGCGTCGAGGTCGAGGGCATCGGTGCGATCGGTCTGATCACCTATATGCGTACCGACTCCCTGCGTATTTCGAACGACGCCGTTATGGACGCCCAGAGCTACATCCGATCGGAGTACGGCGAAAAGTATCTTCCGGCAAAACCCCGCTTCTTTAAATCACGCGCCGGCGCACAGGACGGTCACGAAGCGATCCGTCCCTCCACGCCTTCCATCACTCCCGCTCAGGTCAAAGCAAGCCTGACCAACGATCAGTATAAGCTGTATAAGCTGATCTGGGAGCGCTTCACTGCGTCCCAGATGGCTGACTGCGTCCAGAAAACCACTCAGGCGGATATCGAAGCGAACGGCTATGTGTTCAAGGCGGCGGGTTATAAGGTTGATTTTGACGGCTTTACCCGTCTGTATGTCGAGGGTCGCGACGACGCCGACGCAAAGGATAACCAGATCCTCTCCCTTGAGAAAGATACCCCCTGTAAATTAAAGGAACTGATTCCCAATCAGCACTTTACCCAGCCTCCTGCGCGCTACACCGAGGCGTCGCTGATCAAGGCGCTCGAAGAATACGGCATCGGAAGACCGTCTACCTATGCCGCTACCATCTCGACCATTACCTCACGCGAGTATGTCAAGCGCGAGGGCAAGACGCTCATTCCGACCGAGCTCGGCGAGGCGCTTGCCGGCTTGATGAAAGAGCGTTTTCCGAAGATCGTCAACGTCAAATTCACCGCCCAGATGGAGCAGGATCTCGATACCGTCGAGAGCGGCAAGACGCAGTGGGACGCGCTGCTCTCCGATTTCTATGCGGATTTTGAAAAGACGCTCAAAAAGGCAAAAGCCGATATGCAGGGCGTCAAGATCCAGCTCAAGGAGGACGAGACCGATATCATCTGCGAAAAATGCGGCAGAAAGATGGTCGTCAAAGTGGGTCGCTACGGTAAATTCATCGCCTGTCCCGGCTATCCCGAGTGCAAAAATATCAAGAAATACGTCGAGGAAGTCGGCGTCAAATGCCCGAAGTGCGGAGGAGACGTGATTGTCAAGCGCACCAAGAAAGGCAAGGCGTTCTACGGCTGCTCCAATTACCCGAACTGCGATTTCGTGTCATGGTACGAGCCGGTCGACGAACGCTGCCCCAACTGCGGCGATATCCTCTTCAAGCGCAAGGGTAAAAAAGGCGGCGTCTTCTGTCAGCACGAAGGCTGCGGCTATAAGAAATAAGAACTAAGAAATAAGAACTGAGAAGTAAGGGCGGGCTTTGCCCGCACCCGAATACTATGAAAGATTCAAACTATGTTAATGTAATAGGCGGAGGACTTGCCGGATGCGAGGCGGCGTATCAGATCGCAAAGCGCGGTATCCGGGTGCGCCTGTATGAAAGCAAGCCGCTGAAAAAAAGCCCCGCGCATCATTCCGATCTGTTATGCGAGCTGGTCTGCTCGAATTCCTTCAAGGCGAACCGCACCAATTCCGCCGCGGGACTCCTGAAGGAGGAGATGCGCACGCTTGATTCGCTGCTGCTCAGATGCGCCGATCAATGTGCGGTACCTGCCGGCGGCGCTTTAGCGGTCGACCGGGAGCGCTTTTCGTCGATGGTGTCGGACGCTGTCAAAAACGACCCGAACATCGAGATCATCCCCGCAGAGGTCACATCCATTCCCGACGACGCGGTCACGATCATCGCGACCGGCCCGCTGACCCATGACGCCCTGTCCAAAGCGATCGCAGATCGTTTCGGCGAGAGCCTGCGTTTCTTTGACGCTGCCGCGCCCATCGTGTCTGCCGACAGTATCGATATGGAACACGCGTTCTTTGAGTCGCGCTACGGCAAAGGCGGGGGAGAGGATTACCTCAACTGCCCGATGAACAAAGCAGAATACGAGGCGTTTTACGAGGCGCTGGTCACAGCCGAGCGCGCGCCTGTGCACGAGTTCGACGTGATGAACCCCAAGGTCTACGAGGGGTGTATGCCGATCGAGGTCATGGCGCAGCGCGGCGAGGATACCATCCGCTTCGGCCCGATGAAGCCGGTCGGACTCAGAGATCCGCGCACCGGTCATCGTCCGTGGGCTGTCCTGCAATTGCGCAAGGAGAATGCCGCCGCGACCATGTATAACCTCGTCGGCTTCCAGACCAACCTGAAATTCGGCGAGCAAAAGCGGGTGTTCTCCATGATCCCCGCGCTGCACGATGCGGAATTCCTGCGCTACGGGGTCATGCACCGCAACACCTTTATCGATTCTCCGAGGATACTCGGATCGGATTATTCTGTTAAAGAAAATAAAGACCTGTTCTTCGCGGGTCAGATCACCGGCGTCGAGGGCTATATGGAAAGCGCGTCGTCCGGACTGATGTGCGGTATCAACGCCGCGCGGATATGCAGCGGTCAGCCGACCGTCACCCTGCCCGACACCACCATGACAGGCGCGCTGTCGCGTTATATCAGCGACCCGACGGTCACGGACTTCCAGCCGATGGGAGCGAATTTCGGCGTTCTGCCCGCACTCGAGAACCGTCCGCGCGATAAAGCCGAACGCGGACAAGCGTATGCAGAGCGAGCGCTGAAGGATCTTTCTGCATATATCGCAGAAGAACAGATATGAATTCACCACGAAACCAGTTAGATAAAGAGGGAAAGAACCATGAGAATCATTGTAGACGCATTTGGCGGCGATAACGCGCCGTTAGCGCCCATCCAAGGCGCGATCGAAGCCCATAACGAATACGGCGTGGATATCATCCTCACCGGCGACGAGGCGACGATCCAGCGGACTGCCGCCGACAACAACCTCAGCCTGAACGGGATCACGATCGTTCACGCGCCCGATGTTTTCACCAATGACGACCAGCCGTCCACCATTCGCTCCAAGGCAAAGGCGAACACCTCGATGGCGGTCGGTCTGAACCTGCTGAAAAAGGGTGAGGGCGACGCTTTTGTATCCGCCGGCAACTCCGGCGCTCTGGGTGCAGGCGCAATGTTCCTCGTCAAGCGCATCAAGGGGATCCAGCGCGTCGCATTCGCACCCGTGATGCCGAACTTCAAAAGCTATTTCATGCTCATCGACAGCGGCGTTAATACCGACGTCCGTCCCAAGGCGCTCCAGCAGTTTGCGATGATGGGCTCGATCTACATGAACAAGGTCATGGGGTTTGAGAATCCCCGTGTCGGACTTGCCAACGTCGGTACCGAGGAGCATAAGGGCGATACCCTGCGCCAGGAAACCTTTGTCCTTCTCAAAGACACTCCCTCCATCAACTTTGTCGGCAATGTCGAGGGCAGAGATATCCCGCTCGACGGCGCTGACGTCGTTGTGTGCGACGGCTTCACCGGCAACATGATCCTCAAGACCTACGAGGGCGTTGCGATCGCCTTGATGAAAAAGATCAAGGGCGTTTTCACCAAGAATCTGAAAACCAAGCTCGCGGCGGTTGCCGTCATGAAAGAGATGAAAGAACTCAAAAAGAGCATGGACTATGACGAGGTCGGCGGCGCACCGGTGCTCGGCTGTGCAAAGCCGGTCTTCAAGGCGCACGGTTCGGCGAACGCAAAGACCATGAAGAATGCCATCCGCGTGACGATCGATTACGTCAAAAACGATGTTGTCGCCTCTATCACAGAGGCGCTGAAGGATATGGACGATACTGAGAACGAGGGTGAGTAAATGAAAGATTTGCAAGAGGCGATCGGCTACAGCTTCAACAACCCTGCTCTTTTGACCGAGGCGCTGACCCATTCGTCCTACGCGCATGAACAGCATAAGAATATGAAATACAACGAACGGCTCGAGTTTCTCGGCGACGCGGTATTGTCGATCGTGGTGTCGGATTATATCTATACCCACTGTCCCAATCTTCCCGAGGGCGAGCTTACCAAGCTGCGCGCGTCATTGGTATGCGAAAAGAGCCTCTATGATTTCGCCAGACAGATCGACCTCGGCGCTTATCTGCGCCTTTCCAACGGCGAACGCCGCAACGGCGGCGCTAACCGTCCGTCTATCGTATCCGACGCATTCGAGGCGCTGATCGCCGCGATCTATCTCGACGGCGGGATGGAGCCTGCGAAAAAGCATATCCTGCGCTTTGTCATCCCCGAGATCGAGCATCACAAGAACAGCTCCTTCAAGGACTACAAAACCTCCCTGCAGGAGATCATCCAGAAGAATCCGGGCGAGAGGCTCGAGTATCATCTGGTAGGCTCCTCGGGACCCGACCACAACAAGCATTTCAAGGTCGAGGTACTGCTCAATTCCAACGTCATCGGACGCGGCGGCGGACGCTCCAAAAAGGAGGCCGAACAGCAGGCTGCGCGCGAGGCACTGGAGTTGATGGGCTATTAAACACGCGAACGTCGCGCTGTTCATTCCTTTTGGCGGCTGTCCTCACCGATGCTCGTTCTGTGACCAGCGCAGCATCACCGGCAAGGCGGCACAGCCGACCTGCGAGGACGTCAGAACAGCGATCGAATCTGCAATTCATTCTTTAAAAGAAAATACATATACCTCAGAGATCGCTTTCTTCGGCGGCAGCTTTACGGCGATCGACCGCGATTATATGCGCTCTTTGCTCGATGCGACTGCGCCGTATATCGACCGCTTTAAGGGGATCCGCATTTCCACCCGCCCCGACGCGATCGATGATGAAACGCTGACGCTGCTGAAATCATACAAAACGACCGCTGTCGAACTCGGCGCCCAGAGCATGAGCGATACCGTCCTTTCGGCTAACGGCAGAGGTCATTCAGCCGACGATGTTCGCAAAGCTGCACGATTGATTCAGCGTTATGATATGGAGCTCGGGCTTCAGATGATGACCGGTCTATATCAAAGCACTGATGCGCTCGACAGGATGACTGCCGAAGCGTTCGTCCGTCTGCAGCCAGCGACCGTGCGGATCTATCCGACGATCGTCATGGATCATACACGCCTCGGCGAGCTGTACAAAGCCGGCAGGTACCGGCCGCAGACACTCGACTCAGCCGTTGAACTCTGTGCCGATCTGCTGACGCTGTTTGACGAGAACCGCATCAAGGTCATCCGCATCGGATTGCACGATACCGAAACCCTGCGTCGCGATATGCTTGCGGGACCTTATCATCCCGCGTTCCGCGAGCTGTGCGAAAGCCGCATCATGCTCAACAAAGCGATCGCACTGCTTGAGGACAAGCCCTGCGGCGCATATACGATCGCGATCAATCCGAAAAGCCGTTCCAGGATGACCGGTAACCGCAAATCAAATCTGACGGCATTACAATCAATGGGGTATCAAATTACGATCACCGAAGATGATTCCGTTTCATTGAATGACATTATAATTCTTAATTAGAATTATTTTACTCCGGCAAACCATAAGGAGAGAATATGCTCTTAAAATCACTGGAGCTGCAAGGCTTCAAAACGTTTCCCGATAAAACAAAATTAACCTTTGACAAAGGCATCACCTCTGTCGTCGGTCCCAACGGTTCCGGCAAGTCGAACATTTCCGACGCTATCCGCTGGGTGCTTGGCGAACAGAGCGCGAAAGCCCTCAGATGCTCGCGCATGGAGGACGTTGTTTTCAACGGCACCGACAAGCGCAAGCGTCAGGGTTATGCCGAGGTCACCCTCACGATCGATAACTCCGACCGCCGCTTACCCTACGGCGGCGACGACGTAGCGGTCACCCGCCGCTATTATCGCTCCGGCGAATCCGAATACCTGATCAACAAGGCGGCTGTCCGCCTGAAGGATATCCACGAGCTGTTCATGGATACCGGTCTCGGCCGCGACGGTTATTCGATGATCGGTCAGGGCAAGATCGACTCGATCGTCGCGTCAAAAAGCGAGGACAGACGCGAGATCTTCGAGGAAGCCGCGGGTATTTCGCGTTACCGCTACCGCAAGACCGAAGCCGAGCGCAAGCTTGCGCACACCGAAGAAAACCTTCTTCGCCTGCGCGATATCGTCACCGAACTCGAAAGCCGTATCGAACCGCTGAGGGAACAGTCCGAAAAAGCCGAGCAATTCCTGGCGTATTCCGAAGAAAAACGCGGTCTGGAGATCGCTCTGTGGCTCGATACGCTGAATAAATCCTCCAAAGTCCTTCGTGATCACGAGGACAAGATCGCTGTCGCAAAGGCACAGTATGACGAAGCCGACGAAGTCCTGTCCGGTATTTCCGCCGAGACAGAGGAGATCTATGTCAAGAACGGCGCGATCGCTTCGCGCATTGAAGAAGTCCGCGCCGCATCCTCCGCTTATGAGGTGCAGATCGCAGAAAAACGCGCCGATATCTCCGTTGCCGAGAACGATATCCTCCACAATAACGACAACATCACCCGTATCCTCGGCGAGATCGAAAAAGCGGAGAATTCCACAACGGATATCAAAAATATCGTCGAAGAGAAGCTCGCCCGTATCGCTGAGATCAAGGAAAAGAACGAAAAGCGTCAGTCCGATTATGACGCCGTCGCCGACGAGCTGAATCATATCAATCACGATACCTCGCGCAGCAACGACGAGCTGCAGAAGCTGTCCGCGATCATCGCATCGCTGTCCCAGCGGCTCGCTGACGTTCGTGTCACCGATATCACCAGCGCGTCGTCGATAGATGAGCTGGAGGCGCGCGCGGCGACATTGAACGAGACCAAGTCGGCAAAGGAAGCCCAGCGCGACGAACTTATTTCTATAAAAGAAAATTACGAAACGCAGCTGCGACAGGCGGATCAGACTGTTTCGTCCGTTTCCAATTCCATCGAAGGGTTGGAGATGAAACTCAGCTCCCGTATGAAGAAGCGTGACGAGCAGAAGCAGATCGCCGATAACCTGCGCCTTGACGCGGATGAAAAATCCCGCCGCGCAAAACTGTTGTCCGATCTGTCCGCCAACTACGAAGGCTTTTACAACAGCGTCAAGGTCGTCATGAAAGCGGCGAAGCAGGGCGAGATCGGCGGTATCTGCGGACCCGTTACCACCCTGATCAAAGTACCTTCCAAATACAATATCGCGATGGAGGTTGCCCTCGGCGCTAAGATGCAGCATATCGTCGTCAATTCCGACGCCGACGCCAAGCGCGCGATCGAAATGCTGAAAAAGCGCGATGCAGGCCGTGCGACCTTCCTGCCGCTGACAACGATCAAACCGCACACGCTGAATGAAAACGGTCTCGACGACTGCTATGGTTACATCGGTATTGCGTCCGATCTGTGTACTGCCGATAAAAAGTACGAGAACATCCTCAAAAACCTTCTCGGCAGGATCGTGATCGCAGAGGATCTGTCCGCCGCTTCGTCGATCGCAAAGCGCTACGGTTACCGATTCATGGTCGTCACCCTCGACGGTCAGGTCGTCAACGCCGGCGGTTCGTTCACCGGCGGTTCGCGTGCTAAGAATTCGGGACTGCTTTCCCGCGAGAGCGAGATCGACCGCCTTCGCAAAGAGGCGGCTGAGCTAAGCGCCAAGGCTCAGGCGGCATATGACAGCTTCAAGCAGGCAGAAAGCCAGTACGGCGCCTGCGAAGCGGATCTGCTCGGCGCACGTGCCGATCTGTCCAACGCCCAGCAGGAATCGGTACGTTTGAAAGCGGAGTACAACGCGTGCGTCGCCGAGTTGGCGGGACTCAGCCGCGATCTGAATGATATCGAAACCGAGCTGTCGGCTTCCGCACAGAAGATCAGTGAGAACAAGGCCGCCCGCGAACTGGCGCAAAAAGATCTTGTCCGCTTTAACGCCGAGATCGAATCCACCGAGCTGAAGATGAAATCTCTCACCGGCTCGCGCGACGAGATGGCACAGCAGCGCGAAACCCTCGCCGATAAGCTGCAGGAAATGCGGTTGGAGATCCTTGCCGCCGAAAAGGATATTGACAACCTCAAGGCAGAGATCGAGACCGCCCGTCTGACCGGCGACGATCAGCAGTTGAGAATTACGCAGCTGCTGAAAGAAAAGGAAGAAATCGAGAATAATAATTCTGATATTGAAAATAAAATTGCTGCCCTGAATGAAGAGATCGCCGCGCTGACCGAAAAGGTCGCCGAGGCGACACAGGGTATCGAACGTCTGAACACCGAACGCGACGAGCTGGAAAAGCGCTCCGTCGAACTCAGACAGCTCGAGCGCGACAAGATGAACGAGCGCGAGCTTGCGTCCAACGAGTTTTCGCGACTCGAGGTCAAAAAGGATTCGCTCCAGAAGCAGTTTGACGATATCATCGCAAAGCTCTGGGAGGAATACGAGCTGACCCGCCGCGAGGCGGAGGAACAGGCGATCGAGCTGGAAAGCCTGACCGCCGCGCGCGCAAGACTCTCATCGCTCAAGCAGAAGATCAAAGCCCTCGGCACCGTCAATGTCGCGGCGATCGAGGAATACAAAGAGGTCTCTGAGCGCTATACCTTCATGAAGGCGCAGGTCGACGACGTTGAGAAGTCCAAGAAGGAGATCGAAAACCTCATCCAGAGCCTGACCAAGCAGATGAAGGAGGTCTTCGTCGATTCCTTTGCCGAGATCAACAAGAACTTCACCCTGACGTTCAAGGAACTGTTCGGCGGCGGCGAAGCCAGACTGGAGCTTTCCGATCCCGAAAACATCCTCACCTCGGGAATCGATATCATCGTCCACCCGCCCGGCAAGATCGTCGTTCACCTCGAGGCACTGTCCGGCGGCGAAAAAGCGCTGGTCGCGATCGCGCTGTACTTCGCAATCATGAAGGTGCGTCCCGCGCCGTTCTGCGTCATGGACGAGATCGAAGCGGCGCTCGACGAGGTCAATGTCGACCGCTTTGCGACGTATCTGCGCAACCTGACCGACGATACCCAGTTCATCCTGATCACCCACCGCCGCGGTACGATGGAAGAGGCGGACGTCCTCTACGGCGTCACCATGCAGGACGAGGGCATCAGTAAGCTGCTCGAACTGCGTGCCTCCGAGGTTGCATCCAAGTTGGGAATCAAATAATTATAATTCATTATTAGAATAATAAAAGGTGTGTTATTATGGGATTATTCAGTAAACTGAAATCCGGATTAAAAAAGACCCGCGACGCGGTCGTCGGTCAGATCGACTCGATGCTCAAGTCGTTCACCAAGATCGACGAAGAGCTGTTCGAAGAACTCGAAGAACTGCTCGTGATGGGCGACGTCGGCGTTGTGACCGCAACCAAGATCTGTGACGAGCTGCGCGTTCGCGTCAAGCAGAAGGGTATCAAGGATCCCTCGCTGATCATGGACGAGATCGCCGAGCTGTCCGCAGAAATGCTGTCGGGCGATAACGAAATGGTGCTGAATACAAAGCCTTCCGTGATCCTTGTGATCGGCGTTAACGGCGTCGGTAAAACCACTTCGATCGGCAAGTTAGCCTCTTATTATCGCAAGCAGGGCAAGCGTGTGACCCTTGCCGCCGCGGATACCTTCCGCGCCGCCGCGATCGACCAGCTGAAGATCTGGGCGGATCGCGCGGGAGCGGATATCGTCGCACAGGGTGAGGGCAGCGATCCCGCCGCCGTCGTATTCGATGCGATCTCCTCTGCAAAAGCAAAAGGCAGCGATCTGGTCATCGTCGATACTGCCGGCAGACTGCACAACAAAAAGCACCTCATGGACGAGCTTGCAAAGATCCGCCGCGTCATCGACCGCGAGCTGCCCGACGCCGACAAGGAATTCCTGCTGGTGCTCGACGCGACCACCGGTCAGAACGCTGTCAACCAGGCGTCCGAATTCGCCAAGGCGACCGGTATCTCCGGCATCATCCTGACCAAGCTTGACGGCACCGCTAAGGGCGGCGTTGTCCTTGCCGTCAAGGACGTCCTCGGTATCTCCGTCAAATTCATCGGAGTCGGCGAGAAGGTCGACGACCTCCAGCCCTTCGACCCGCTCGAATTCTCCAAGGCTCTCTTTACGAAAGAAGAATAAAAACAGGAATCGGGTGCGGACGAATTCCACCCTTCACTGTTAACTGTTATCTGAAAATGAAAGAATACATTATTGCAACCAATAACAAAAAGAAACTCATCGAAATAGAACGCATCTTAGCGCCGCTGGGCGTCAAGCCCGTGACCGCCGCGGATAAAGGGATCGACCTCGGCGACGTCGAGGAAAACGGCGCGACCTTTGCCGAGAACGCCTATATCAAAGCAAAGGCAGCGTTTGATAAATGCGGACTGCCGGTGATCGCCGACGATTCGGGACTCTGCGTTGACGCCTTAGGCGGCAGACCGGGCATCTATTCCGCACGCTACGGCGGTCACGACGCACCCTATACCGTGAAGATCGGTATGCTGCTCGACGAGATGAAAGATGTTCCCGCTGAACAGCGCACCGCGCACTTTTCCTGCGCCGTTTGCTGTATCCTCAGAACCGGCGAGGTCATCGCCGTCGAGGGAAGATGTAACGGCGAGATCGCCTTTGAACCGTCCGGCGACGGCGGCTTCGGTTACGATCCCGTATTCACCGTGGACGGCAGGAGCTTCGCAAGTCTTTCGAGCGAAGAAAAAGATGCGCTCAGTCACCGCGGCAACGCACTGCGGATGCTCTACGACGAACTCCATAAACGCAAGGAGGATCTATAATGCTGACAAGTAAACAGCGCGCTCAGCTCAGAGCGCTTGCCAACCCGATCGATACCGTGCTCATGGTCGGCAAATCCGGCTTTTCCGAGCAGCTCTATATAACCGCCGACGAAGCCATCACCGCCCGCGAGCTGATCAAGGGCAAGGTGCTGGAAGCCTGCGAGTACAGCGCGCGCGAGGCAGCGGATACCATCGCCGAAGCCATCGGCGCGGATGTGGTACAGGTCATCGGCTCCAAATTTGTTTTGTATCGCCGCAACAAAAAAGATCCGAAGATCAAGCTGGTTAAATGAGGCGCGCGATATTCGGCGGTTCCTTCAACCCCGTCCATAACGACCATATCAAGCTTGCCCTGCAATTAGCGGACGAGTTCGGTCTTGATAAGGTGACGATGATACCGACCTATGTGACGCCGCTCAAGGATAACTCCGCCATTGCGGACGGTATGCATCGTTTTCGGATGTGTCAGCTTGCGGTCGAAGGACGTCCGCAGCTCGAGGTCAGCGATATCGAACTCAGACGCGGCGGGATGAGCTATACTTCCGACACGATCCTCGCCCTCAAAAACGATGCGGACGAGCTGTTTTTGATCGTCGGCGCGGATATGTACGTCACTCTTGATCAATGGCATGAATTCCGTACTATCTTTGAGAATGCGACCATCCTTGTCGCACCGCGCAATGAATTGGACTATAATTCTTTAGAAGAAAAATACAATGAATACAAACCCTACGGCTGCCGCACTCTGATCTCCCGCAATTATGTGGGACCGCTGTCGTCAACTGCTGTCCGCAGCGCGGTCAAAGCAGGACAGCCGATCAGCGAAATGGTCGACTGCAGGGTTGAGGAATATATCAAATCACACGAGCTTTACAGGTGACTTATGGACTTTGAACGCTACGAAAAAGAGCTCAGTCAGCTCTCCGAATATCGTCGCATCCATTCGCTGAATGTTGCGAAGGAAGCGGTGCGTCTCGCCGAAAAATACGGCGCTGATCCCGAGAAAGCCCGCCTTGCGGGATTGCTCCACGATATCACCAAAGAAACGCCTGACGATTTACAGTTGAAAATTATCGAAAACGGTGGTATAATTCTCACCGACGTCGAGCGCTGCTCGCCCAAGCTCTGGCATGCGATCTCCGGCGCTGTCACCGTCCGCGACAAATACGGTATTGCCGATGAGGACATTTTCAACGCCGTCAAATACCATACCACCGCCCGCGCGGGAATGAGCAAGCTCGAAAAGTGTATTTTTCTTGCCGACTTCACTTCTGCCGAGCGCAGTTATCCCGATATCGACGTGATCCGCAAATACGCCGAGGTATCGCTTGAGGACGGGATGCTCTACGGGCTGAAATTCACGATTTCACGTCTGTCCGGCAGGGGAGATCTGATCTCTCCCGACGCTCTCGACGCGTATAACGAGATCCTGCTGCAAAAAGAACGATAACCGCAGATCATCATTAATCATCAATCATCTTTAGAGGTATTTATGAATTCATTACAAGAAGCAAAAGCAATCGCAAAGATCCTCGACAACCGCAAAGGTCTTGACGTCAAGGTCATCAAGATCGGCGATATTTCCATCCTTGCCGACTATATGGTCATCGCGACCGGTAACTCGTCTACCCACGTCAAGTCGCTTGCCGACTATGTCGAGTATGAAATGGATCAGCAGGGCGTGTCTGTCAGCCATATCGAAGGACACCGCTCCGATTCGTGGATCCTGCTCGACTACATCGACGTCATCGTGCATGTGTTCTCCGAGGAGAGCCGCCAGTATTACGATCTCGACCGCCTCTGGGAAGACGGAGAAGAGGTCGATATCTCCGACGTCGTCACGGATTAACAGCTTTCCCCTTGAGGAGAGGAGCATTTACAATCAACCCACGGAGGGATTCTATATGAAATACAATCATAAGGCTGTAGAGCCGAAATGGCAAAAAATCTGGGAGGAAAAAGGTGTATTCCACGCGCTGAATAATTCTGATAAAGAAAAATTCTTCGCGCTGATCGAATTCCCTTATCCCTCGGGACAGGGACTCCACGTCGGTCATCCGCGCCCCTACACGGCGCTCGATACCGTATCGCGCAAGCGCAGGCTGCAGGGCTACAATGTCCTGTATCCGATCGGCTGGGACGCATTCGGCCTGCCGACCGAGAATTACGCGATCAAGAACCACATCCATCCCGAGATCGTGACGCAGAACAATGTTGCGCGCTTCAAGAAGCAGATCCAGTCGCTCGGTATTTCTTTTGACTGGAGCCGCGAGATCAATACCACCGATCCCGACTACTACAAGTGGACCCAGTGGATCTTTTTGCAGCTGTTCAAGCATGATCTGGCATATAAGAAGGAGATGTCCGTCAACTGGTGCACCTCCTGTAAGTGCGTGCTGGCGAACGAAGAGGTCGTCAACGGCGTCTGCGAGCGCTGCGGCAGCGAGGTCGTCCGCCGCGTCAAGAGCCAGTGGATGCTGAAGATCACCGAGTACGCCGACCGTCTGATCGACGATCTCGATCTGGTCGACTATCCGGAGCGCGTCAAGCTCCAGCAGAAGAACTGGATCGGCCGCAGCTACGGCGCAGAGGTCGAGTTCGACACCACCGCCGGCGACAAGCTCAAGGTCTACACCACCCGCCCCGATACGCTCTACGGCGCGACCTACATGGTCGTTTCTCCCGAGCATCCGTATATCGAGAAGTGGGCGGATAAGCTCAATAATATCGACGAGATCCGCGCCTATCAGACCGCTTCTTCCAAGAAGAGCGACTTTGAGCGCACCGAAATGAACAAGGATAAGACCGGCGTGCGTCTTGACGGCGTGACGGCGATCAATCCTTTGACAAATACCGAGATCCCGATCTTTATCTCCGACTACGTCCTGATCTCCTACGGTACCGGCGCGATCATGGCAGTACCCGCCCACGATACCCGCGACTGGGAATTCGCAAAGAAATTCAACCTGCCGATCATCGAGGTCGTCAAGGGCGGCAACGTGCAGGAGGAAGCCTTTACCGACTGTGCGACCGGCATTATGGTCAACTCCGGCATCCTCGACGGACTGTCTGTCGAAGACGCGAAAGTCAAGATCATCGACTATCTCACCGAAAAAGGCATCGGTCACAAAAAGGTCAACTTCAAGCTGCGCGACTGGGTATTCTCCCGCCAGCGCTACTGGGGCGAGCCGATCCCGATCGTACACTGCGACGACTGCGGCTATGTCCCGCTGCCCGAATCCGAGCTGCCCTTAAGACTGCCGATGGTCGAGAGCTACGAGCCGACCGATACCGGCGAGTCGCCGCTTGCCAATATGACCGAATGGGTCGAGACCACCTGTCCCAAGTGCGGCAAAAAGGCGTACCGCGAAACCGATACCATGCCCCAGTGGGCAGGCTCTTCGTGGTATTATCTGCGCTACATGGATCCCCATAATCCCGACGCGATCGCGTCCGACGAGGCGTTCAAATACTGGAACTGCGTCGACTGGTACAACGGCGGCATGGAGCATACCACCCTGCACCTGCTGTACAGCCGTCTCTGGCACAAGTTCCTCTACGATATCGGCGTCGTTCCCACCAAGGAGCCCTACGCCAAGCGTACATCCCATGGCATGATCCTCGGAGCGAACGGCGAGAAGATGAGTAAATCCCGCGGCAACGTCGTCAATCCCGACGACATCGTCAACGAGTACGGTGCGGATACCCTGCGTCTGTACGAGATGTTCATCGGCGACTTCGAGAAAGCAGCTCCCTGGAGCACCAACTCCGTGCGCGGCTGCCGCAAGTTTATCGAGCGTTTCTGGAACCTGCAGGACATGATGACCGGCGAGGACTTTATCCGTCCCGAGGTCGAAAAAGAATTCCACAAGACCATCAAAAAGGTCGGTTACGATATCGAGAACATCAAGTTCAATACCGCGATCGCCGCATTGATGGCGCTGATCAATACCATCTATGCGACCGGCAAGATCACGAAGAAGGAACTCGGCGTCTTTGCGATCCTTCTCAATCCGTTCGCACCGCATGTGACGGAAGAGGTCTGGGAAGCCTGCAAGCTGGGCGACGGTATCCTTGCCGAAGCACAGTGGCCCGCCTATGACGAGTCGAAGTGCGTCGACGATACCATCGAGATCGTCGCACAGGTCAACGGCAGGATCAAGGCAAAGCTGAACATCGCCGCCGACGCTGCACAGGACGACGTCCTTGAGATGGCGAAGGCAGAGCCGAAGGTGCAGGAAGCGATTGCCGGCATGAATATCATCAAGGAGATCTACGTCCGCGGCAAGCTGGTCAATATTGTCGTCAAGCCTTGATCCGGCTGACTACGGGGTAGAAGCGCCCCTTTCCGCTGAATGTTCAAATCCGGAAGGCGTCTGCCGGAAGAGCCGTCGCCGAACGGCGATTGAGTTGACATATTATTCTCTTCATGTAGAAATTTTCCTCTTAAACCTATCAAAATTCTACAAATTCTATGTTGGTACTTGACACTTCGGCGACAATATTGTATAATCGTTGTTGCATTATGCGAATAACCCCGTGTTGGGAGGGAAATAAATGTCAGAAGTAAGACTCAAAGAAAACGAATCTTTGGAGAGCGCACTTCGCCGCTTCAAGAAGCAGTGTGCACGCGCCGGCGTCATTGCTGAGGTTCGTAAGAGAGAGGCTTACGAGAAGCCTTCTGTAAAGCGTAAAAAGAAGTCCGAGGCTGCTCGCAAGCGTAAGTACAGATAA
>CADBOO010000077.1 GCA_902796225.1 uncultured Ruminococcus sp.
CGGAGAGAAAGGGATTCGAACCCTTGGTCCCTTGCGGGATCACTAGTTTTCAAGACTAGCTCCTTAAACCACTCGGACATCTCTCCAGAGCATAATGATTTTATCATACTACCCGCTAAAAGTCAAGTGATTCTTTGGGGATCATCGCAAAAAACGGTTTTGCTTAGCTGCAGTTCGCAAGGGATCGTCACTGAACCGTCGCCGCTTTGTTTGCCGTAGTAGCCGAACTGCGCATGGTTGCCGCCGCAAACGACAAAACTGCGTATTTCATACAGACGCCATACAGAATCAGTTTTTTTGTTTCATCGCCGGGATCAGCTTACCGACAAGGAACAGTACGGCTGACAGTATCGCGAAGATCAGCACGAACGAATTGATCTCTTCGCTCCATCTCATCCACAACACCGCGGCGTCGCCGATGACCATAACCAAAAACGGGATCCATAACAGCAGGTTCTCTCCCCTGCCGACAAACAGCCTTCTGAGCATCACGGTAAAGGATACGACCAGCACCAGCATAACATCCGCCTCGATAAAGTGGAACAGAGCCGCATGTTCGATCGAGGAAGGATAGACAACAGGGATCGCCATCGAGAACGCCGTCAGGTAGATCAATGAATACCACATCGAGAAACGATTCTCCGCGCTGCTTGACAACTCTGCGGCGCGCAGGATCATCGCGACGATCAGCATGCCGTAAGCGGCAAACTGGATCGGCGGTATTGTGAATTCGGTATGCACCATCCCCGAAACGAGGATCACACCGGAGGTGATCGTCAGCGCGGAATAATCCGGAACGACGGTTGAGAACAGAGATTTCAGAAAAGATCGATTAAAAAGCAGCAGCATAATTACCGCGGCGCAAAGCGACAGAATCGCGGTCAGATTGACAAATCCGTCGAACGCCGTCGGAAACAAACCGTCCCGGGCTATTGCGCGGATAAGGCTTTGCAATCTCTCACCCGCCAGTATCACAAAATACAGCAGGAACAGCCATGAGATCCATTTTGTATATTTTGACCCTTTGACAGCCATGTCGATCGATCCTTTCCGTAAAGGCTTTATGTTTACCCTATTCTATCACGAATACGGCTGCGTTGCAATATGATACGCATGACAGTTTTCATCGGTTTTTTCAAAAAAAAGCGGCTTCCGAATCGAAAGCCGCAAGTCTATATTCTTATCTTGATCTGACGTCGTCGCCGCCGAGGAAAAACAGCGCAAGTGTACCGGGTCCGACGTGCGAGCCGGTCACAGGCTCATACATGACGGTCAGGATCTCCTTCGGCGGTTTTTTCCTGTTCAGCAGTTCTGCAAGCTCCTTTGCGTCGCCCTCGCAGTCCGCGTGAGCGATACCGACCACCTGATTCTCCGGATCCTTGACCAGCTGGTTGTATTTCTGGGCAAGTCCCTCGATCGCGCGTTTTCTGCCGATGGTTTTCGAAAAGTTGACGATCTCGCCGTTTTCGTTTCCTTTGAGCAGCGGTTTGATCTGGAGCATATTGCCGACGATTGCCGCAGAGCCTTTCAGTCTGCCGGTCTTTTTCAGATACATCAGATCGTCGACGGTAAACACCTGATACATCCGCTTCTTCTCTTTCTGAATCGTCTTGAAGATCTCGCTCAGTTCCTTGCCCTCTTTGCGCATTTCCACTGCGCGAATAACAAAAATGCCTTCGCCGAGCGATGCGCCCAGGGTATCGATCAGCTTGATCTTTCTGTCGGGGTACTTGGACTTCAGCTCAATCTTCGCCATTTCGGCACAGTGATACGCACCGCTGATCCCCGACGACATACAGATCATCAGGATATCCTCGCCCTTTTGCAGATACGGCTCAAAGAAATGGATATAGGAAAACAGGTTGATCTGGGACGTCTTGACGTTGGCGCCCATCCGCATTGCCTTGTAGAATTTCTTTGCATCAAAGCCTTCGGTGTCAAGGCAGGAATACGACTTTTCCTTGATGTAGTAGGTAAACGGAACAACGCCGATGTTGTTCTCCTTCAGATACGCCGAAGGAAGATTTGCCGAAGTATCGGTCAAAATAGTAAAGCTCATGGTATAACCTCCCGATCTTTTGCTCTTACGAATCTATCGGTATCGGTCGTGCGGAACGATTCATCTGCACAGCCGTCATCATCTGGTTTTAATCATAATAACGAAAGCCGGAAATTACAATCTACAAAGACGGTTTTTTGCTCTATCCCCTATTCGCGGCGGTTCTACCGCAAAAAAGCAACTCTCTACTCAGGGTAGAAAGCCACTGTTCAAGCGATTATCGAAGCAGCATCGGATAAAACATCCGGTACTATCTCGCATTGAGGATCGAAGATCAGCCTACCGTTTTGCTATGATAAAGGCGAAGGATGCTTCACGGAAGAAACAACATACCTACCATATATCAATACAAGTATCAAGACCCAAAAAGAGAATACATGAAACACTTTCTAAAAACGATCACGGTCACCGTGCCGTCATTCTGAAAAAGCGCTTCTCTCAGATCGACTCTGGGCATGACTTCGACAGCATTCCTTGAAGCTGATGCTCGCCGGCTGATCATACACCAACGGTTGCACGATTTAAAAGAGTGATTCTCAATCAACTTTATTTCTTCTGTAGAATTATTACAGAATCATTACCGCGGTAATATAATCCACCGTAATTCACGGCGGATTTTTCTTATTTAGCATCAAAAACGCCCTTTATTTTTCCCTGTGAGAATTGTCAAAATTTGCACAAATTGTCATTTTTCTACAAAGAAATTAAAAAGTTACAGGCTGTAACCTCCCCAAATGTGAACAATTTTTGTACAAACTGTATTTAAATATGAATAATTTTTAAATTCTGTTGTCAATATGACTATATTTTGCTCAAAAAGGTTGATGTTGGAATAATTCTTTGATATAATAATGACAGTTTTGTTACCAATGTGATCTCAAAACAACCCGCAACCATCGTTTTTCTATTAATATTGTGCGCGGGATCAGCCGATCCGGGCGCGTATTATGGTTGCAACTCGTTTTGCGGCTTTGCCGCAGAGAATAACGGAGGTTTTTATGAAAACATTTAAGAAAGTTTTATCCATCATTATGGTTGCCGCGCTTGTCGCAAGCATCATCGTGGTTTCCACCGTATCGTCCGGCGCGACATGCACCGGCGCCGGCCTTGCGGAGTACGCTCTCAACGCGTACTACTCCCACTGGAGTTATGTATACGGCGGCGCTGAGCCCGGCGCTGTTGACTGTTCCGGTCTGATCTACTCTTACTGCGGCGGCAACAGAACCAGCATGCTCGACGACGCACAGTCCAACGGCAGAGACTGGGGTTATGTCAGCAACGGCATTCCGAGAGTCCACGGCTTAGGTCTTTCCCGTCCCGGCCATGTCGGCGTTTATATCGGCGACGGTATGGAAGTTGACGCACGCGGCTCTGATTACGGCGTATGCTACGAAGCAATCGGCGGCTATAACAACTGGGACTGCTGGTTCAAGCTCACCGCGATCAGCTACACCGAGAACGGTTGGGAAGAATTCAACGGCAACTCCTATTATTATGAAAACGGCGAATACATCGTCAACACCAGCCGTACCATCGACGGCGTCACCTATTACTTTGACGAAACCGGCGCTTGCTCCTCCAAGCCCTCCTCTACCGCAGGCTCCGCTAAATCATCTTCCGACAGCGCTGACAGCTCCGCATCCGAAACCAAGGCTGAGGATGACGGCACGCTGAAGAACGGTTCCAAGGGTTCCAGAGTTGAAGCGCTCCAGCAGAGACTGCAGGAGCTCGGCTACTATGACGGCCCCATCGACGGCGAGTTCGGCGATGCTACCGAAGAAGCGTTCAAGCTCTTCCAGAAGACCGCAGGTCTGACGGTAGACGGTATCGCAGGCGCAGATTATGATTTCCTGCTGTCTGACGACGCTCCCACCTATGTGAAGGAAGAATCCGTCAAGAGAAAGAGTACAGATGTTGCCGAAACCGGCGTAGAGGAAGAAGAAGCGACCGAGGCTGCGACCGAAGAAGCGACCGAGGCTGAACCCGAAGAGCTCCTCTATTCCCTCGGCGATTATTCCGATGATATCGCCACCATCCAGGAACGTCTTGTGACGCTGGGTTATCTCGCAACGGAACCCGACGGTGAGTTCGGCGCCAAGACCGAGACCGCTGTCAAGGGCTTCCAGACCGTTAACGCTCTTGCCGAGACCGGCGTTGTTGACGAAGCCACCTACACTGCGCTGTTCTCCGACGATGCGATCCAGAATCCTGTCGAAGCGACCGAAGAGCCTACAGAGGCTGCTGAAGAAAAGCCCAAGGCTGAAGCCGGTCAGAAGGTCAATACACCTTCCGTAAACGCTACGACAGCTCCCAACACCGAGGTAGAGAAAAAGTCCGCTGCGGTATCTTCCAAATCTCTCGCGGGCGTTACCAACTCGGTCGGCATGCAGAAGAGCTCCAAGAACACCAACTATGAGTTCATCCTGTGGCTGGGCATCATGATCGTTGTTATGCTGATCACCTTCTCCATCGTCTTTACCATCGAGAAGAAAAAGCAGAGAAAAGCTGCCCAGAGCAAAAGATTCTATTGATAACAAACGTTAATACGTCTTAAGCATTCAAAAACCGGCGTCCGCAAGGACGCCGATTTTTTTCTCCCCAAAAATGTGATGACGGAATAAATCTTTCTTCTCTCCCCCGACTCTGATCTTCTGAACTGCGATTCATAACAATACTATGAAAACGATTATTCTGTATTAGAATTAAAATGATTCTGAATAACCGAAAGTTTCTGTCAAAAGCCATCTGAACAAAGGTGGTTTTCAATAATGCAATAGTTGAAATACCGCTTGGAATGCCTTAGACAAAAAGAACTCCCGAACCGGATAGGCGCGGGAGTTTTGTTATGAAAAGGAAATTACTTTTTCTTCTTTGTGTCCTTTTTCTTCTCTTCCTTCGGAAGTTCGCTCGCGCAGTGCGGGCACTTGGTTGCTTCGATATTGATCTCTTCGCAGCAGAACGGGCAGGTCTTGGTGGTGGGCTCTTCCTCGGGCTCGTCCTTCTTGCGGGCGTCGGCGATCTTATTGATACCCTTGACCAGCAGGAAAACGATCAGCGCCATGATCAGGAAGTTGATGACAGCGGTGATGAACGCGCCGTAGCCGAAGATCGAAGCGCCTTTTTCCGCAGCGTTCGCGTATGTAATCTCGGATGCTTCAACGCCCTCCGGCAGCTTGAGGATCACAAACTGCTCGGTGAAGTTAGCGCCGCCTGTCAGCAGGCCGATAAACGGCATGATCAGGTCGTTGATGACCGAGGTGACGATCGCCTGGAACGCGCCGCCGATGATAACGCCGACAGCCATGTCCATGACATTACCGCGCATGATGAATTCTTTGAATTCGCCAGCAATTTTTTTCATATTATCTACACTCCTTTTATTCTTAATCGGAATTATCCGATTGATTACCCTTACATTGTCATTCCGGAACAGCTACCACACGTGTTCTGTGACCGCGGGGCTGAAGCCCCTCGCAATGATGCGGCAAAAGATTTACAGCGTCACCTTATGGAACACCTTTTTGCCCTTTTTGATGATAACCTGACCCTTATCAAAGTCGGAAATCTTCACCTTATAGAACATATCGGTGACCTTGACGTCGTCGACAGAAACACCGCCCTGCTGGATCAGACGCTTACCCTCTCCTTTGGAGGGGATCAGACCTGCCTTGAGCATGAGATCAAGGATCGCGATCTCGCCGTCGGCAAAGTCGTCTTTGCTCAGCACAGTGGTCGGCATATTATCGGTGTTCGCGCCGGTGGAGAACAGCGCTCTTGCGCCCTCCTGCGCCTTATTCGCCTCTTCTTCGCCGTGGATCATCTTGGTGAGTTCGAACGCCAGCACTTCCTTCGCCTTGTTGATCTGCGAGCCTTCGAGCTTCGCCAGCTCTTCGATCTCGTCAAGCGGCAGGAAGGTCAGCATCTTCAGGCACTTGACGACGTCCGCATCGTCGACGTTGCGCCAGTACTGGTAGAAGTCGAACGGCGTGGTCTTTTCTGCGTCCAGCCATACCGCGCCCTTCTGGGTCTTGCCCATCTTCTTGCCCTCGGAATTGAGCAGCAGATTGATGGTCATGGCATAGGCGTCCTTGCCGAGCTTCTTGCGGATCAGCTCGGTACCGCCGAGCATATTGCTCCACTGGTCGTCGCCGCCGAACTGCATATTGCAGCCGTATTTCCGATACAGAGCGTAAAAGTCGTAGCTCTGCATGATCATGTAGTTGAATTCAAGGAACGACAGTCCCTTTTCCATGCGCTGCTTGTAGCATTCTGCACGCAGCATATTATTGACCGAGAAGCACGCGCCGACCTCGCGCAGAACCTCAATATAATTGAGGTCGAGCAGCCAATCGGCATTGTTGACCATCAGCGCCTTATCATCCGAAAAGTCGATGAATTTGCTCATCTGCTCTTTGAAGCAGGCGCAGTTGTGATCGATCGTTTCTTTGGTCATCATCTGTCGCATATCGGTACGACCCGAGGGGTCGCCGATCATCGCGGTGCCGCCGCCGATCAGGGCGATCGGCTTGTTGCCGGCAAGCTGCAGGCGCTTCATCAGACACAGCGCCATGAAATGACCGACATGCAGGCTGTCAGCAGTCGGGTCAAAGCCGATATAGAAAACCGCCTTGCCGTTGTTGACCAGATCTCTGATTTCTTCTTCATCCGTGACCTGTGCGATCAGACCGCGCGCCACGAGTTCTTCATATACTCCCAAAGGTAATTCCTCCTAAAAAATTTCCGATATTATTATAGCGATTCCGACGTTATTCGTCAAGCAGTTTATCAAATCGGCTGCGGGCAAAGTCCGCCCTCGATCCGTCATGCTTTACGCATCGCCACAAGTGATCACTGCGGCGATGCGCCTTACCACGGATCTTCCTCGTCGTCGATTTCATCCGTCTGACCGTCGTCGGGACTGCCGAGGACATTGTTTCTTTCCAGCCACTCGTTGTAGGTCATCAAAACGTCACGCGGCTTTGAACCCTGATGCGGTCCGACGATACCCATCTGCTCCATGTCGTCGATCATTCTGCCCGCGCGGGCATAGCCGACCTTGAGTCGCCTTTGCAGAAGCGAGGTAGACGCCTGACCAGCCTCGATGACCACCTTGATCGCTTCCTCCATCATACTGTCGGTATCGGGCGCGTTGGATGAAGCAGGCGAGCTGTCCTTGCCGCCGCCCTTGCCGCCAAGATCCTCTGCAGCGATCTTGCGGATCTTGTCCTCAATCTCGGCGTTATACTCAGCCGAATGGGATTTCTTGATAAAGGAGGTCACGCGCTCGATCTCTTCGTCCTTGGCAAAGCAGCACTGGACGCGGATGGGCTTGGGCGCGCCGACGGGCGAATACAGCATATCGCCGCGGCCGATCAGCTTTTCTGCGCCGCCCGCGTCAAGAATGGTACGCGAGTCGATCTGCGAGCTGACCTTAAGCGCGATACGCGAGGGGATGTTCGCCTTGATGACGCCGGTGATGACGTTGACGGACGGACGCTGGGTCGCGATGATCAAATGCATGCCCGCGGCACGCGCCATCTGCGCCAGACGGCAGATCGCTTCCTCTACCTCTGCGGGAGCCGCCATCATCAGGTCGGCCAACTCGTCGATCGCGATGACGATCCGGCTCATATGCTCGGTCGGCACCTTGAGTCCCTCAACCTCAAGACACGGCTGTTCCTCCGCCTCGGGGTCATAGTCGGGCTTTTTCTTCTGTTCTTCGATGTATTTCAGGTTTTTGTCGATCAACTGGTTATAGCTGTCGACGCCCTTGCAGTCATATTCCGCAAAGATGCGGTATCTGGAAAGCATCTCGGAGACCGCCCAGTTCAATGCGCCTGCGGCTTTTTTGGCGTCGGAAACGACCGGCACCAACAGATGCGGGATGCCCTTGTACTTGCTGAATTCTACCATCTTCGGGTCGATCAGCAGCAGCTTGACCTCGTCGGGAGACGCTTTGAACAGGATCGACATCAACAAGGCGTTGACGCAGACCGATTTACCGGAGCCTGTGGTACCCGCGATCAGCAGGTGGGGCATCTTGGAAAGGTCGGTGCAAACGATCTCGCCGGAGATATCTCTGCCCAATACGCAGTTGAGCTTACTCTTGCTTCTTTGGAATTCGTCGGTCTCGATCAGCTCGCGCAGGGTGACCATCGACGTGACCTTGTTCGGCACCTCGATACCGACCGCCGCCTTGCCGGGGATCGGCGCTTCGATACGCACGCCGTTGGCGGCGAGGTTCAGCGCGATATCATCGGAC
>CADBOO010000078.1 GCA_902796225.1 uncultured Ruminococcus sp.
ACTTAAGCTATGTATAATAGCGATAAGATAAATAAGGCAAATATTTTTTAAATCCGCCCCACCCTATTAAAGCATTTTGACCATAGTAATACCGAAAGCAAAATATTGTCGGCATTTTGCCGTTTACATAGAAAGGTATCACTATGGAAAATAAAAAAATGATCCTCAATGAGGATGAATACAATACAACCTTTGCGGCGCTAAAGCTGATCGAAGCTCTGTATAAGCAGGGCAAGGTTGCAAAGCACATATTTAATAATATTCTGATTGAGTGCTCCGAAAAAATTGATGTTTCGAGCTTCAATAGAGCCGCTTAATACATATCTTATAAGGATAGCCCGAACAAAAATCGTTCGGGCTGTTTTTTGTATATACCTATTGAAAATTCCTGTTTAATATGTTATGATATATAACAAAGTAAGGAAAGGAGTGAGGAATATGCTGAAGCTAACCGATTTGTATAACGAGAAAAACGATATAAGAATTGCGGTTTATGCCCGTGTTTCAACTGAACATGAGGCTCAGCTTTCTGCTTTGGAAAATCAAAAGGATTGGTATTCAGATGAACTTGACAGACACCCAAATTGGCGTTTGGTGGAAATGTATGTAGATAAAGGAATTACAGGTACATCAGCAACAAAAAGACCTGAATTTATGAAGATGATTGAGGACGCTAAATCCAAAAAGTTTGATGTTATCATTACAAGAGAAGTTTCAAGACTTGCCCGAAATACAATAGATACCTTGAAATACACGCGAGAACTTAAGAGAATTGGCGTAGGAGTATTCTTTATCTCAGATAATATTTTCACTTTGGATAATGACGGAGAATTAAGACTTTCTATTATGGCGACACTGGCACAGGATGAGAGCCGAAAAATTTCTAATCGTGTCAAGTACGGACAGCAGACTTCTATGGAAAACGGTGTGTATTATGGGAACGGTAATATCCTTGGCTATGATAGAGTTGGCAAGGATCAGTATGTGATTAACCCCGAGCAGTCAAGGACGGTCAGAATGATATTTGACTGGTATTTGGATGGATTTGGTATTCGAGCGATTAAGGAAAAGCTCGAGAAAAGCCAAAGGCTGACCGCAACAGGCAAAAGCAACTGGTATGAGTCAAACATCTCAAAAATCCTGAAGAATTCATTTTATTGCGGTATATTAACCTACCACAAGCAATGGACGCCCGATTTTCTCGAACAGAAGAAGATCAATAATATCGGGGATATGGAATACACAAGGGCTAAGGGAAAACACGAGCCGATCATATCCGTCGAAGAATATGAGGCTGTTCAAGAGAAAATAAAGCAGAGGCAAAAGGAGCTTCCCGAAACTGGAGCAGGAAGAAGACGAACAATAGGAGAGCGACAGCCGATCAACGTTTGGACTGAACTCCTTGTATGTGAATGTAATCACCGTTTTAATCGTAAGGTATGGCACAGAACAGAGAAAGGGGCACAATACGCTTATCAATGCTATAGCTCTATCCGATCTGGTTCGATAAAATCAAGGCAGAACAAAGGGTTATCAACCGAGGGTGTTTGCTCAGTTCCAATGATTCCAGAATGGAAGCTTCAGATGATGTCAAAACACATATTCAGCGAATACTTAGTCGATTACTCAAAGGCTATTGTGATGGCTGAAGAACTGTTAGCAAAGCATATTGATGATATAGACGCTAATTCCGAAGAGAACGAGAAGATAATCAGGAGCTTATGCAAGGAACAAGAGAAACTATCAAAGAGGCTTGACGGTTTATTCGATATGCGAGCTGACGGAGAGATCAGCCGTGAGGAGTTTATGTCGAAGAAAGGCAGTATTGAGAAAAAACTCGATGAAATAGCCGCTGAGATTGACGCTCTGACACCAGAACAGGAAGACCCCGAAGAAGTAGCAGACCATGAGGAAAGAATGACATTCCTCAGATTTGCACTTGATCAGCTTGTGAAGCCGAATGATAAAGATGATATTCCAGAGGATGTCATCCGTGCCTTTGTCAAAAAAATCGTAGTTCATCCTGATAGCTTCGACTGGTATCTGCGCTTTTCACCTGACGGCAACGGCCCCCAAAAGTTAGGGATCGAGGGCAAGAGGCGCAATAACGCGAAAGTTTCCTTACTTAGTAAGTTACAGGACAGGCTGCTATCAGCAACAAGTAATAACTGCAGGATCCTGACAGATCCGTTTGCCGCTTCGTTTTACGGCTGCGCGGATCAGTCCGTCCGACGGTAAAAAGGTAAAAGCGGACTTTTAAGTCCTGAAACAAACGAGAGCAACATCGCAAGGTGTTGCTCTTTTTGTATATCCAATAGCGTACAATGATATTATTGTATGAAACATTTATGATCAAGTTGTAGGCAGCTGAGATCACGAGAAGTCCAACATATCATCTTGACATAGATTACGGCGGCGCATATCCCTTATTACTTTCAATTCATCTACTTGATGCCGATAGGGATGTGAACGGGGACGATGGGAATGATCAGACAACGGCTCTATTGTAAACCTGCAACTTTTTACTTGACAAACACATACTACTTCTTGACAAAGACGTATGTTTTGTAGTATTTTACAGTTGATGTTATTGAATTCCATGCCATGTTTTTTATTGATAACAGCGGAATTGTTCATGATAGTTTTGTTTTATTATCTGTATTACCGTTTTTCTGATAGTAAGACTTTTGTTTGAGAACGGAAAAACGATAGACCACAATTCAACAGAGGAGAAATACAATGAAGAATATTTTGATTATCGGAGCACATTATGATGACGCTGAACTCGGCGTTGGCGGAACAGCCGCAAAATTAGCGAGTCAGGGGCTGAACGTATATAAGCTCACGCTGACAGACAACGTTACAAAATCAAGCCACTTACATATTAACGTAGATTATGAAACAAGCGTCAAGGAAAGCGCAAAGGCGTGTGAGGTTCTCGGAGTCAAAGAAATCACCGATTTTAAGCCTGTGCCATGTACAAAGCTGCATTATAATACTGAGATGATGCAGGCGATAGAGAACGTGATTTATCAATATAACATCGACACGGTGTTCATGCATTACCTGGATGACTTGAATCAGGATCATATAGAGGCGTCAAAGCTTTGTTTGACAGCGGCAAGGCATTGTCAGAATATCTTTTATTATCAAAGCAATCTTTATCTTCCGCCGCATCAATTCAATCCGACTTTCTTTGTCGACATTTCCGATTATATTCAGCTCAAAGAGAATGCGTTGTATCAATACACAGGCGATCATAACAGAAATAATGCCCTGTTCCAGACCAATATGGAGAGAAATCATATCTGGGGATACAGCAATAAGGTTGCATACGCGGAAGGCTTTATGGTACAAAAATATATGATTTGAGGAGAATAACGATATGGGAAAAGTGGTTTTCGTTGCATGTACGAATGTAGGCAGATCAATGATAGAAGCCGTGATACACAGTCCAAAACTTGCAAGCGTCGAGCTTGCCGGTGTTGTCAATATGAGTCCGTCTGCCGCAATCGGAAAAGCAAACTATGATTCCTACATAGATTTGTTTGAAGAGTATAACATTCCGTACTACTATTGCAAAAACGTTAACGAGCCTGAGTGTATCGAGTTTCTGAAAGCATGCAGGCCGGACGTTATCATTCAGTCGGGTTGGTCACAAAAGTTCAAGCAGGAAGTTTTGGATATTCCGCGTTTTGCGTGTATCGGCGAGCACCCCGCACCCTTGCCGAAGGGAAGGGGAGCAGCATGCATCAATTGGGCGATCATCACAGGCGAAAAAGAGTGGGGAGACACTTTCTTTCACATGGAAATGCAGTACGACACCGGTTTGATTTATGCCCAAGAGTATTTTTGTATTGAATGCATCGACGACGTGAAAACGGTGTACGATAAGGTAGCTTTGGCTTCTGTTACTGCCATTGAGAAACACCTTGCAGATTGGGTGGAAGGCAGATTAATCGGAAAACAGCAGGACGACAGTGCGTCGACGCATTATCCGAGACGTAAACCATCTGACGGATTGTTTGCTTTTGAGAACGACAGTGCGACGAATATCTATAATCATATTCGCGGTCAGGCAAAGCCATATCCCGGTGCTTTCTTTATGTATAAGGCTGACGGCAACGAGAAAAAAGTTTATGTCTGGAAAGCAAGATTGGGAGATCTTCCCGAGGCAGGAGAGGTAAAAGCAGTCTGCAAAGAAGGAAATATCATCTTACAGCGCGTTCAAGAAGAAGGCAGACCGGAAATGTGGGCGAGAGATTTCTTTGGGCGGATTAGTTTACAGTGAATTGATTATCAGCGGATGTGTTGCGTATGTTAACCGGACAATAGAATAGGTTGTTTAAAAGGAGGCTGTCACAGGACAACCTCCTTCTTTTGATAGAGGATCTTTACATTTCTTTTTTGAACAAAGTGACCTGATCCTCCTTTTTCGTGTAAATGATGATTGCGATCAAAAACAAAAAACTGACGCCGATCGGATGTCGGCGTCAGCAAGTTGTATCTGTTCGGAGATTCGGTTTTCGGCGGCTTCTGCAGTGTCCGAACGGTTCGGGGCAGGTTTTACAGTCCCCGGATCTCGGTCGCGAGAACACACAGATTGCCGTATGTGTAGCCGCCCTTCATGGTCACCTGTGTGAAGTCGTCGTTGAAGGACACTTCGCCTTTGAGCACTTTACCGTTCACGGTGAGATAGTAGGAAATGCCGGCGTCCTGAGAGGACAGCATCAGGGCGGTCTCGTCGTTGAGGATAAAGCGCAGCTCACAGTCTTCGTCGGTGCTGCCGGCAAGTGCGAAGGTCAGAAAATCTGCGCTTTCGGCATAGATCGCCGTACTGCTTTCGAGTGAGATCTCACAGTCGACCGGCGCCCATTCCAGCTGTTCCGCTTCGCTGGGCGGCATGGTATGCAGCTGTGTCGAAGGCTCTGCGGTCGGTTCGGTTGAATTGTCTTCGGTTGATTCTCCGCAGCCTGCACAGAACAACGCGGTCGCGGCGATCATCAGTATGATCAACAGTTTTTTCATGGTATCACCTGTGTTTATACACTTCGATAAAGCCTTGTGAATCCTGCAGCGTGTATTGATCCCCCATCTGGGCCTTCAGCTCGGTCGTATCATAGCGGTTGTCGAGTACATAGTAATCTGTATCGGTCCCGACTGCGGTACCGTTTTTGACGCCCTCCTCACGCAGCTTGTCATACGCGTGCATGATGATATACAAGTGCTTGACGCGGTAGAGGTGGGGCGCTGTGTTCGACGAAGCGGTGACGCTTGCATCGGCGGGGACAGAAGCGCACAGCTCTTCCATCTTTGCGACGCTTTCCTCGCCGTAGGTCTTCTTTACGGAATCATACAGCTTGTTGTTGCGGTCGAGCTTGGGATACACCAGAGCGGTCGCCATCACCATGCAAAGGATGACGCTTGCCATAACGACCAGCCGTCTTCTGTCGGCTTTCAGGTCAAGCACGACGAAGATCAGGCTCATGATGATCAGCGCCGCAACGCCGTAGGTGTACTGAAAATCGACGTCGGACTGGTAGATCCAGCTTTGCATGATATTGATCGGCAGGATCGGCAGCAGCAGGATCAGCGCGCTGACCTTTTTGGTCATGAACGGCGCGAACAGTACCGGCGCGAACATCCAAAGCACGAACGGCAGTTTGTCGGCCTTGAACATCTGCTTGATGACATAGCCAAGGTCGAAGAAGATGGTTTTCAGTACGGATCCGTAGGTTTTTTCACCGTTGAGGAAATAATCGGACAGGCGATCCATCATAACGCCCTCGGTGCCGACCGAGGCGACCACCTTGTTGGCGATCACAAAATAGATCAGCGCCATCGCCAGCATCCCGACGCCTTTCAGGACTTCCTTGCGATAGATCATCACAAACAGCGCGATGCAGATCAGATAGATCGCCGCATCCTCCTTGACGGACAGCAGCAGCAGCGAGAATACAAAGGTCCACAGTGTGCGCTTGCTCAGGATAAAGTAGAACAGGAAGAGGATGATCGTGGTGAGGAATTTGTTTTCGTGAAAATCATAGAACGTGCCGCTCTGCAGACACGGGTAGAAGATGTAGATCAGCTCCAGCGCCAGCGTCATCTTGCCGGAAAGCTCCAGCTTGCCTGCGATCAGATAGACCGCGAACACGCCTCCGGCGACGACCGCCGCCTGCAGATAGAACAGATAGATCGGGGATCGGAAGATCCAGTAGCCCGGCAGGAAGAGGTAGAAGATCGGCGAGAAGTGGACGCCGAAATGCGACATCAGATAGGACCGCTCGAGGGTGGTCTCGGGTACGCCGGATACCGCCATGCGCTCATACATCTGGGCAAAGATGCCGAAGTCGAAGGCATGGTTGCTGAAGGAGCGATATTTCAGTGAGGTGAAGTATCCGAACACGACGGTCGCGATCACAAACAGCGCGCATGCAGTGATCAGCGTGATCCTGCGGTCGATGGTGATGCCCGACAGTCCGAGCTTATCGTCCCGCACCAGCCATTTGACAGCGATGAAGTCAAAGATACCGATACCGACGGCAAAGAACACATAGCTGACATTGGCGGTGACCCATACCTCCGGGTCGCTGTAGTAGCTGGTCGCGGGGATGATCTCCGACGATGGGTAATTCGCGGCGATCATGACGGATGCGACGACCGTTCCCGCGATCAGCGCCCACGGGATGATGTAGCGGCACTTTGAGAGGAATGTCGCAACGATCAATACGCCGAGGCTGATGAGGGCGACGGTGAAGAACATCCCGAAGTTGATGTTCAGATAGTATCCCTGATAATTGGAGAAATCGCCGTTGCCGGCCAGCACATAGATGTAGGAGAACATCAGCGACGCGAGCGCCGCCGCGATGATGCGCTCTAAAGAAAGATGCATCTCATCGCATTTTTTGAAAAACTCCTTCAGCTTTTGCTGAACGGACTGTTGTTTTTGTGGCAAGATTCTCCCTCCTTTTTTATGATCTTTGGTAGTATTGTAACACAGACAAAAGCCGACTACAAGTGCAAATTTATCAGTGCGCCTGTGTACCGCGCGCGATGGCGTCTCTCTCGGCGGAAAGCTCGCGGTACAGCTCATAGGCGGTGAATGTGACATTTGTATCCGTTTTGACGGCTTTGAGAGCGACGGGGAGCTTTTTCAGCCGCAGCTGACGGAGAAAAATGCTCAGCATCCCGCCGTCGATATCGACGAGATACAGCATCTCGCCGTCAAAATCCTCGCCGACGGTTTGCGTATCGTCGTCGGTCAGCCCGATCAGATAACCGAGCTTGTGACCGAATTGATCTTTTGCGACGTCCTGCGATTCTATGTACAGCTTGCGGCAGAGATTCTTGATCCCGATCCCCTTGCGGTCTTCGATATTGAACAGTAACACTTTTGCCATATGATCACCTTATTGTTCTTCGTAAGAAATATAGCCCTATTTTAATTCTTCTACGGAAATATTCATCGACGGTAAGCGATCTTCGATCTCCGCTTCGGTGCAGAAACCGTTTGACGCGCCGTCGGTACCGATCTTTACTCCGGCGAATACCTGCGCCCGCATGAGCGCGTCGATGGGGGAGAGTCCCTGTGCGGTGAAATGCAGGAACGCCGCGAACAGCGCGTCGCCTGCGCCGACCGTGTTGACCACCTTGATATTCTGACAAGCGCTGAGGTGGAATAGCTTTCCGCTTTCGCCGTCCAGCAGCATCGCTCCCTTGCCGCCCATGCCCAGCACGATTACGCGGTTATGATAGCGCTCGTGCAGCATCCTGAGGAATATCTGCGGCTCGCACGGGAGGGCTTCGTCGCTGAGAAACAGGATATCTGCGTTTTCCATAAAATCGCGGTTGTAATCGTCGTCGATGCTGCTCAGTACATGGACGTCCGTCGCGGTGAGGACGCCGCTTTTGTGCGCAGTTTTGATCAGCTCGCGGTTGAAATTGATGTTACAGATCGCCGCGACGCCGTCGAAAGTCACGGTATCGGGGTCGATCCGCTGTTCCTGAATATCCTTGAGGTCGCAGTAGATCTGCCGTCTGCCGTCGGGATCATAGAGCACGACCGAGGTCGGGGTGCTTTTGAGTGTGCGTGTGACGCCGTCACAGGCGATCCCGTCGCGAGTGAGCTGTGTCATAACGCGATCGCCTTCATCGTCGCTGCCGAGGAAGGAGAGCAGCTGTACCTCGTCCGATAAGGTCGTCAGCGCTTTCGCGATGTTATATCCCACGCCCGACACCGCCGAATTCACGCCGAAAAACGGGTAGTCGATCGGATAGTAGTTGATGGGAAAGCCGCGTACGGCGACCGTGGTTTCTATATTAAGCAGTCCGGATACCAATAGTTTCATGGAACCCTCCTATTATTCTTAGTCAGAATTATAATTCGAGTCGATCGCCTGTGCCGATATAGTGCAGGCGGCGCATATACGGCTTGATATACGCGTATTGCGCCTCGCCGGTACAGTGACAGGTGTAGTAGTCGGTATCATAGGCGTCCAGCCGCTTTGCATAGTCGATCAGACCGTCGTCAAGCGGGTGCTTCATCAGATGAAAGCCGCCGACCAGTATGTCCGGCTTGAACCACGCAGCGATATTGAGGATCCCCTTGTGCGAACAGCCGCTGAACAGGATCTTTTTGCCGTTTTCTTCGACCATAAGGTAGTGCTCGTGGCGAAAATCGTCCGGTACTCTTTCTCCGTTTTTGACCATGGTCAGTCCGAACGCGCCGAGATCGCAGATCGTTTCTCGGTCATTGCAGGCGTACAGCGTCAAGCCGTCGCCGAGATCGGTAACGCCGTCGGTCAGGATCACCCTGTCCGAATCGTTCAGCGCCGCGTCCAGACCGATATACTTTTGCTCGCTGTTGTAGAACGGCGCAAATGCGTAGCGGCTCACTAAGACGTCAGCCGTCTGATTGATCTCAAGAAACCGCATCAGCCCGCCGCCGTGATCGTAGTGACCGTGGCTGAGCACCGCCGTGTCGACCCGGGTGAGATCGACGCCGAGGTGTTGTGCATTTTCTGCGAACAGCCCGCTCTGACCGCTGTCAAAAAGGATCCTGCGCGAGCCTGTTTCGATATAGATGCTCAGCCCGTGCTCGCTCGGCAAGCCGCATCGGCAGGTATTCTCTGTCAGTACCGTCAGCTTCATGACGCATCCGCCTTTTTGACGTTGAGTCTGAGGATCAGGAAGACGGCAAAAACATACACGACCGTCAGGGCGATATGCAGCATATTGTATGTTCTGAATGCGAACATCAGCAGTGCAAAGCAGAAGCTGAGTCCCGAGATCATCTCGATAAATCCGCGGGTCAGCCGGAATTTGATTTTGGAATAGCGCCGCGTCGCGAAGAGGAACGCAAAGTAGATCAGCAATGATCCGACCATGAACGCCATCTTCTGGAGCATGTCGACCTTCTCGTCACGCATGAATTCGAGCGACAAGGTGATATTGTTCAGCGCGAATATCAGGAAGATGTGGATGAACATATAGCCCAGCCCGTTGGTCTCCAGCTCGCGGTCGACCATGCGGTCGTAGACGACGCCGTAGCTGAGGAACAGCCCGACGACGATGAGGAATCCCATCAGGGCAAAATACAGGTTGCGGGGCGTTATCTCGCCTTCAAAATATCCCGCGATCGCGATGATCATTTCGCCGAACGTCAGCACGACATACAGCATCGCCCGTTCGGAAAGATGCTCGAAGTCGATGCCGCGGACACTTTTGTCCCTGCCGGAGAGCATCACCGCCGCGACGCCGAAGCAGATAGCGGCAAGTGAAGCGTAGGTCGTACCGAAGCAGCGGAATTCAAGCATGGCAGCGGCGATGATCGCCGCCTCGCAGAACAGGATAACCGCCGTACGGGCAGTGCGGCTTTTGTGGATGGCGTCGTCGGGATGGTTGCGCCGTTCGATCAGATATTGCACGCCGATATTGACGAGGATCAGCGCCCAGGCGATATGGTACATCGTGTGGGTATTCTCCCAGTCGGACTGTGTCCCGCGCGCCAGAAAGAACATCAAAAACATATTTGAGAACAGCAGAAAGTGATCACGCGCACTGTTCCTGCCGTAGCAGTTGACATAGTAGGTGGTGAAGGTCCAGATCTGGATCACCGCCAGTGTGCAGGTGATATACATGAGAAACGCTTCAAAGGTGACGTATCCGCCGACCGTATGATGCAGCAGGGCGTTGTTGCGCCCGATGATATAGACAAAGATCAGGTCGTACACCAGCTCGGCGTATTCGGCCTTCTTTTCTTTTTGTTCGATGAATTGTTTGATCATAAGCTCCGTTCTCTGAGATCAGGGTAGGGGATAAGGGGCTGAGGATCATCAGAGAAATCCCCGATGATCTTTCCCATCCATATCATATCGTACCATTTGTTGAATTTGCGTCCGCAGCTGCGGAACGTGCCGCAAAGATGATAGCCGCATTTTTCGTGGAACAGCGGACTGGCATTCGTCAGATGCGGGTCGTCGCCGCCGGGAACTGCGATACAGGCATAGAGGCTTTTGACGCCCATCTTTTTCAGCTCGTTTTCCAGCGCGGAATAGATCAGCGTTCCCGCACCGCCGCGTCGATGATCGTGGTGCAGATAGATGGATACCTCTGCGGCGTAATCATAGGCGGGACGTTCACGGAAATGATGCGCAAAGGCGAATCCGATGATCGTGTCGCCCTGTGTGATACACAGGTACGGATAGCGGCGGCTGTATGCTTCGATCCGTTCGCGGATCTCTTCGGCGCCGGGCGGTTCATTTTCAAAGGTGACCGCCGTGTTTTTGACATAATAGGCGTAGATTGCGGCGATCGCCGCCGCGTCGTCGGGCGTTGCCCGACGGATCACAGTTGTTTGCATCATGACTCCTTGTTGGATTTTTTGTAGTCGCCGTACAGCCTGCGCATCTCGCGGTAGCCGTAGCGGTAGTCTTCTACCATCTGTTCAAAGAAGAAGCTGACCGCTTTTTCTTTACCCTCGACCTTTTTCAGAAACATTTTATGGATCGGCTGCGAGTAGAATGTCCGCTGGACTTTTTTGCCGTTCTTGACGATGCGGATGAGCCTGCTCATATCGTCAAGGTAGGCTTTCTTCTGCCGGTCGGACGACAGCAGCGCTTTTGCGGCGTATGCGCCCGACTGCAGCGCCATATACAGGCCTTCGCCGGAGATCGGATCGGTAAAGCCGCCCGCATCGCCGAGCAGCATGAGATTGTCAGCCAGCCTGTCCTGCGGGATGACGGTACCGTACGGCAGATAGGCGCCCTTGAGATCGACCCCTTCGACGTCGACGTCGAGATCGGCAAGGAAGGTTTTGATCAGACTGCGGTAGTCGGTTTTGCGGTCATACAGATCTGCCAGACCGACGCAGACGGTTTTTCCGTGCGGGAATACCCACGCGTAGCCGCTGTCCAGATAGCCGAAGTACAGATCGACACTGTCGGTGTCAAGCTGATCACAGGGGATGTAAGCCTCGATGCCGAACGCAAGATCGCGCTTGTCCGTTTGCAGCAGGTGATGCGCCATGCTCAGCGCGCCGTCGGCAAACAGCAGATAGTCGAAGCGGATCGCATCGCCGTTTTTCAGGATGATTCGATTCCCGGGATAATCGATGTTCAGTCCCGCTTCACCCTCCAGAATCTCGCCGCCGAGACGCTTGTACTCTTCGACGAGCGCGTTATCGAAATCCTTGCGATCGACCAGCCGCACGCAGTGCTCCAGAGGAGCTTTGACCAGCAGCTTTTTGCGGTCAAACAGCCTGACGCTGCCGGAAGTGAAGCAGAACAGGTCGTCGATCTCTCTGTCGCCGAACAGCTCTTTGATTAGGCGATAAGTCTTGCCGGTGACCAGTCCCGCGCAGGTTTTGTTGCGCGGAAAGACCGCCTTGTCGATGACACAGACCGAGGCATGATTCTTTTGAAGCGGTATCGCCGCTCCCATGCCTGCCGGCCCTGCGCCGATGATCACGATATCATACGATTGTTCTGACATACGAACCACCCCCCGAAGCGGTTGAGAAATCCAAACGATAAACGATAAAAGATGAAGTTGCGCGGATCATGTTTTTCCATCCTAATCGTACCACAATCGGCCGCGATATGCAACAGATACCGCGAGAAACCTTTTGATTCCGGACATAAAAATTCAGCCCCGATCTCTCGGGGCTGAAAGAGTGTCATCAGTAGTTTTCCGCGTGGATCTCAAAGTACGACTGCGGGTGTGCGCAGACGGGACAGACCTCGGGTGCTTCGGTACCGACGACGATGTGTCCGCAGTTGCGGCACTCCCATACCTTGACCTCGCTCTTTTTGAAGACCTCCTGCATTTCGATATTCTTCAGCAGGGCGCGGTAGCGTTCCTCATGGTGCTTTTCGATCTCGCCGACCATGCGGAATTTTGCTGCCAGCTCATGGAAGCCTTCTTCCTCGGCGGTTTTCGCGAAGCCCTCATACATATCGGTCCATTCGAAGTTTTCACCGTCTGCGGCGGTTTCCAGATTTTCCGAAGTATCGCCGATGCCGCAGAGCTCTTTGAACCACATTTTCGCATGTTCCTTTTCGTTGTCGGCGGTTTTCAGGAAGAGAGCTGCGATCTGCTCATAGCCCTCTTTTTTGGCTTTGGAAGCAAAGTAGGTGTACTTGTTGCGCGCCATGGACTCGCCCGCGAACGCCGCCTCCAGATTCTTTTCGGTTTGTGTTCCCTGATAGGGGTTGCTGTTTTTTGCCATCATGATATCTCCTTTTTTTATAGTATATGGCTTATACTGCCTGTTACTCGTCAGGTCAGGATAAATTTTTCGATCACTTCGGCGATCCCGTCGTGGTCGCAGTCACGCTCGGTGACATAGTCCGCCGCTTCCTTCAGCGCATCCTCCGCGTTGTGCATGGCGACTCCCAGTCCTGCGCATTGGATCATGCTCAGGTCGTTGTAGCTGTCGCCGCAGGCGATGACTGCCTCCGTCGGGATACCGAGCCGCGCGGCAAGGTATCGCACGCCGACGCCTTTGTTCACGCCCTTCGGCATGACGTCGAGAAACCACGGCGCCGAGAGGAAGATATCCAGCTCCTGCCCGAACTGCGCCTTCAGCACCGGCTCGACCTCATGCAGCAGCTCCGGTTCGCCCGCGATCAGGATCTTGTGCAGATCCCAGTCTACGTCGGTCAGCAGGTTGTTCAGCAGGTACAGCGGCTGATGGAGCGCTTCGGGCTCGGTGTAGGCATAGGAATTCTGGTTGTTATCGGTAAAGATCTTATCGTGCGTATGTACCAGCACGGTGACGTCGTACGGTCTGAGCGCGTTGCAGATCGCCGGAAGATACTTACGGTCAAGCACGTTTGAATGGAGAATATTTCCCTGCGCGTCCAGCACCAGCCCGCCGTTAAAGGCGAGATAACATCCGCCGCGCTCACAGACGCCCAGCTCTTCCGCATAGGGTCTGACGCCGATCGGCAGCCTGCCGGAGGCAATCGCGACCGTCACGCCCGCGTCCTGCGCTTTGAAGATCGCGTCCCTGACCTTGTTTGTGATACGCTTGTCTGTTGTCAGCAGCGTATCGTCGATATCCGTAACCAATAACCTGTATTTCATATGGCACCGCCGAACCTTTACCCGAACTTTTTCCTATATTATAGAGGATATCGGGCGATTTGTAAATCGTGAATTGCAGCGTCGACAGATAAAACAGCAGTTATAATTCCATATTATAATAATAGCTGATTTTTATTTCTGATATAGAATAATAATTTATGTTTAATTCGAAATCAGAATATTAAATTATGCCGGTGACGGGATAGATTACTATTTTGTAATATTCGCTCAGCTTTATTGACTTTTTGATTAGAAGTCTGTATAATTAACCTGTTGTGATAGAATGACTATCTTGTGTCAGTGTCCCCAACACGCACAAGATATGCCGTTCTCAGGGCAAATCCGCCCGCGCTTGAGACGCGGCGGGATACCCGACAGAGCAGTAGTAATGCCACGGCTGCTTTGTGTACGAATATAAACATGGAGGTTCAAGGCATGAAAAGAATTCCCAAGCCTGTATTCTTCATCGTTGCCGTCCTCATCCTGCTTTTCGCCTGTTCGGCATTCATCGGCGTAAGGTATTATGAGGGCGACGTCCAGAAAACCGCTGTCAAGGGTATTTCGGACATCCGATGGGGAATAGACATCCGCGGCGGCGTCGAGGCTACCTTTAAGCCCGACACGATGAAGAGCGAGGATGGCTCTGAATCCGACGACGCGGAAGAAGTCGGCGACATCACTGACGAGCAGCTCGATTCTGCAAAGTCGATCATCGAGACCCGTATGGTATCACAGGGCATCACCGACTACGAGCTGTATTCCGACAATAACAGCAAACGTATCATCGTACGTTTTCCGTGGAAAGAAAACGACGAGGATTTCGATCCGGTAAAAGCAGTTGACGAGCTTGCCGCGACAGCCCACCTCTCTTTCCGCAATCCCGACGGCGAAGAGGTCATGAACGGTTCGGCGGTCAAATCCGCTTCCGCGCGTGTCAGTACCGAGAGCGGCAAAAACGAGTACATGGTTCTGCTCGAACTCAACGAGGAAGGCAAACAGCTCTTTGCCGACATTACCGAAAAATATCTGAAACAGGCGATCTCCATCTACATGGACGAGACCCTGCTGTCAGCTCCGACCGTACAGGCGCACATTACCGACGGCTCGGCTCAGATCACCGGTAACTTTACCGCGGAAGAAGCCCAGAAGCTCGCCAACCAGATCAACGGCGGTGCGCTGCCCTTCACCCTGAAGGTCGCTTCCTACAGCGGTATCAGCCCGACGCTGGGTCAGAACTCGCTGACCGCGATGGGCTATGCGGCGATCATCGCGTTCATCATCATCGCGCTGTTCATGATCATCCGCTACCGCGTGCCCGGCTTTATTGCCGTTATCGCGCTGGTCGGTCAGATGGCGCTGTCCGTCGTTGCAATCACCCGCTACTTCGGCGTGTTCAATTCGTTCACGATGACCCTGCCCGGTATCGCCGGTCTGATCCTTTCGGTCGGTATGGGTGTTGACGCGAACATCATCACCGCCGAGCGTATCAAGGAAGAATTCAGAAGCGGCAAATCGCTTGCCTCTGCGATCGATAAAGGTACCAAGAACTCGCTGTCCGCGATCATCGACGGTAACATGACCGTCGTTATCGTATCGATCATCCTGCTTCTGGTATTCGGTCCTTCCAACATTCTGTCCATTATCTTCGGCCAGTCTACCACAGGTACGATCTACGCCTTCGGTTATACCCTGCTGATGGGTACTATCTCCAACTTCATCATGGGCGTATGGCTCTCGCGCGTTATGCTCAAGAGCGTTATCAACATCAAGTGCCTGCAGAAAAAATGGTTGTTCGGAGGTGTTGAGAAATGAAAAAGACAATGAACTTTATCGGTAAGAGCAAGATCTTCTTCGGCATTTCTCTCACCATCATCGCCATCGGCCTTATCTGCAATATCATCTTCGGTACTACGCTGAACATCCAGTTTAAGGGCGGTACCATCATCACCTACAACTTTGTCGGCGAGATCGACGAGGAAGCCCTGCAGGATACCATCCAGAAGGCGACCCCCGATCACACCGTAACCTTTACCGTTACCAAGGATATCATGAACAATACCGAGGATGAAGACGCGTACAGCGTCGCGGTAGAGTTCTCCGGTAACGAGAGCATCGAGACCGAGCTTCAGTCCAGCATCACCAATACGCTGATCGAGACCTTCCCCGAGAACAACTTTGAGTACAGCGAGACAAACTCCGTCGAGGCTTCGATGGGTCTGAACTTCCTCCTCAAGTGTCTGACCGCGGTAGCGATCGCATCAGTCCTGATGGTTGTTTACGTCACCTTCCGCTTCAAGCGTATCGGCGGTCTGTCCGCCGGCGTGATGGCGCTGGTCGCGCTGTTCCACGACGTCGCGATGATCTACTTCCTGTATGTCATCTTCCGTATGCCGATCGACTCGAACTTCATCGCCGTTGTTCTGATGATCCTCGGTTACTCGCTGAACGACACCATCGTCATTTACGACCGTGTCCGTGAGGAACGCAGA
>CADBOO010000079.1 GCA_902796225.1 uncultured Ruminococcus sp.
ATCGCCGATTGAGATCGTTTCTGACGGAGAACGGATTGTTTTGAATCATCTTCAAAAAGCAGAAAAGTCTTCTATTCCGGTCGGCGGATCGGTTATAAAAGCGAGAACTGATTCATTTACCGTGTTCATTCTTGTACCGAGGGTGTATATTGAAAGGGGAAACGGATTTGTAATCGTGAATAGAAGCAAGACAATGAAACTGCTTAATCTATTGCAATCATAAAAGAAAAACCCGCTGTACGAATGATGTACAGCGGGTATCCTTTTGTTTGATATTATTCTAAAAAGGAATTAAATCTGTTCCATGATCTTCCTTGCAACGTATACGCCGCTTGCCGAAGCATGGGAGAGCGAATGGGTCACGCCGGAGCCGTCGCCGATGACATACAGTCCCTTATGCTTGGTCTCGAGGTTCTCATCCAGCGCGACCTCCATATTGTAGAACTTGACCTCCACGCCGTAGAGCAGGGTATCGTCGTTGGCGGTACCCGGAGCGATCTTATCCAGCGCGTAGATCATCTCGATGATGTCGTCAAGGATACGCTTGGGCAGTACCAGACTCAAATCACCCGGCGTTGCTTTCAGCGTAGGTCGCACGGTGCTTTCTTCGATGCGGCTGTGATTGCTGCGTCTGCCGCGTTCAAGGTCGCCGAACCGCTGTACGATGACCCCGCCGCCCAGCATATTACTCAGCATCGCAATGCTTTCGCCGTAACCGTTAGAGTCCTCAAACGGCTCCGAGAAGTGCTTGGATACCAGCAGCGCAAAGTTGGTATTCTCCGTCTTTTTGGACGGATCCTCAAAGCTGTGACCGTTGACGGTGACGATGCCGTTGGTGTTCTCGTTGACGACGATCCCGTTGGGATTCATGCAGAAGGTGCGGACATTATCCTCGAATTTCTGCGTGCGGTAGACGATCTTGCTCTCGTACAGCTCGTCGGTCAGGTGAGAGAAGATGACCGCGGGCAGCTCGACGCGCACGCCGATATCGACGCGGTTGGATTTTGTCTTGATATCCAGCTCGTCGCAGATGGTTTCCATCCATTTCGAGCCGGAGCGTCCGACGGATACGATACATTTGTCACAGTCGTCACTGCCGTTTTTGTGATGGACGCGATAACCGCCGTCGATGATCTCGATATGCTCGACAGGCGTGTTGAAATGAAAGTCGACGCTATCGGCGATCTTGTCATAGATATTGCCCAGCACGACATAGTTGATGTCCGTACCGAGATGACGGACGGATGCATCTAATAGTTTGAGCTTGTTCTGGGTGCAGATGCGCTTGAAATCCGATCCCGCAGTGGAGTAGAGCTTCGTTTCGGATCCGCCGTTTTCCATGTTGATCTCGTCGACATAGTGCATCAGCTCCAGCGCCTTGTCGCGCCCGATATACTCGTGCATGGTGCCGCCGAAGTCGTTGGTGATGTTGTATTTGCCGTCCGAGAATGCGCCCGCGCCGCCGAATCCGGACATGATCGCACAGGTCTTGCACTTGATGCAGGATTTGACCTTGTCGCCGTCGATGGGGCATTTGCGCTTTTCGAGCGCGTTGCCGGTCTCGAATACCCCGACCTTCAGGTCGGGACGTTTAGTCGCGAATTCGTATGCCGAGAAGATGCCTCCCGGACCTGCTCCGATAATGATGATGTCGTATTTCATAGTGTTTCTCCTAAAATGTTAATGGAACGATCGCTTGCTTTTCCACGTCGATCAGTCCTTTTCCGTTGAGCCGCAGGGTGGGGATGACCGGCAGACTGACAAAAGCCAGCGTCATAAAGGGATCGATGTCGTCCGATACGCCCAGTCGTTTTGCCGCGGCTTTCAGGGCGCAAAGCTTGTCATAGACCGCCTTGATCGGCAGATCGCTCATCAGTCCCGCGATCGGCAGGGGCAGCGCTTCGATCACTCTGCCGCCTTCCGCGACAACCAGACCTCCGTTCATTTCACGCACGGCATTTGCCGCCGCCGCGATATCGTCGTCGTTCGTGCCGATGACGATCAGATTGTGGGAGTCGTGCGCGACACTGGTCGCCACAGCGCCGCTTTTCAGCCCGTAGCCGTGAATGAATCCGACGCCGATGTGTCCGGTATTGTGATGACGCTCAAAGACGATCGCTTTGAGAATGTCGCTGTCGATATTCACGCCGTTCTCCTGTGCGGCAACGTTTGGCTGGATCAGCATCTCATCGGTCAGCAGTTCGTGTTTTTTCAGTCCGATCACACGCTGGAAAGTCTTGATTTCAGGTGTTCTGATCAGCTCTGCCGTGACCGGCTGCATATGGAATGACTTCAGGATCTTTTCACTGTCGGGCAGGGTATCGGGTTTCTGATTGATAACTTTTCCCTCCTGCACGACAAGTCTGCCGTCGATGTAAACCTGTTCAATGGTGAAGTCGGAAAGGTCGGAAAAGACCGTCAGGTCGGCTTTATATCCCGGTGCGACCGCACCGTATTCCGAAAGCCCGAAATAGCTTGCGGTGTTAAAGGTTGCCATCTTGATCGCTGTCGTCGGGTGGATGCCCTTTGCGACGACTTTTCGGATGATATGGTCGATGTGCCCTTCGTTCAGCAGATCCTCGGGATGACGGTCGTCGGTGCAGAACATCGCGCGATAGCAGTAGGGAGGGGTGCAGATGGGGATGAGGTTGTCAAGATTTTTTGCGGCGGTACCCTCGCGCACCATGATCCACTGTCCGCGGCTGATCTTCTCGATCGCCTCCTGCGCATTGGTGCATTCGTGGTCGGATTGTACGCCTGCACCCGCATACGCGCACAGCGCCTTTGCGGATAAAAACGGCGCATGACCGTCTACGATCCTGCCGCGTGACTCTGCGTCGATGATCTTTTGCAGAACACTTTCATCTCCGTCGATCACACCGACCGCGTTCATGACCTCGGCAAGTCCGAGGACGTTCGGTTTATCATAATACGGCGCAAGATCCTCCGCTTCCAGTACCTCGCCGGTTTCCTCCAAGGGGCATGCAGGCACACACGACGGCATATTAAACCAAACGCGCATATCAAGCGGCTCGCACAATTGCATCATATAGTCAATGCCTTCCGTACCCGCGACATTCGCAATCTCGTGCGGGTCGCAGATCACGCCGGTCGTGCCGTGCGCAAGCGATGCGCGTTCAAACTGTACCGGCGTCAGCAGGGAGGATTCAAGGTGAATGTGTGCGTCCAAGAGCCCCGGCGTCAGATACTTGCCGCTCAGGTCGACGATATTATCGCCGTCATAAACGCCCAAGCCCGCGATATAGCCGTCACAGATCGCGACGTCCTTTTCTTCAAGCTTTTCGGTAAAAACATTCAGCACCTTTGCGCCTTTTAAGACGAGATCGGGCTTTTCGCGGCCCATCGCAACGTCGATCAATCGCTTCTTCATACTCTCACCGCATTTCATTGTAAAGTAGTTGTGGTTGATAATGCTTCTTTTAAATTCATATTATATCATATTTTCCTGCAGAAAACAACTAAAACATCAAAATAAAAAGGAAGTGCAAAAGCACCTCCTTAATTCTAAATTCGAAAATTAAAACATATGATATAACGAAATCGTGCTGCCGGAGAGCTTATCTGTTCCGGAGACCTCTTCGCCTTTATTATCGGTAAGGGTGTAGCTGACGGCTTGACTTTGCTCGTCTATTTCAAGGCTGAGCCTGCAGCTGTTGATTTCCCACCAATTTGTGTGTACCAACTTCAGATTTACGGTGTATTTTTCGATCGGAAAAGTAAAGGTGTACATGCCGTATTCGTTTGCTCTGACGGAATACTTGTTTGGCGTGGAATAACGGACGACTTCCTGCTGATCATCCTCTGCCGTGCATTTCACCTGTTCATGGTCAGGCAGCACGGTTACTCCGTTTGCAGTACAGTCGATTGTGACGGTGATCCTGTCGCCCCAATAAAACCTCGAGAGTAAATGTTCTGTGCTTTCTAAGGCATACAGCAGAATCGCTAAAATCACGACAACCGATATGATGATGAAAATGATATTGCTTTTTTTCATTTTTGAAATCCTATTAGATTAACTGATACTTTTATATACTGTCATCCTGAGCGTCATTACGGCTTGATACGCTCGCCTTCAAGTCCCGCCGCACGCACTGTTTGGATGCGAGCGACGTATGCTTTATCTGACGGTACGCAAGATATCGTCTTCGGATCGACGCCTCCTGCCAAACCGTCGATCTGCGCTCTCCCTCAAAACAGTCCGCCGGACTGTTTTGACCTTCGCTCGAAGCGACTTCGCGCTTCTTGCTCGGCACGGTCGCCTTCAAGTCCCGCCGCACGCACTGTTTGGATGCGAGCGACGTATGCTTTATCTGACGGTACGCAGGATATCGTCTTCGGATCGACGCCTCCTGCCAAACCGTCGATCTGCGCTCTCCCTCAAAACAGGCCGCCGGACTGTTTTGACCTTCGTTCGAAGCGACTTCGCGCTTCTTGCTCGGCTCGGTCGCCTTCAAGTCCCGCCGCACGCACTGTTTGAATGCGAGCGACGTATGCTTTATCTGACGGTACGCAAGATATCGTCTTCGGATCGACGCCTCCTGCCAAACAGTCGATCTGCGCTCTCCCTCAAAACAGTCCGCCGGACTGTTTTGACCTTCGCTCGAAGCGACTTCGCGCTTCTTGCTCGGCACGCTCGCCTTCAAGTCCCGCCGCACGCACTGTTTGGATAATTGATAAGGGGGTATCCGTATGGATACCCCATTATCAATGGTGCGAGCGACGGGACTTGAACCCGTACGTCAAAGACACACGCCCCTCAAACGTGCCTGTCTGCCTATTCCAGCACGCTCGCATA
>CADBOO010000080.1 GCA_902796225.1 uncultured Ruminococcus sp.
CAAGGCGACCGTTATCGTTGAGCCTGAGATCGAGATCAAGGACTACAAGGGCATCGAGGTAGAGCAGATGTCTACCGAGGTCACCGACGATATGATCGACCACGAGATCGAGCATGTCCGCGAGCGCAACAGCCGTATGGTCACCGTCGAAGACAGACCCGCCGAAAACGGCGATACCGTCGTCATCGATTTTGAGGGCTTCTGCAACGGCGAAGCGTTCGAAGGCGGCAAGGCTGAGAACTACAACCTGGAGCTTGGCTCCGGCAACTTCATCCCCGGCTTTGAGGATCAGGTCATCGGTCACAGCGCCGACGATGAATTCACTATCGACGTAAAGTTCCCCGACGAGTATCAGGCGGAGAACCTCAAGGGCAAGGATGCTCAGTTCAAGATCAAGCTCCACGAGATCAAGAAGAAAGAGCTGCCGGAGGTCGACGACGATTTCGTCAAGGATGTTTCCGAGAAGGATACCGTAGCGGAATACCGCGAAGAACTCAAGGGACAGATCGCCCATCGCCTCGAGCATGAGGCTGAGCACGACCTCGACGACAAGCTGACCGCAGCCGTCATCGAGAAGGTCGAGGGCGAGATCCCCCAGCAGATGTTTGACAATGAAGCCCAGAACATGATGCGCGAGATGGATATGCGTCTGCGCTCTCAGGGCATGGATATGAACACCTACCTGAAGTACACCGGCATGGAGCCTGACGCTGTTCTCGAGATGTATAAGCCCGAGGCGGAAAAGCGCGTCAAGATGCGCTTAGCGCTCGAGAAGATCGCAAAGCTCGAAGCTATCAAGCCCACCGAGGAAGAGATCGAGGCGGAGTACAAGAAGATGGCTGACGCCTATCAGATGGACGTCGACAAGGTCAAGGATATCATCCCCGTCGACAGCATCACAGAGGATCTGTCCGTAGAGCTGGCAATGAAGCTGATCAAGGACAACGCGGTCATTAAGTAAGATACTGTTGTGATTCGCCGTGACAGCGAATAATCGCAGCGAACTTCGATTATACTATTGTGAAAGGATGAACGATATGGCTTTAGTCCCTTATGTAGTAGAACAGACCAATCGCGGAGAGCGTTCCTACGACATTTTCTCCCGCCTATTGAATGACAGAATCATCATGCTGACCGAGGAGGTCAACGCCACGACTGCCTCTCTGGTTGTCGCACAGCTGTTGTACCTCGAGGGTCAGGATCCCAATAAAGACATCAGCCTGTATATCAATTCCCCCGGCGGATCCGTCACCGACGGTATGGCGATCTATGATACCATGCAGTATATCAAGTGCGACGTTTCCACTATCTGCATGGGCATGGCAGCGTCGATGGGCGCGTTCCTGCTGGCGGCAGGTACAAAAGGCAAGCGTTATGCGCTTCCGAACGCCGACATCATGATCCACCAGCCCTCCGGCGGCGCACAGGGTCAGGCGACCGATATCGAGATCCACACCCAGCATATCCTGCACACCAAGCAGAAGCTCAATGAGATTCTCGCCGCGAACACCGGTCAGCCGCTTGACGTCATCAAGGCGGATACCGAGCGCGACAACTTTATGACCGCCCAGCAGGCGCTGGAATACGGTCTGATCGATAAGGTCATCGAAAAAAGATAATAATGAAACAGAACGAGCCGGAGAGTAAAATACTCATCCGGCTGTTGCTGTAAATTTGAGAAGGTAAATGGGAGAACATTTTTCCCTGAGGAGATAAGTATGGCAGGAAAGAAAACGGACGAGAACGTCTACTGTTCCTTTTGCGGCAAGCCGCAGGAGATGGTAGGCAGGATGATCGCCGGCAACGGCGTATATATCTGCGACCAGTGCATCGACCTTTGTATGTCGATCCTGGAGGACGGCGATCTGTCACAGGAAGAACACGTCGACGAGCTTGCACAGGCTCCTGCGGGACTGCTCAAGCCCAAGGAGATCAAGGCGATCCTCGACGATTATGTCATCGGTCAGGACGACGCAAAAAAGACGCTGTCTGTCGCGGTGTACAACCACTACAAGCGCGTGTTCAATCACGATGAAAACGTAGAATTCGCAAAGTCCAACGTGCTGATGCTGGGTCCCACCGGCGTGGGCAAGACCCTTTTGGCACAGACGCTTGCAAAGGCGCTGGACGTGCCGTTTGCGATCGCCGACGCGACCACCCTCACCGAGGCGGGGTATGTCGGCGAGGACGTCGAGAACATCCTCCTGAAGCTGATCCAGGCGGCGGATTTTGATATCGAGCGTGCCGAGCGCGGCATCATCTACATCGACGAGATCGACAAGATCGCCAGAAAAAGCGAGAACCCGTCCATCACCCGCGACGTATCGGGCGAGGGCGTTCAGCAGGCGCTGTTGAAGATCGTCGAGGGAACGGTATCGAACGTACCCCCGCAGGGCGGCAGAAAGCATCCCCAGCAGGAATTCCTGCAGGTGGATACCAGCAACATCCTGTTCATCTGCGCCGGCGCTTTCGACGGACTGGACAAGGTCGTCAAAAAGCGCATGGGCAATAAGGTGCTCGGTTTTGAGGCGGACGTCAGCGATACCCAGGAGATGCTCGAGAAAGACTGGATGAAGTATGTCACCGGTCACGACCTGATCAAGTTCGGCATCATCCCCGAGCTGATCGGCAGACTTCCGGTCATCACCGCGCTGTCTGATCTCAGCGACGACGATATGGTGCGCGTGCTGACCGAGCCGAAGAATTCGCTGATCGCTCAGTACAAGCATCTGTTCAAACTGGATAACGTCGAGCTGCTGTTCGAGAAAGAAGCGCTCTATGCGATCGCGCAGAAGGCAAAAGAGCAGAATACCGGTGCGCGCGGACTCAGGGGCATCATCGAGGGGCTTCTGACCGACCTGATGTTCGAGATTCCGTCCGACGTATCGGTCGAGAAGATCATCATCACCCGCGACGTGGTCGATAACGGCGCTCAGCCGCAGATCTTCCGCAATAACGCTGCCGACTTTGCGCTGAAGCTCGGTATGGGCGACAGCGCCGACAACGCGTCTTAACAATCACGATCAGGCTGCATGGATCTCCATACAGCCTTGAATTATTCTTATCTGAGTTGTCATTGAGAGGGCTTGACGCCTGCGTCGCTCCAGGGGCAATCCCCCAAAAAGGGAATATCATCCTGAGCAAAGCGATGGATCTTCGGGATTCTTCGGTTAACCTCAGAATGACAGTTGCTTTCTTCAAAATGACATATAGGAGTAACTATGCCACAAACTTACAACAAATCATTTGATATACCGGTCCTGCCGCTGAGGGGAGTGGTCGTCTTTCCGAAGATGATGCTCAACTTCGACGTCAGCCGCAAGCGCAGCAAGAGGGCGCTGGAAATCGCGATGAAAGGCGACCAGCTGATCTTCCTGACCGCGCAGATCGACGCAGGACTCAACGAACCGACCTTTGACGACGTTTACAAGGTAGGCGTCGTCTGCAAAGTTGTCCAGATCCTGAAAGAGGGCGAAAAATCCACCCGCGTCGTTGTCGAGGGACTGTACCGTGCGGTGATCATTCACCCGATCGATCACGACGCGTGTATGTACGCGTCTGTCGCGCCGTATACCAACCGCCGCACACGTGTGACCACGACCCGCGATCTGGCGCTGATGCGCTCATTAAAGGCGACCTTTGAAAAATACATGGAGCTTTCTCCGAAGCTGCCGACCGACATCCTGTTCAAGATCGGACTCGCCAACGATCCGTCCGATCTGGCGGACTTTGTCGCGGCGAACGTCATGCTGGACGCCGAGATCAAACAGCTGCTGCTCGAGACCGTATCCGTTTCCGACCGGCTGGAGATTCTGATCGACGCTTTGCAGAACGAGATCTTTATCCTCTCGGCAGAGGATGAGATCATGGAAAAGGCAAAGGAGCGCATCGATCGCTCACAGCGCGACTATTACCTTCGCGAGCAGATGAACGTCATCAAAGAGGAACTCGGCGAAGACGGCGAGTTTTCGGATATCGACGAGCTGCGCAAAAGGATCGCCGACAAGCATCTTCCCGAGGAAGCGGAGAAGACCTTGCTGAAAGAATGTTCAAAGCTTGAGCGACTGCCCTTCGGCAGCAACGAATCGAGCGTTATAGAGACCTACATAGATACCTGCCTGGAGCTTCCGTGGAACGAGAAGACCGAGGAAAAGATCGATACCGCCGCTGTACAGGAACAGCTCGACCGCGATCACTACGGCCTCAAAAAGGTCAAGGAACGCATCATCGAACAGCTTGCCGTGCGTCAGCTCAGCGACAAGGCGAAGGGACAGATCATCTGTCTGGTCGGTCCTCCAGGCGTCGGTAAGACTTCCATCGCTGTCAGCATCGGCGACGCCATCGGCAGAAAAAGCCGTCGTATCGCGCTGGGCGGCGTGCGTGACGAAGCGGAGATCCGCGGTCACAGGCGCACCTATATCGCGTCGATGCCCGGACGCATCATCGCCGCCGTCAAACAGTGCGGCGTGCGCAATCCTCTGCTGATCCTCGACGAGGTGGACAAGCTCTCCGCCGACTACAAGGGCGACCCGACTTCGGCGCTGCTGGAGGTCCTCGACGGCGAACAAAATGCGACCTTTGTCGATCACTATATCGATATGCCGTTCGACCTTTCCGACGTGATGTTCATCACCACCGCGAACGACCCCGACGCGATCCCCGCGCCGCTCAAGGACAGGATGGATGTGATCGAGCTTTCGTCCTATACGAGAACCGAAAGATTCCAGATCGCGAAGCGGCATCTGCTTCCGAAGCAGATGAAGCTCTGCGGCATCAAACGCAAGAATTTCCGCATCACCGACAAAGCCATCTATGCGGTGATCGATTGTTATACCCGCGAGGCAGGCGTGCGTAATCTCGAACGCGAGCTGACCGCCGTGCTGAGAAAAGCCGCGGTTCAGATCTTAGCCGACCCCGAGGTCGTCGTCAGGGTCAACGATAAGAACATCGGCGAATTCCTCGGCGTGAAGAAATATCTGGACGATCTTGCGGCGAAAAAGCCGGAGATCGGCTTGGTCAACGGACTGGCATGGACGTCTGTCGGCGGCACGCTGCTGCCGCTGGAATGCGCCGTGATGCCCGGCACCGGCAAGCTCGAGCTGACCGGATCGCTCGGCGACGTGATGCAGGAAAGCGCAAAGGCGGCGATCACCGCCATCCGCACCCGCGCAGGCAAATACGGGATCGCTCCCGATTTCTACAGCAAGTATGATATCCATATCCACGCTCCCGAGGGTGCTGTTCCGAAGGATGGTCCTTCTGCAGGTGTGACGATGGCGACCGCGCTGTATTCGGCGCTGACCATGAGTCCCGTACGAGCCGACGTTGCGATGACCGGCGAGATCACGATTTCCGGCAAGGTGCTTCCGATCGGCGGACTCAAGGAAAAATCGATGGCGGCGTTCAAGGCGGGGATCAAAAACGTGATCATCCCGAAAGAGAATGTCCGCGACCTCGAAGAGATCGACGAGGAGATTCGCGGCGCGCTGACCTTTATCCCGGTCGAAAAGGTTGACGAGGTCATCGAGATCGCCGCGCTTCCCGCGAAAAAAGTCGCGAAGGATATCAACGCGGTCATGAAGCCGAAAAAAGCAGCCGGTAAGCGCGTGGACGTCGCTCAGTGAGGTGACCTATGCTGAATGTAGAATTTGTTTATTCCGCGGGGCTGTCCAACCAGCTGCGCGAGGATGATCGTCCCGACGTCGTCTTTTCCGGACGCTCGAACGTCGGAAAATCATCGCTGATCAATCGGCTGTGCGGACGCAAATCGCTTGCGCGCGTCAGCTCAAAGCCCGGCAAGACTGCGACGATCAACTTTTTCGACGCGGGTAGTTTCAATCTGGTCGACCTTCCCGGATACGGCTACGCCAAGGTCAGTAAGGTCGAAAAGCTTCGCTGGGCAGAGCTGGTAGAAGGCTATTTTGCCGCGGGCAGGAATATCGCGCTGGTGGTGCAGATCATCGATATGCGTCACAAGCCCACCGCCGATGATATGAACATGATCCGTTTTCTGTATGACAGCGGCGTTCCGTTTATCGTGGTCATGACCAAGTCGGACAAGCTGAATAAATCTGAGTATCAGGCACAGCTGAGCCTGATCTCCGGGATCATGGCAGAGTTTGAAAACGTCGGTCTGTATCCGTTCTCGGCGCTCAAGGGCGACGGGGCAGAGGCGATCGAGACTGCGATCATGCAATCAGTCAGGGATTAGAAATTAGGAATTAGGAATTAGGAATTAGGAATGAGGAATGAGGAATTAGGAATGAGGAATTAGGAATGAGGAATGAGGAATTAGGAATGAGGAATTAGGAATCAGGAATCAGGTGAGGACGGAGTCCTCCCGCAGTTCTTCACTCTTAGTTCTTAGTTCTTCACTCAAAAAGGGATCAGGTGAGGACGGAGTCCTCCCATAACCACTATCCCTTACCCGTTATCTATTATCCGAAGAGAGAGGAAATGTATATGAAAAAAACACCGTTTTTGACCAAGGCGATGGCTCAGGATATCATCAGAGATATCCCTACGCCGTTCCACATCTACGACGAAAAAGGCATCCGCGAGAACTGCCGCCGCGTCAATCAGGCGTTCGCGTGGAATAAGGGCTTCAAGGAGTATTTCGCCGTCAAGGCGACCCCGAATCCCTATCTGCTGCAGATCTTCAAAGAGGAAGGCTGCGGCGTTGACTGCTCATCGCTGACCGAGCTTGTCATGAGTGAGGCTTGCGGCTTCAGGGGTACCGACATCATGTTCTCGTCGAACGTGACTCCCGAGGAGGATATGGTCAAAGCCTATCAGCTCGGCGCGTATATCAACCTTGACGATATCAATTTTGTGCCGTTCATCGAGCGCGTCTGCGGCGTGCCCGAAACCGTCTGCTGCCGCTATAACCCCGGCGGCGTGTTCGAGCTTGCCGCGTCGAGAACCGGCGTGCAGGTCATGGATAACCCCGGCGAGGCAAAGTACGGCATGACCGAGGATCAGATGGCGGAGGCGTTCACACAGCTCAAGAAGGACGGCGCAAAGCATTTCGGCATCCATGCGTTCTTAGCGTCGAACACCGTGTCGAACGATTACTACGCAGAGCTGGCGGGCATCCTGTTCAGCTTAGCGGTGCGCCTGAGCAAGCGCTGCGGCGTGCATATCGCGTTCGTCAATCTTTCCGGAGGCGTCGGCGTCGACTATCGTCCCGAAGAACCGCGTGCGGACATCGCTGAGATCGGCGAGCTGGTGCGTCAGAAGTACGAGGAGATCCTCATCCCCGAGGGCATGGACGACGTTGCGATCTTTGCAGAGCTTGGCAGATACATGATGGCGCCCTACGGCGCGCTGGTCGCCAAGTGCCTGCACACCAAGCATATCTACAAGGACTATATCGGTCTAGACGCCTGCGCAGCGAACCTGATGCGCCCCGCGATGTACGGCTCCTATCACCACATCACCGTGCTGGGCAAGGAAGACCTTCCCTGCGATCATAAGTACGACGTTACAGGCGGACTGTGCGAGAACAACGACAAGTTTGCGATCGACCGCATGCTGCCAGAGATCCTGCCGGACGATCTGGTCTATATCCACGACACCGGCGCCCATGGCTTCGCGATGGGCTATAACTACAACGGCAAGCTGAGAAGCGCAGAGGTGCTGCTCAAAGAGGACGGCTCGCATCAGCTGATCAGACGCGCGGAGAACATGGATGATTACTTCGCGACCTTTGACTTTTCACCGTATACATTCGACACAAAATAATTCTCTATTAGAATAATAATCGCGTAATGACATAATCCCCTTTCCGGCGGCATATAATGCTTCGGAAAGGGGATCTTTATGTATCGAGATTATCTGAACAGCGGGATCAGTCCGCAGGAGGCATATGCAGCGGCGCGGACGGTCGCAGAGGGCGAATCGCCCTTCAAACCCGAATATGAGGATTTTGTCCGCCACTATCCGGGGCGGGGTACGCTGAAGGTGCAGATCAGCGTCGCGCGTGGCGCATATCCGGTGAAGAATGTGCTGGTGGACGTCGCTCAGGTTTTGGACGGCGTGCGGTACAGCCTGTACAACGACGTGACGGATATTTCCGGCATCGTTGACAATATGGTGCTTCCCGCAAAAAGCATCGAAAGCGTCCTCAATGCGGACGAGGATGAACCGGAGGCGGAGTACATGATCACGGTCTTTCATCCGGATTTTGAGGAGATCACCGACTGCGCGGTGGTCATCCACGACAAGATCGAGACTATCCTGCCGATCTCGCTGACGCCCAAAACGCCCGCATCAACGACGCAGACGAATTCAGGGGAGGCGGGCTAATGGCAGTGCTGCTGCCGACGATCCCGACGAACATCACGGTGCATCTCGGCGCGCCGAACGCGCCTGCAGAGAACGTGACCGTACCGTTCACGGATTACATCAAGAACGTCGCATCCAGCGAGATCTTTCCGAATTGGCCGGAGGAAAGCCTCAGGGCAAACATCCTCGCGCAGATCTCCTATACGCTCAACCGGGTATATACCGAGTATTACCGCAGCCGCGGGTATGACTTCGACATCACCAACAGCACCCGCTATGACCACGCCTACACCAAAAACGGCGAGGTCTTTGATACCATCAGCGTCATCGTCGATGATATCTTCAACAATTACATCAAGCGCACCAATGCTGTTGAGCCGCTGTTTGCCGTATTCTGCGACGGTGTACGGACACAGTGTAACGGCCTGTCGCAGGTCGGCACTGTCGAGCTTGCAAATAACGGTTACAGCGCCTTGGAAATCCTCAAATACTACTACGGCGACAATATCGAGATCGTGTCAAACGCTCCGCTTGCCGATAATACGCAGAGTTATCCGGGAACATCGTTTTCGGTCGGATCGTTCGGCGACGACGTTCGCAAGCTGAAGAACGAGCTGAACCGGATCGCCCGCAATTATCCCGCGATCCCGAAGATCGACAACAGCACCAGCGTGTTCGACCGTGAGATGGAGGAGAGCGTCAAAACATTTCAGCGGATCTTCAACCTGACCGCCGACGGCATTGTCGGCAAGGCGACGTGGTACAAGATCAAGCAGATCTTTTCGGCGGTCAAGCGCCTCTCCGAGATCACCAGCGAGGGTCTGACCATCCCCGAGATCGACAGGATCTTCAAGGATACCCTACAGCTCGGCGACAGCGGTCCCGAGGTCGAGACGGTGCAGTATTATCTGGCGTTCCTCGGCTACTTTTATCCCCAGCTGCCGCCGATCGCAATCACCGGCTTTTTCAACGACGAGACCCGCGACGCGGTGTTCACCTTCGAGAGCGAATACGGGCTGACCATCGACGGGATCGTGGACGCGAACACCTTTTCTGCGATCGAACGCGCGTATAAGGACGCTGTGTCACAGCTGCCGGCAAATTATCAGAGCGCGATCGGCGAGCCGTATCCCGGGCGCTTTCTGGTCGAGGGCGACAGGGGAGAGAATGTCCGCGTGATCCAGAGGTACCTGAGCCGTATCGGTCGGGTCGATCCTGAGATCCCTGAGGTCGACGTCGACGGGATCTTCGGACCGCAGACAAAAGCTGCGGTCATCGCGATCCAGAAGCAATTGGGCGTTGAGCAAAACGGTGCGATCGGGCCTGTGGAATGGGTCGAAATAATTCTCAGAGGGAATAATCTTTGAGCGAAGAGTGACGGGTATACGCCTGCGGCTCAAACAATCAAATCATTCCTTAGTCATTTTGAGGACATAATAACAGCTCCCTTTATCAAAGGGAGCCGTTTTGTTACAGTAATGCGTGCAGCTTTTCGTAGAATTCGTAGGGGATCAAGAGGTTTCCTTTGCCTTTTCCGAGGGCGATATCGGGCTTGTTTGCGCCGTGAAAATCACTGCCGCCGCTTTCGCATAATCCGAAATGCGCACAGACCTCTTTTGCACGTCGGGAGGTCTCGTCGTCATACAGGCTGTAGATGGTTTCCATCCCCTGCAGACCGGCGTCCTTTGCGCGCGGCAGGAACTCGTTCGCCTGGTCAAAGGTCATGTGGATGTACGGATGCGCCCATACCGCGACGGCGCCGATGGAACGGATCAGGGAAATGGTTTCGATGGATGACAGGCGTTCGGGCGGCTCGTACAGACCGTACGATTTGGAGAGGATGGTTTCGAATCCCTCGCTGATACTGCCGATATATCCCTTTTTCAGCAACTCTGCAGCGATATTCGCGCGGTTGACATGCCCTTTGGAATTCTCGAGAATATCGACATAGTGGATATCATAGCCGTGTTCGCGCAGCTTATGTACCAGCTTGTAGTTGCTTTCTTCTTTGAGGATCGACGCTTTATTGATATACTCGTTTATCTGCTCAAACATTGCGGGCTTGACGAACAGTCCGAGAATGTGCAGCTCGACGCCGTAATCGGCGGTAGTGAATTCGACGCCCGGAACGATATCGATCGGCTTATCCCTGCCCGCAGCCAAAAAATCGTTCAGTCCCGATACCGTGTTGTGATCCGTCATCGCCAATGCCGACAGACCGCTGTCGATCGCGGCGTCGATCAGCTCGGCGGGCGTATAGGTGCCGTCGGAAAAGACGGTATGCGTATGCAGGTCACAGATCCTCGGCATGGTGTATCCTCCTCATTTGAAATGTCAGGGTATTCCGTTACTCATAATATACCATTTGCAGCGGCATTTGTAAATATTTATTTGCATGTTGCGGCGGTTTGGTGTATAGTAGTATCAGAAATCATGATGGGAAGTCGGGAATGTGTTGATCCGCTGTATTCTGCTTGACGATATCAGATACGAAGATGTAAAAAATCTCGCCCGGCTGCTGCCGCCGGAGCGCCGGAATAAAATCGATCGATTGCGATTTGATGAGGACAAGCTGCTGAGCCTTGCGGCAGGACTGCTGATCCGCCGCGAGGTGGGGGAGTACCCGCTGCAAACGAATGAGCACGGCAAGCCCTATGCAGTCGGCGGAAAATGCTTTTCGGTATCCCACAGCGGACGCTGCGCCGTGATCGCCGTGGACGATCACGAGATCGGCGTCGACGTCGAAAAACTGTCCGAAAAGGACTATATGAAGATCGCAGAGAGGTTTTTTCACCCGAATGAGCTTCGGTATGTCAAAAACGCAGAGCAATCCGCCGGGGCGTTTACGCGGATCTGGACGCGCAAGGAGGCGTATCTCAAACAGCGCGGTATCGGTATCGCTGCGGATCTCAGGGCGTTCGATACGACGTCGGATGATCTGAGCAGACACATCATGAGCTGCGATCTCGAAAGCTATGTGATCTCGGTTTGTACGGCAGAAGAGATCGATCCGACGGAGCAATATATTTCTTTTGCGGAATTAAAAGAGTTGCTATAAAAGGAGAACGATATGAAAAAGATTCTGGCTTTATGGATGGTACTGACGGTCGCGATCTTATGCTGCGCATGCGGCGGAAAAGAAGACGACGCGGACAAGCAGGAGGCGACAGAAAGCTATCCGGTGACCTACACGCTTTCTCCCGACGCGCAGGGCGATCAGAAGATCGACGCGACGTCGCTGAACGCGGCAAAAAAGGTTCTGGAAGCGCGGCTCGCCGGTACAGGAACGGAATACAGCGTTGCGCTGGATGAAAAAACAAAGCAGTTCACCGTTACCTGTATGAGCAATCTGGAGAACGATCTGCTGACGCGCAAGGGCGTTGTTGCTTTCGTCCATCCCGTTACAGGCATGCCTGTGATTAATAACAGTGATATCAAGTCCGCCGAAGTGCAGTATGACGATAAGAAAAAAGAGCATTACGCGCTGATCATCTTTACCGATGAGGGCAAGACGAAGTTCAAGGATCTGACGAGGTCGTCCGTCGGTAAATCGACAGAGGTTTACATTGACAGCGAGATGATCTGTGCGCCGACGGTCTATGCGCCGATCACTGACGGCAAGGTAGAGATCCACGGAGATTTTACCGAGCAGAAAGCGGTGACGGTAGCGAACCTGCTCAATTGCGACGCGATGCCGTTCGCACTGACGATCACCGATAGCAATTGATCTGATAGTATACGAAACTCAATGGCAGTATAAGATAACGCCGCGGTATCAGCCGCGGCGTTTTTGTGCTTCTGGATTATTCTTTTTCCTGCTTGATCACTTCTACCAGCGCCGAGATGATGCGGCGGTTTCGGACGCGCTTTACGGTGAAGCGCAGGTTTTTGTAGCGGATCTTCTGACCGCGGGTCGGCAGCTCGCCGAGCTGTTCCACGATGAATCCGCCGACAGAGTTGCTTTCGATCTCGTCATCCTCCGATACCTCCAGCATCTCAAAGAGATCGTCCAGCTCCATGTCGCCGCTGACAAGATAACGCCCGTCGCGCAGCTTGGTAAAGGTGTGCTCGACGTCCTCGTCCTCGTCCCAGATATCGCCGACGATTTCCTCGAGCAGATCTTCCATCGTGACGATGCCCAGCATCCCGCCGTATTCGTCGGTGACGATAGCGATATGGAGCTTGCGGTCACGGAAATCGTTGAGGATATCGGACAGCTTCATGCTTTTGTAGATAAAGTGCGCGGGGGTGAGCAGGGGGCGGATCTCAACCGCGCCGTTGCCGTCGATGACCTTTTCAAGGTAGTCGCGGGTATGCAGGATGCCGATGATGTTGTCGATCTCGTTTTCGTAGACAGGGATGCGCGAGTAGCGTTCCCTGATGATCAGGTCATGGATCTTTTCGGGGTCGTCGTCGATGTCGATCGCGGTGACGTCGACGCGCGGGGTCAGGATCTCGCCCGCAGTCTTTTCGTCGAATTCAAGCGCCGACTGGACAAGCTCGCTCTCCTGTTCTTCGAGGATGCCCTCTTCTTCGATGGTCTCGATGATGTATTTCAGCTCGTCCTCAGTGACCGACGGAGAGGTCTTTTTGATATGCGCGAGCTTCATGAATCCGTTTTTAATTCCCGCAAAGAAAAATATCAGCGGCGTAAGGATGTATGTCAGCACCTTCAGCAGGAACGCGGTGTAGAGGACGATAGAATCGCTCGCCTCTCTGCCGAGGCACTTCGGAATGACCTCGCCGAAGGTCAGCACCAGCAGGGTAGTCAGTCCGGTCGCGATCGCCGCGCCGTAGTTTTCGAATATGTTCAGGCACAGGATGGTCGCAAGTGACGAACATCCGAGGTTGACGACGTTGTTGCCGATGAGGATCGCGGTCAAAACATTGTCGAAGCGGTCGGTGACCCACAGCGCGTTCTTTGCGCGGCGGCTGCCGTTATCGGCGAGCGCCTTGAGGCGGATGGTGTTCGCGCACGAAAAAGCGGTCTCGACACATGAAAAGAAGCCTGATAACAGAATCAATACGGCGATGATGACGCCGTAAACAGCATTCGTGCTCAATTCTTTCTCCTTAATCAGAATATTATCAACAATAGCATACTATAATATCTTGTAATTAAATTGTCACCAAAGAAATTTGGGCATTTTTATTGAACAATCAGCGAATTCGTGCTATACTAAATAATGGTATTTTCTGAGCTTGTATATACATGATTTTGTGCTTTTCGGAAAAACTAATCGTATTAGTGATTATTCGAGGTGCAAGATGAACAAATACAGCTTTAACCGACAGAACGGACTGCTCCGCAAACGGAATCCGCAGAAAAATGCTCTTGAGAACGAAGGCGAGCTTCCCGATAAGGAAACAGAGCTTCCCGGCGAAACGCCTGAGGAGGTTCCCTCCGGAGAAAGCGACAGCAAGGATACCGCGCCGCAGGACAGCGTGACCGGGATGGGCAGCGTTATCACCCACCGAGGCGACGACGTTATCTACTGCCTGACGGTCATCGGTCAGATCGAGGGGCACTATATCCTGCCCGCCAACAACAAGACGACCAAGTACGAGCACGTGATCCCTTCGCTGCTCGCCATCGACGAGGACGCGCATATCGACGGCCTGCTGGTATTGCTCAACACCTCCGGCGGCGACGTAGAGGCGGGCTTGGCGATCGCCGAGATGATCTCTGGCATGAAAAAGCCGACGGTATCGTTGGTACTGGGCGGCGGTCATTCCATCGGTATCCCGCTGGCGGTATCGGCGGACAAAAGCTTTATCGCGAGCACTGCGTCGATGACGGTGCATCCCGTCCGCACGACGGGACTGACGGTCGGCGCGCCGCAGACGTTCCGCTATTTTCAGAAAATGCAGGAGCGCATCAACGGCTTTGTCGCCGCGCATTCCGCTATCAGCAAGGAGAAATACAGCGAGCTGGCGATGAATACCGGCGAGCTGGTCACGGATATCGGGACGATCCTCGAAGGCTCTCAAGCGGTCGAATGCGGGCTGATCGACGAGGTCGGAACGCTGTCGGATGCGACAGACGCGCTGTTCGATATGATCAGGCAGCGCAAGAAACACAAGAACACCCGTTCAGACAAGATGAAGTGATTCATCTATCACGCGCTTCGGCGCGATACATAAGGAGTTATTATGACAGTGATCGACGCGATCATTCAGGGCGTTGTGCAGGGCTTGACGGAGTTTTTGCCCGTATCCAGCAGCGGTCACCTGAATATCACCCAGCATATTCTCGGCGTGACGGAAGGCAATCTGTTCTTCAACGTCATGCTGCATATCGGCACGCTGGTCGCAGTGTGCGCATTCTACTATAAGCTGATCTGGCGGCTGATCAAGGCGTTCGGGCTGCTCGTCGCCGATATCTTCCGCGGACGGTTCAAGTGGAAAACAATGGACGAGGACAGACGGATGCTGATCATGCTGGCGATCGGCCTTTTGCCGCTGTTTTTGCTGTTCCTGCCGGTTCCCGGCACCGGAATGAAGCTGAAGGACTATGTCGAGAGCTTCAACTCCGACAGGTATTTTATCATTGTCGGTATATGTCTGCTGATCACTTCACTGCTGTTGCTGCTCGGCGATATGTTTTCGCGGGGGTATTTTGCGCAGAAACGACGCGAAAAGTACCCGGAAGGCAGAAAATCCATGACCGTCGTCGATGCGATCGTTGTCGGTCTGGTGCAGTGCTTTGCGACGTTGCCCGGACTTTCCCGTTCCGGTTCGACCTTGGCGGCGGGGCAGATGCGCGGCGTCAATAAGCAAAAGGCGCTGGACTATACCTTTATCCTCGCGATCCCGTCGATCATCGCGGCGGCGCTCTTGGAATTCAAGGACGCCATGGACGCTCCCGGCGGGCTGAATGTCGATATCCTGCCCGTTATCATCGGTATGCTTGTCGCGGCGTTCGTCGGATATTTCTCGATCGTCCTGTTCAAGTGGCTTTTGAAGACCGACAAGATGATCGTATTCATCCTGTATACCGCGGTCATCGGCGCTGCGGTCGTCGTCATCAGCATCATTGAAATGAATACCGGTACGAATGTGTTTACCGGCGCAGTGATCGGATAGTTAAAACAACAAACAGAAACCCAAAATATAGGAGTGAGTTATTTGGCAGCTAAAAAGAAATCCAACAGCACGTCCAAACGAAGCTCAACAACAAAAAAGAAAACGAATTCCGGTAAGGGAAGAGCATCTGCCGGACAGCCTCAATCCATTCAGATCGGGATGAATCCCCAGATCAAGGCGATTCTGCTGTGTGCTGTCGGTATCATCCTGCTGGCGCTGGTCTGTATCCCCGGCGGTTCTGTATGGGAAGTGCTGCACAAATTCCTGTTCGGCTTATTCGGTGTATGCGCGCTGCTGGTTCCCGTGATCTTTATCTACATGGGAATCATGACCGCAAAGGAAAAAGTCATGGAACACAAGGGCGTCAAGATCGTATTATCCCTGACGGTTCTCATCATGACCTGCACGCTGTTTTACATATTGAGCGCGACGAACTACAACAAGGATCACGGCTATTTTTCCGCAGTCGGCGCGGCGTTTCAGGGATCGTTCGAGACCCGCAGTCTGTGCGGACTGACCGGTGCGATCCTCGGCTATCCGTTCAAGGAATGGTTCACGGACGTCCCTGCCGTCATCATCTGTCTGGTGGTGCTTGCCGTGTCGATCATGATCCTCACGCGCGTCACGCTGCTCGATATTGCGCGGGTCGCCAAGAAAGGCTATCAGCGCCATGTGGAGCGCCGTCAGCGCCGCAGACCCGATCCCATCGAAACGAACGATAATGCATATGAGCTGCCCGAGGTCGTCGACAACGGTTACAGACCGACCCGCAGCAGCAGTGACCGCATCGATATCCCGCTGGACAAGCCCAAGAGAAAACAGCGTCAGAAGGATCAGCAGGAGATCGAGGACGAACAGCGCGATGAAAACATCCTGAACATCATCCAGAACGCGAACTCCGGCATGGTACCGGATCAGGAGCTGGACGCATCCGCAGTCGCAAAGCGTATCACCAAGAATAAATCCAGCCATACGGTCGCAGAGGGCGCAAAGCAGGCGGATCCTCAGACCGTGCAGGTGGATATCGGCGAAGAGACCCGCCGCATGGGCGACGCGGTGAAGAAGGAAGAGGCAAAGTCTGCGGACAAGCCGCAATATGTCTTCCCGCCGACAAAGCTGCTCGATCCCTCGATCGACGCCGAGGGATCAAGCGCCTACAACGAAATGCAGGAAAACGCGACAAAGCTGGTCGAAACCCTCAAGAGCTTCGGCGTCAAGGCAAGCATCACCAATATCTGCCGCGGACCGTCGGTCACACGCTATGAGCTGAAGCCCGAGGCGGGCGTGAAGATCAGCAAGATCACCAACCTGTCCGATGATATCGCGCTGAACCTCGCCGCCAACGGCGTGCGTATCGAAGCGCCGATCCCCGGCAAGGCGGCGGTCGGTATC